>NZ_PSRU01000013.1:0-161983 GCF_003000935.1 Escherichia sp. R1
CATGACCGCCTGATTATCACAAAGGGATATCCGAAGCGCGACGATTCCAGCCGTAGAATTGATGTTCCGTATGACGGATATGAAATCAAGACAATCACACATCCGCACTTCGGCGATAAACCGGTAAAGGTGTTCGCGATAAAGGTGAATATCAGCAATGAATAACAATCCTCGCATTCGCGGGGATTTCTTTTATCTGAACTCGCTACGGCGGGTTTTGTTTTATGGAGATGATAAATGCACTTCCGAGTCACAGGTGAATGGAATGGAGAACCATTCAACAGAGTTATCGAAGCAGAGAACATCAATGACTGCTATGACCACTGGATGATATGGGCGCAGATAGCACATGCAGACGTAACCAATATTCGAATTGAAGAACTGAAAGAACACCAAGCCGCCTGATGGCGGTTTTTTATTGCCTGATTTGCAGGTTCGATTCCCTATTCGGAGATAGCACTCATGCAACACGAACTACAGCCTGATTCCCTGGTTGATTTGAAATTCATCATGGCCGATACTGGCTTCGGTAAAACCTTCATCTATGACCGGATTAAGTCCGGCGACCTGCCAAAAGCCAAAGTTATCCACGGGCGAGCAAGATGGTTATATCGTGACCATTGTGAATTCAAAAATAAGCTCTTAAGCCGCGCCAATGGGTAAAATAGCGGGTAAAATATTTTTCACATCTAAAAAACACCATTCCAATCAATCCCCTGCCGCTTGAAGTAGATGTCTGCAGGGGACACCAGATACCCTTCAAACGATATCTACCTTCACCCCGTAAAAGATAAGTTTGGCAGCACATTTGCCCTATCTACTCATTTTTCCTGCAACAGGTTGAAATCTCAACACGGTCAGAAAACGCTGATGACTAAACAGCCCTGGGCTGGGCGATGTAACCATCACACACAATCCTGATCGCGAAATATGGCGTGACTTGATACTTCACTCCACAATGCTTTCCTTGATGAATTCGCAGGCCCGTGATACACGGGACAGGTCGCTGAATTACGACAATGCCCTGGAAATCAGCGAGCCGTGTATCCGGAGTACATTTGAGCGACTGTACCAGAACATGAATGAGGCGTTTGGATTAGGCGATTATTAGCAGGGCTAAGCATTTTGGTATTATTATTTTCCGGTTGAGGGATATAGAGCTATCGACAACAACCGGAAAAAGTTTACGTTTATATTGCTGAAGGTACTGGCGTTTCCATCACTATTTGCTCACGTTTTTTACTCAGGAAGAAAATGCCAAATAGCAACATCAGGCAGACAATACCCGAAATTGCGAAAAAAACCGTCTGGTAGCCTGCGTGGTCAAAGAGTATCCCAGTCGGCGTTGAAAGCAGCACAATCCCCAACGAACTGGCAATTTGAAAACCAATCAGAAAGATCGTCGACGACAGGCGCTTATCAAAATTTGCCACGCTGTATTTGAAGACGGATATGACACAAAGTGGAACCTCAATGGCATGTAACAGCTTCACTAATGAAATAATCCAGGGGTTAACGAATAGCGCGCAGGAAAGGATACGCAACGCCATAATCACAACACCGATAAGTAATGCATTTTTTGGCCCTACCCGATTCACAAAGAAAGGAATAATCGCCATGCACAGCGCTTCGAGTACCACCTGGAATGAGTTGAGATAACCATACAGGCGCGTTCCTACATCGTGTGATTCGAATAAACCTGCATAAAAGACAGGAAAGAGTTGTTGATCAAAAATGTTATAGAAAGACCACGTCCCCACAATAAATATGACGAAAACCCAGAAGTTTCGATCCTTGAAAACTGCGATAAAATCCTCTTTTTTTACCCCTCCCACATCCGCCGCTACGCACTGGTGTTCCTGATCTTTAAAACGCATGTTGATCATCATAAATACAGCGCCAAATAGAGAGACCAACCAGAAGTTGATATGGGGACTGATACTAAAAAATATGCCAGCAAAGAATGCGCCAATAGCATAGCCAAAAGATCCCCAGGCGCGCGCTGTTCCATATTCGAAATGAAAATTTCGCGCCATTTTTTCGGTGAAGCTGTCAAGCAAACCGCATCCCGCCAGATACCCCAGACCAAAAAAGAGCGCACCCAGAATTAAACCTACAGAAAAATTGCTTTGCAGTAACGGTTCATAAACGTAAATCATAAACGGTCCGGTCAAGACCAAGATGAAACTCATACACCAGATGAGCGGTTTCTTCAGACCGAGTTTATCCTGAACGATGCCGTAGAACATCATAAATAGAATGCTGGTAAACTGGTTGACCGAATAAAGTGTACCTAATTCCGTCCCTGTCAACCCTAGATGTCCTTTCAGCCAAATAGCGTATAATGACCACCACAGCGACCAGGAAATAAAAAAGAGAAATGAGTAACTGGATGCAAAACGATAGTACGCATTTCTGAATGGAATATTCAGTGCCATAATTACCTGCCTGTCGTTAAAAAATTCACGTCCTATTTAGAGATAAGAGCGACTTCGCCGTTTACTTCTCACCATTCCAGTTCTTGTCGACATGGCAGCGCTGTCATCGCCCCTTTCGCCGTTACTGCAAGCGCTCCGCAACGTTGAGCGAGATCGATAATTTGTCGCATTTCTCTTTCATCTGTAGATAATCCCGTAGAGGACAGACCTGTGAGTAACCCGGCAACGAACGCATCTCCCGCCCCCGTGCTATCGACACAATTCACAGACATTCCAGCAAAATGGTGAACTTGTCCTCGATAACAGACCACCACCCCTTCTGCACCTTTAGTCACCAACAGCATGGCGATCTCATATTCTTTTGCCAGCGCGCATATCTCCCGATCGTTCTGTGTTTTTCCACTGATAAGTCGCCATTCTTCTTCCGAGAGCTTGACGACATCCGCCAGTTGTAGCGCCTGCCGCAAACACAAGCGGAGCAAATGCTCGTCTTGCCATAGATCTTCACGAATATTGGGATCGAAGCTGACAAAACCTCCGGCATGCCGGATCGCCGTCATCGCTGTAAATGCGCTGGTACGCGAAGGCTCAGCAGACAACGCAATTGAACAGAGATGTAACCATTCGCCATGTCGCCAGCAGGGCAAGTCTGTCGTCTCTAAAAAAAGATCGGCACTGGGGCGGACCATAAACGTAAATGAACGTTCCCCTTGATCGTTCAGATCGACAAGCACCGCGGATGTCCGGTGCCATTCATCTTGCTTCAGATACGTGATATCGACTCCCTCAGTTAGCAGCGTTCTTTGCATTAACGCACCAAAAGGATCATCCCCCACCCGACCTATAAACCCACTTATTCCGCCTAATCTGGCGATTCCCACCGCAACGTTAGCTGGCGCACCGCCAGGACAAGGCAGTAGCCGCCCGTCTGATTCTGGCAAGAGATCTACGACCGCATCCCCTAAAACCCATACTTTGGCTGGCATTTTTTTCCCTCAAATTCATCTGACTTACGCATAGTGATAAACCTCTTTTTCGCAAAATCGTCATGGATTTACTAAAACATGCATATTCGATCACAAAATGTCATAGTTAACGTTAACATTTGTGATATTCATCGCATTTATGAAATTAAGGGACTTTATTTTTATAAAAGTTAACGTTAACAATTTACCAAATTTGCTTAACCAGGATGATTAAAATGACGCAATCTCGATTGCATGCGGCGCAAAACGCACTAGCAAAACTTCATGAGCACCGGGGTAACACTTTCTATCCCCATTTTCACCTCGCGCCTCCTGCCGGGTGGATGAACGATCCAAACGGCCTGATCTGGTTTAACGATCGTTATCACGCGTTTTATCAACATCACCCGATGAGTGAACACTGGGGGCCAATGCACTGGGGACATGCCACCAGCGACGATATGATCCACTGGCAGCATGAGCCTATTGCGCTAGCGCCTGGAGACGAGAATGACAAAGACGGGTGTTTTTCAGGTAGTGCTGTCGATGACAATGGTGTCCTCTCACTTATCTACACCGGACACGTCTGGCTCGATGGTGCAGGTAATGACGATGCAATTCGCGAAGTACAATGTCTGGCTACCAGTCGGGATGGTATTCATTTCGAGAAACAGGGTGTGATCCTCACTCCACCAGAAGGAATCATGCACTTCCGCGATCCTAAAGTGTGGCGTGAAGCCGACACATGGTGGATGGTAGTCGGGGCGAAAGACCCAGGTAACACGGGGCAGATACTGCTTTATCGCGGCAGTTCATTGCGTGAATGGACTTTCGATCGCGTACTGGCCCACGCTGATGCGGGTGAAAGCTATATGTGGGAATGTCCGGACTTTTTCAGCCTTGGCGATCAGCATTATCTGATGTTTTCCCCGCAGGGAATGAATGCCGAGGGATACAGTTATCGAAATCGCTTTCAAAGTGGCGTAATACCCGGAATGTGGTCGCCAGGACGACTTTTTGCACAATCCGGGCATTTTACTGAACTTGATAACGGACATGACTTTTATGCACCACAAAGCTTTTTAGCGAAGGATGGTCGGCGTATTGTTATCGGCTGGATGGATATGTGGGAATCGCCAATGCCCTCAAAACGTGAAGGCTGGGCAGGCTGCATGACGCTGGCGCGCGAGCTATCAGAGAGCAATGGCAAACTCCTACAACGCCCGGTACATGAAGCTGAGTCGTTACGCCAGCAGCATCAATCTATCTCTCCCCGCACAATCAGCAATAAATATGTTTTGCAGAAAAACGCGCAAGCAGTTGAGATTCAGTTGCAGTGGGCGCTGAAGAACAGTGATGCCGAACATTACGGATTACAACTCGGCACAGGAATGCGGCTGTATATTGATAACCAATCTGAGCGGCTTGTTTTGTGGCGGTATTACCCACACGAGCATTTAGACGGCTACCGTAGTATTCCCCTCCCGCAGGGTGACATGCTCGCCCTAAGGATATTTATCGATACATCATCCGTGGAAGTATTTATTAACGACGGGGAGGCGGTAATGAGTAGCCGAATATATCCGCAGCCAGAAAAACGGGAACTGTCGCTCTATGCCTCCCACGGAGTGGCTGTGCTGCAACATGGAGCACTCTGGCAACTGGGTTAACATAATATCAGGTGGAACAACGGATCAACAGCGGGCAAGGGATCCGCGTCTCTCTTCCCCCTTCACGACCTTCAATAATATGCAATGCAGCTTCCCGCCCGATAATGTCATGTGGAAGCTGAATTGTGGTCAGCGGCGGTAAAAACAGATGCCCGACGCCAACCAGATTATCAAAGCCCATTACGGCGACATCCTGCGGGATACGTACCCCCTTCGCCAGAAGAACCTGATAAGCCACAAAGGCTGCGCGATCGTTACCACATATCAGAACATCAAAATCTGGTTTGCCAGATTGGAAGTGGGCATTGAGTAAACTTTCGAGATCGGTGTAGTGATCATCACCTGTTGCCATGTAAAATTGTTTCACCTCAGCCAGATCTCGTCCAGCATCACGCCAGGCCTGCTCAAATCCCTGCCGACGATACCCTGTTGCCAACGCACTTTCCGGTAGCCAGAAGCATAACGGTTGACGATAGCCCGCCGCGAGCAAATGCAGTGTTGATTCATATTGTGCAGTGTAATCATCAGGGATATAACTGGGTAACGCTGGGTCATCCGCCACACAGTTCGCCAATACAATATTTTCACCATACAGAGACTCAGGCAGCGTGATATGTCGCAGCCCCATTGTAGTATAGATAATGCCATCCGGACGGTGGGCAAGCAGCTGACGTGCCGCGCGGGCAGCGTCATCTTCAGAAAAAATATTGATTAAAAAACTATTCCAGCCGAACTCGCTGGCGGTTTGCTCAATGGCAAGCAGAATATCAACAGAGAAAGGAGTGGTAGCAGTGTCCTGTGCCAGCACGGCGAGAGTCGACGGCTTACGTCCTTGAGCGCGCATTTTACGGGCGGAAAGATCAGGAACATAATTCAGGGTCTGGATTGCCTGCAATACGCGGTCACGCGTTGCAGGACGCACAGATTCTGCATTATGCATCACCCGGGAGACTGTCATCATCGACACTCCCGCCAGGCGTGCGACATCCTTTAATGAAGCCATACCCAAGCCGTTTGCCGTAAAACGGGCACTGTAGCAGAAACAGACGTCACTGGCGAGATCCAACGATATTCTCGACGCCCTATCACCCGACACGGCAATACAATAAAAAGTAACAATAATTCCCGGACAATTGTACCCAATTTCGCCTCTGTTCTCGCCAACGAGTCACCATGTAGGCAAGTAGGTAAAACATGCCAACCTGGAGAAGAAGATATAAATATGGATCATTGTGCTGCCGCTGTATCCCGACATCAGCCCGGAAATTATTGCGATTGCTATCGGTTCCGGTGCGATTGGCTGCACGATCGTTACGGACTCGCTTTTCTGGCTGGTGAAGCAATATTGCGGCGCTACGCTCAATGAAACATTTAAATACTATACGACAGCGACATTTATCGCTTCAGTCATCGCTCTGGCGGGCACATTCCTGCTGTCATTTATCATCTAAGCGCAAAGAGACGTACTATGGAAAACGCTAAAATGAATTCGCTCATCGCCCAGTATCCGTTGGTAGAGGATCTGGTTGCTCTTAAAGAAACCACCTGGTTTAATCCTGGCACGACCTCATTGGCAGAAGGTTTACCTTATGTTGGCCTGACCGAACAGGATGTTCAGGACGCCCATGCGCGCCTGTCTCGTTTTGCGCCGTATCTGGCAAAAGCATTTCCTGAAACGGCTGCCGCGGGGGGGATTATTGAATCAGAACTGGTTGCTATTCCTGCTATGCAAAAACGGCTGGAAAAGGAATATCACCAGCCGATCGCCGGGCAATTGCTACTAAAAAAAGACAGCCATTTGCCGATTTCCGGCTCCATAAAAGCACGTGGCGGGATTTATGAAGTCCTGGCCCATGCTGAAAAACTGGCTCTGGAAGCGGGTTTGCTGACACTTGAGGATGATTACAGCAAACTGCTTTCCCCGGAGTTTAAACAGTTCTTTAGCCAATACAGTATTGCTGTGGGATCAACCGGAAATCTGGGGTTATCAATTGGTATTATGAGCGCCCGCATCGGCTTTAAAGTAACGGTGCATATGTCTGCTGATGCCCGCGCCTGGAAAAAAGCGAAACTGCGCAGTCATGGCGTTACTGTCGTGGAATACGAGCAAGATTATGGTGTTGCTGTCGAGGAAGGACGTAAAGCAGCGCAGTCTGACCCGAACTGTTTCTTTATTGATGACGAGAATTCCCGCACGTTGTTCCTTGGATATTCCGTCGCAGGCCAGCGTCTTAAGGCGCAATTTGCTCAGCAAGGTCGCATCGTCGATGCTGATAACCCTCTGTTTGTCTATCTGCCGTGTGGTGTTGGCGGTGGTCCTGGTGGCGTCGCATTCGGACTTAAACTGGCGTTTGGCGATCATGTTCACTGCTTTTTTGCCGAACCAACACACTCCCCGTGTATGTTATTAGGCGTCCATACCGGATTACACGATCAGATTTCTGTTCAGGATATTGGCATCGACAACCTTACCGCTGCCGATGGCCTTGCAGTTGGTCGCGCATCGGGCTTTGTCGGGCGGGCAATGGAGCGTCTGCTGGATGGTTTCTATACCCTTAGCGATCAAACCATGTATGACATGCTTGGCTGGCTGGCGCAGGAAGAAGGTATTCGTCTTGAACCATCGGCACTGGCGGGTATGGCCGGGTCTCAGCGCGTGTGCGCATCAGTAAGTTACCAACAGATGCACGGTTTCAGCGCCGAACAACTGCGTAATGCCACTCATCTGGTGTGGGCGACGGGAGGTGGAATGGTGCCGGAAGAAGAGATGAATCAATATCTGGCAAAAGGCCGTTAATAACGTTTCAACGCAGCATCGCCATCCTTTCCCTGGGTGAGCGATGCTGCCGATGACGCAGACTTAAGATTCTGCCGTTTTACCTGCTATAGCCTCCTCTTTTTCCATCACCCAACGCCTTTCGCTGTAAACGGCGGTTTCGCAAACCAAACCAAAACCGTAAGTAAGATAAAAGCAATAGCCGCCATACGGAAAATCTCATTTGCAGAAATAGAAAGTGACTGCTGAGTTATTTCATTATTAATTTCATTAAGAACTCCTGAAAGCGAACCATAGTATTTATCCATAATTTGTGACGATGAATTAAACACGGGGTTAAATTGATCGATGGTTGCTGTCAACTGACTATGGTGTAACGATTCGCGGCGTCCCCACAGTGTCATTGTCAACGACGTACCAACTGATCCTGACAAGGTGCGAAAAAAATTACTCATACTCGAGGCATTGGCAAATTTATTATCTGGCAAGCCTGAAAACGAAATCGTTGTTAAGGGTAAAAAGAAACAGGCAACGGCGAATCCCTGAAAAAACTGCGGCAAAATGATGCCTGTAAAATCAATCGTTGGCATAAATGTCACAGAACGCCAGTAATAGCAAACCGCATACATCAAAAAACTAAATGCCACCAACAACCGCATATCAATTTTGTTGCCATAACGTCCTATCAAAGGTGATATTAATAGCGGCATGATACCGATGGGCGCATAGGCAAGTCCGGCCCATATCGCATTATACCCCATCGTTTCCTGGAGTAACTGCGGCATAAGAACTATCGCTCCAGAGTAAAATAAATACGCGCATGTGATACTCACAATACCAATGGTGAAATTACGGGACTTAAACAAACTGAGGTCAAGAATCGGATTCTCTGAGGTCGACTCCCAAATGACTAAAGAGATCAGAGAAATAACTGATACTACTGTTAGTAGTATTATTGTACTCGAGTTGAACCAATCCAGATCGCGCCCTTTATCAAGCATAATTTGCAAGCCACCAACACCGAGCACTAACAGGGTCAGTCCTGGTAGATTCATTTTGACCGGTGAAGTCTCAGTTTCTCTTCCTTTAAGTAAGGTTAAGCATAATGTCAGGACGATAATCCCCATAGGGACATTGATTAAAAATATCCAACCCCAGCTAAAGTTATCGCAAATATAGCCGCCCAATATCGGCCCACATATCGGAGCGATAATCACGGTCATTGACCATAATGCCAGAGCAAATGTTCTTTTTTCTGGTGGATAATTCCTTAATAATAAACTCTGTGACAGTGGAATTAACGGCCCCGCCATTAACCCCTGAACGACTCTAAAAAATATCAGCACATCTAGATTGGTCGATAAACTACACATTAATGAAGACAGCGAAAAAAAGGTTACTGAAAGTAAAAATAACCTTAATTCGCCTATTCTTTGTGCCAGCCTGCCGGTAACAGGGATCGCAATGGCATTTGCTACGCCAAACGAGGTGATAACCCAGGTGCCTTCGTCTGTTGATGCTCCCAGAAAGCCAGATATTGTCGGTATTGCGACGTTAGAAATAGTGGAATCCAACATTTGCATAAACGTCGCTAATGACAATGCAATAGTGACGCACCATAACGTCCCACCGGTTAATGGTGCAGGAGTTGATTTAGTGATTGCCATTAAAGTTGTCCATTATGCGAAATAATGTTGCTAATTTCTTTTTCTATCGGACTGGTATCGATAACTAAAGCCTTACTGGTATAAGCAGGCATGGACGTCACGGTTGAAGCCAGATCGGGCATCTCGGCAATGTCTTCATTCTTCGTATCAATAGTTGCAGTCATCGATAAACCAATGCGCAAAGGGTGTTCCATGAGTTCTTTTGGATCCAGAGAAACTTCAACCGGTACACGCTGAACGATTTTGATCCAGTTCCCTGTCGCATTTTGTGCAGGTAATAAGGAGAACGCATTGCCGGTTCCCATATTGATCCCTGTCACCCGACCATGAAACACAACATTTTTACCATAAAGATCGCTGATAATATTGACCGATTGACCAATCCGTACATCCGTGAGTTGTGTTTCTTTAAAGTTGGCATTAACCCACATTTGACGCGCCGGTACGACAGCCATTAATGATTGTCCGGGACTCACTGTTTCGCCGACCTGAACACTTCTCTGGGCAATATAACCGGTAACCGGACTCTTAATATCCGTACGTTTAAGCGCCAACCAGACTTCTTTGGTTGCATCTGCAGCTTCAATGACTTGTGGCTGACGGTTTAATGGTGTGTTCATTACTAAAGCTTTATTCGCTTTATAAGCCTGGATAGCAGCATTCAATGCCGCTTTGCTACTTATTAACGTATCTTTGGTATGCTCCAGCGCTTCTTTTGAAATAACCCCTTGCTTCGCTAAAGGCACACGACGGTTATAATCTTCTAAAGATTGTTGATACTGAATACGTGCTGAAGCGACTTCGGCACTGTATTGTTTATCCTGTAAGTATAGTTTATTCGTTTGCCGAACAATATTTGCCAGATTATTTTTAGCTTTATTGAGTGCGATAGTGGCATCAGTTTTATCCAGTGAAACTAAAATGTCACCTTGTCGAACGTAGTTCGTATCTTTATGATTAACGACAGTGACGCTGCCTGAGACTTGTGCAGAAATTGGATCTGCATTTCCCGTGACATAGGCGTCATCTGTACTAATCATGTCTTTTAATTCCATTGACCAATAGGCATAGGCACCTGAAAACGCAATAAATAAAACTACCGCTAACAAAGCAAAATATTTTCTTCTGTCAGAATGTTTTTTATTTGAATTAATCTGTTCCACTATTATCTCTCATTTCGCATAGATGAAATTTATGAATTGAATGAAAAGAGTATTCATTCCTCATATCAAACACAGTGCATGTTTTGCACATTATCCCGGGAACGTTGGAGGGCTAATTTAAATGAAGTGCAAAAATAACAACAGAGGACTAAACCGCGGCTTTTGCAATACAATTCTTACGCCTGTAGGATTAGTGAGAAAACTTATAGTGCTCATTTGAAACTATAAATCATCGGTATCATCCCTGATTTTATTGTTGACATTTTATTTATGCCGACTATTTATATGGTATACTTGTCGAATTATCTTAAAGGAAGCTCAAATTTTCTTATTTTTATTGAGAAAATGAGATGATACCTTATGTCTGTATTACTACAAGGAGAAGGGAAATGCTTCATTGCAAAGGGAATAATCTATGAACGCAATAATTATTGATGACCATCCTCTTGCTATCGCAGCAATTCGTAATTTATTGATCAAAAACGATATTGAAATCTTAGCAGAGTTGACTGAAGGCGGAAGTGCCGTTCAGCGGGTGGAAACACTTAAGCCTGATATCGTCATCATTGATGTCGATATCCCCGGAGTTAACGGTATCCAGGTGTTAGAAACGCTGAGGAAGCGCCAATATAGCGGAATTATTATTATCGTCTCCGCTAAAAATGACCATTTTTACGGGAAACATTGTGCTGATGCTGGCGCTAATGGTTTCGTGAGTAAAAAAGAAGGCATGAACAATATCATTGCGGCTATTGAAGCTGCAAAAAATGGCTACTGCTATTTCCCCTTCTCTCTCAACCGGTTTGTTGGAAGTTTAACGTCCGACCAGCAAAAACTCGACTCCTTATCGAAACAAGAAATTAGTGTCATGCGGTATATTCTTGATGGCAAGGATAATAATGACATTGCTGAAAAAATGTTCATCAGCAACAAAACTGTCAGCACTTATAAAAGTCGCCTGATGGAAAAATTAGAATGTAAATCACTGATGGATCTTTACACATTCGCACAACGTAACAAAATCGGCTAACCACATGAAGTTTTTACCCTATATTTTTCTTCTCTGTTGTGGTCTTTGGTCGACCATAAGTTTCGCAGACGAAGATTACATCGAATATCGTGGCATCAGTAGTAACAACCGTGTCACACTTGATCCACTACGTCTGAGCAACAAGGAATTACGTTGGTTAGCGAGCAAAAAAAATCTTGTGATTGCAGTACATAAGTCCCAAACGGCTACGTTGTTGCATACCGATTCGCAGCAACGGGTTCGTGGTATTAATGCTGATTATTTAAATCTTTTAAAAAGAGCGTTAAATATCAAATTAACACTCCGGGAATACGCAGATCATCAAAAAGCAATGGACGCGCTTGCAGAAGGTGAAGTCGATATAGTGTTATCACATTTAGTTACTTCGCCGCCTCTTAATAATGACATTGCTGCAACCAAACCATTGATAATTACCTTTCCGGCGCTGGTAACCACCCTTCACGACTCAATGCGACCGCTTACCTCACCAAAACCAGTAAATATTGCTCGGGTAGCAAATTACCCCCCAGACGAGGTAATTCATCAATCATTTCCAAAAGCAACAATTATCTCTTTTACAAATTTATATCAGGCATTAGCATCCGTCTCAGCTGGGCACAATGATTACTTTATTGGTAGTAACATCATTACCAGCAGTATGATTTCCCGCTATTTCACTCACTCCTTAAATGTAGTGAAATATTATAACTCGCCGCGTCAATATAATTTTTTCTTGACCAGAAAAGAATCTGTCATTCTTAATGAAGTACTCAATAGATTTGTTGATGCTTTAACAAATGAAGTTCGCTATGAAGTATCACAAAATTGGCTTGATACAGGAAACCTGGCCTTTCTGAACAAACCATTAGAACTCACTGAACATGAAAAACAGTGGATTAAGCAGCATCCCAATTTAAAGGTGCTGGAAAATCCTTACTCGCCCCCCTATTCTATGACGGATGAAAATGGCTCGGTTCGGGGCGTTATGGGGGACATTCTTAATATTATTACCTTGCAAACAGGTTTAAATTTTTCTCCGATCACCGTTTCACACAATATCCATGCTGGAACACAGCTTAGCCCCGGAGGATGGGATATAATACCTGGCGCTATTTATAGTGAAGATCGAGAAAATAATGTTTTATTTGCTGAAGCCTTCATAACAACGCCTTACGTTTTTGTCATGCAAAAAGCGCCTGACAGTGAACAAACATTAAAAAAAGGAATGAAAGTTGCCATTCCATATTATTATGAGCTGCATTCGCAATTAAAAGAGATGTATCCGGAGGTTGAATGGATACAGGTCGATAATGCCAGCGCTGCATTTCACAAGGTTAAGGAAGGTGAACTTGATGCTCTGGTCGCGACACAGCTAAATTCGCGTTACATGATCGATCATTACTATCCTAATGAACTTTATCATTTTCTTATTCCTGGCGTTCCGAATGCATCGCTTTCGTTCGCTTTTCCTCGCGGAGAACCGGAACTTAAGGATATTATTAATAAAGCACTGAATGCAATTCCCCCAAGCGAAGTTCTGCGCCTGACGGAAAAATGGATTAAAATGCCCAATGTGACCATTGACACATGGGACCTATATAGCGAGCAATTTTATATTGTTACGACATTATCCGTTTTATTAGTTGGCAGTAGCCTTTTATGGGGATTCTACCTGTTACGCTCAGTTCGTCGTCGTAAAGTCATTCAGGGTGATTTAGAAAACCAAATATCATTCCGAAAAGCACTCTCGGATTCCTTACCGAATCCAACTTATGTTGTAAACTGGCAAGGTAATGTCATTAGTCATAATAGTGCTTTTGAACATTATTTCACTGCGGATTACTACAAAAATGCAATGTTACCATTAGAAAACAGTGACTCACCCTTTAAAGATGTTTTTTCTAATGCGCATGAAGTCACAGCAGAAACGAAAGAAAATCGAACAATATACACACAGGTATTTGAAATTGATAATGGCATCGAGAAAAGATGCATTAATCACTGGCATACATTATGCAATCTTCCTGCAAGTGACAATGCAGTATATATTTGTGGTTGGCAAGATATTACTGAAACGCGTGATCTAATTAATGCACTCGAGGTAGAAAAAAATAAAGCGATAAAGGCTACCGTAGCAAAAAGTCAGTTTCTGGCAACGATGAGTCACGAAATAAGAACACCAATAAGCTCTATTATGGGCTTCCTGGAACTTCTGTCGGGTTCTGGTCTTAGCAAGGAGCAACGGGTGGAGGCGATTTCACTTGCCTACGCCACCGGACAATCACTCCTCGGCTTAATTGGTGAAATCCTTGATGTCGACAAAATTGAATCGGGTAACTATCAACTTCAACCACAATGGGTCGATATCCCTACTTTAGTCCAGAACACTTGTCACTCTTTCGGTGCGATTGCTGCAAGCAAATCGATCGCATTAAGTTGCAGCAGTACGTTTCCTGAACATTACCTGGTTAAGATCGACCCTCAGGCGTTTAAGCAGGTCTTATCAAATTTACTGAGTAATGCTCTCAAATTTACCACCGAGGGGGCAGTAAAAATTACGACCTCCCTGGGTCACATTGATGACAACCACGCTGTTATCAAAATGACGATTATGGATTCTGGAAGTGGATTATCGCAGGAAGAACAACAACAACTGTTTAAACGCTATAGCCAAACAAGTGCAGGTCGTCAGCAAACAGGTTCTGGTTTAGGCTTAATGATCTGCAAAGAATTAATTAAAAACATGCAGGGCGATTTGTCATTAGAAAGTCATCCAGGCATAGGAACGATATTTACGATCACAATCCCGGTAGAAATTACCCAACAAGTGGCGGCTGTCGAGGCAAAAGCAGAACAACCTATAACACTACCTGAAAAGTTGAGCATATTAATCGCGGATGATCATCCGACCAATAGGCTATTACTCAAACGCCAGCTAAATCTATTAGGATATGATGTTGATGAAGCCACTGATGGTGTGCAAGCGCTACACAAAGTCAGTATGCAACATTATGATCTGCTTATTACTGACGTTAATATGCCGAATATGGATGGTTTTGAGTTGACTCGCAAACTCCGTGAGCAAAATTCTTCCTTACCCATCTGGGGGCTTACAGCCAACGCACAGGCTAACGAACGTGAAAAAGGGTTAAATTGCGGCATGAACTTATGTTTGTTCAAACCGTTGACTCTGGATGTACTGAAAACACATTTAAGTCAGTTACACCAGGTTGCGCATATTGCACCTCAGTATCGCCACCTTGATATCGAGGCCCTGAAGAATAATACGGCGAATGATCTACAACTGATGCAGGAGATTCTCATGACTTTCCAGCATGAAACGCATAAAGATCTACCCGCTGCGTTTCATGCACTAGAAGCTGGCGATAACAGAACTTTCCATCAGTGTATTCATCGCATCCACGGTGCGGCTAACATCCTGAATTTGCAAAAGTTGATTAATATTAGCCACCAGTTAGAAATAACACCTGTTTCAGATGACAGTAAGCCTGAAATTCTTCAGTTGCTGAACTCTGTAAAAGAACACATTGCAGAGCTGGACCAGGAGATTACTGTTTTCTGTCAGCAAAATGACTAAATAGCGGCTCCCACAATGTTCAAATGTGGGAGCTATTTACCAGCACATCTTACATTTATGATGAGAACTCCTGGCGAATTTGTTCCCCATGCTGGTCGAGCGTTGCCGCTCCCGGCATAACATGCGGGTCCGCGCAGCCGCTGATTTTTATCGGATTACCCGGCATCATTATTCCCCCGGCTTCAATCAACATATTTCTCGCCTGAGTTTGTGGTAAATTAATGGCCTCAGCCACACTTAATAACGGCGCGACGGGCACACCAACTTCATGTATTCTGGCTAACCAAACTTCAGCTGCCTGCGTTTTTAACGTCCGCTCAATATATTCTTTAAGAATAGCCTGGTTATGTACGCGTAAAATATTGCTGCTAAATCGGGGATCATTAACCAGTTCCGTAAGCTCCAGTGCCTGGCATAACGCAGAAAAAAGCTTGTCATTACCACAACAAATCGTAATCGGCTTATCCTGAGTATCGAAAACATCAAAAGGTGCCATGTAGGGATGGCGATTTCCCAGACGTTGTGGTGACTTCCCAGTTGCGATATATGCCATCAGACCATGCTCCAGAAAACTCAGCGTGGCATCAAACATCGCTATATCGACATGCGCCCCTCTCTGGCTCTTTTCGCGGCCATAAAGTGCACTCACTATTCCGCTGAATAAATAGACACCGCCGCATAGATCCGCAAGAGATGTACCAACGCGCACTGGCGGAGCATCAGGATATCCTGTTTCCATCATTATCCCGCTCATTGCCTGAATGATGGTATCGTAGGCAGGAGCATCTTTTAGCGGACCGGTATGTCCGAAACCTGACGATGAAGCATATATGAGGCGCGGGTTTATTTCTTGAAGCGTTTCCCATGAAAACCCCAGTTTTTCCATTGTACCTGGGCGAAAATTCTCAGCTAATACATCAGCTTGTTTGAGCATATTTATAAATATACTTTTATCGTGATCATTCTTTAAATCAAGAACCACACTCTCTTTGCCATGATTAATAAAACTGTAATAGAGTGACTGTCCATCCACATAGGGACCAAATGTGCGGGTATCATCACCATGACCCGGCGGCTCAACTTTAATTACCCTTGCGCCCATATTACAAAGAAGTTGAGTTCCGAAAGGTCCATTAAGGACATGTGTCATATCGATAACTAATAAGCCTTCAAACGGCCCTTTGCTTTCATTATTTGTCATTTGCTTATGCCTTGAAAAAAGCCGAAGGTGAAAAGACACTTCGGCATTTATGTAAAATCAATAACATGATTAATTATGAAACCAGTCGACTGACATAAATCCACAAGGGAGCCGTGACGACAAAGCCCAGTACGCTCACAGCCAATGACGCTGTACCAGTACGGGTGTAGACATTAAACCGGCTGGCAATAATGATTCCGGAGAATGCCGGCGGTAATGCGCCTGCCAGTACCATCATCTGCAGATGTTCGCTGTTCAAATGACATGCCATACCAACGAGAAGCAGTGCCAGTGGCATCAGAATCAGCTTCAGGAAGGTGTTATAAGCAATTTCGGCACTGAACTCGAATTTATGTGCAGCCAGAGTCAACCCCGCAGCGAATACCGCTACCCCTGAGTTAGCCTTCGCAATCAGATTAAAGGTTGGGTCCCATGCTGCCGGAATTTTTACCCCAACCAACACCAGGATCGTTGCCAGAACAGGTGCCCATACTACTGGCTCCTTTGCCGCAGAAATTAATGCGCTCAGATTACTATTCTTCTTACCATCCGCTCCTGAGGAAGGATTCAGCAAATACAGACCAATAGGAATAGTAATTGCGTTAACAATAATAGAAATAATTGCTACCACTAAACCTGTTGATACGGAATCACCATAAATAGGATCGAGAACTGCAAACCCCAGGAATCCAATGGTAGGTGAACCTGCAATTAATGCACATACTGCTGCTTCTGCATGGGTACGTTTAAAAAATTTGTAGCAACCGAACCAGGAGAAAAAGAAACATCCGACAATAACCACAAGTGATACAAGGGTCAGGCGAGTGTCCGCAAAAATCATTTCCCTGTTTGCCCGGGTAATAGAAACAAATAGAGCCGCAGGAAGAGCGTAGTTTAATACCAGTTTATTAAATGCCCGAGCTTGATCCTCTGAAAAAGTTTCTCGTCTGCCGCTAAAATAACCCAACAGCATGATTACGATAATAGGCAATAAATCGCCAATAAAAAATGTTAGCATAATAGTATTTCCGATAAGGGTCCCCTTACCATCGCATAATAAGTTGGCAAGAGGAGACGATGTCAGTATTTAATTACCAGCGACTTGTTTTGGGTTAAGTTTGGTAATATGGCCACTTTCAGTTCCTGCTGCTGGGTCGATGACCACATTAATAATGGTCGGTTTGCGCGACTGAATTCCGGTGGTTAAAGCATGACGAAGTTCATCTGTCGTGGTGACGTTATAGCCAACGCCACGAAACGCATCCATTAATTTGTCATACCTTGCATGGTGCAACAGATCCGTTGGCGATGGTGCACCAGCGCCGCTGAGGTCAACACCGTCTCCTCTGTAGATGCCGCCATTATTAAAAATAACGATCGTCACCGGCAGGTTATATCGACAAATCGTTTCAATCTCCATCCCACTGAAACCAAAAGCACTATCACCTTCAATGGCGACAACCGGAGAACCAGAGGTCACGCTAGCACCGATGGCATAGCCCATACCGATGCCCATGACACCCCAGGTGCCACAATCCAGACGACGACGTGGTTTATACATATCAATAATATTTCGTGCATTATCCAGGGTATTTGCCCCTTCATTAACTAAATAAATATCCTGGTTCTCGCGCAAAACATCGCGCACGGCACCCAATGCATTAAAGTAATTTAATGGTTGGGTATCTGTACTTAACTTTTCATGCATTTTTTGTGCATTTTGCTGCTTGTGGATATTTAAAATATCGCGCCACACCAGTGGAGTCGTGAATGTGTTTTGTTTCAATTCTGCCAGCATACCTTGCATACTGGATGCAATATCGCCAACGACTGGCACAGCAATGGGGCGGTTGCTGTCAATTTCCTGCGGTTCAATATCCAGTTGAATAAACTGTGTATCTGCCGCCCATCCTTTTTTACCGTGTGCCAGTAACCAATTCAGTCGTGCACCAACAAGCATGACAACGTCAGCATTTGCCAGGGCAAACGAACGCGCAGCTGCCGCAGAAAGTGGATGCGTATCTTCGAGGATCCCTTTCGCCATAGACATTGGCAGGAATGGAATCTGGGCACTTTCAATAAATTCACGAAGCTGTTCATCAGATTGTGAATACGCCGCGCCTTTGCCAAGAATAATTAATGGTCGTTCAGCTTTTGCTAAAAGCAAAATTGCGCTAGTGACTGACTTCGGGCATGGCAATAATGCTGGCGACGGATTTTCAACTTTAACAATCGTGGTTAACGCTTCGTCTTTTTCCATCGTCGCGGCCAGGACATTTGCTGGCAAATCAAGATAAACACCGCCAGGACGACCCGATACTGAGACCCGGATAGCGCGTGCCAATGCAATGCCAAGATCCTGCGGCTGATTAACGCGAAATGCTGCTTTGGCATACGGTTTTGCCGCATTCATTTGGTCCAGCTCTTCATAATCACCTTGCTGTAGGTCGACGATCGCGCGGTCGCTGGAGCCGCTAATCATGATCATCGGAAAACCATTTACCGTTGCATTGGCCAATGCGGTCAAACCGTTGAGGAATCCTGGCGCAGACACTGTCAGGCAGATCCCTGGTTTTTGGGTAAGAAAACCGCTTGCTGCAGCGGCATAGCCTGCCGACTGCTCATGACGAAAACCAATATAACGAATGCCTTCCGCCTGGGCATGGCGCGCCATATCCGTCACAGGAATACCTACAACACCATAAATAGTGTCAATATTATTCTGTTTTAATGCTTCAACGATGATATGCATACCATCTGTCATTTGAAGTTGATCTGACATGATTAATAACCTCGAAATTTTTATAAATTGGGAGCCAGAAGCCCCCGTTAATATCAGATGGCGTGGTTTTGCTTCATTGCAGCAATTTCATCGTCGCTATAACCCAGCTCCTGCAATACAGCAGCGGTATGTTCACCTAATAGCGGCGCAGCTTTAATATCCGGCGTAAAGGCAGAGAATTTCATTGGACAACCAACTGTCAGATATTTTCCACGCAACGGTTGTTCCACTTCGACAACACTGCCACTTTGGCGCAAAGAGGGATCAAGTGAAATTTCTTTCATACTTAAAACCGGTGCACAAGGAATATCAAACTGAGTCAAATAGGCCACCGCTTCATGTTTATCAATAGTGACAGTGTATTTTTCGATTTCAGCAAAAATATCGAAAATATGTGGCTGTCGGGCATGGGCTGTACTGTATGCCGGATCGGTAATCCATTCTGGTTTGCCGATGGCTTTACAGGTGTTTTCCCAGTTTTGCTCCTGAATAGTGAAATAAATATAGGCGTTAGGATCGGTTTCCCAGCCTTTACATTTCAGGATCCAGCCAGGCTGACCGCCACCACCCGCATTACCACCGCGGGGAACTGCATCACCAAATGTGCCATTCGGATACTGCGGGTATTCTTCCAGATACCCCAACTTATCGAGACGCTGCTGGTCGCGTAATTTCACGCGGCAAAGGTTCAACACGGCATCCTGCATTGACATGGTGACTCGTTGCCCACGCCCCGTTTTTTCGCGATGCAGCAAAGCAGCAAGTAAACCGATCAGCAAATGCATTCCTGTGTTGCTGTCACCCAACGCTGCAGCGCTTACCAGCGGCGGACCGTCCCAAAAACCTGTAGTAGATGCCGCGCCACCCGCTGCCTGAGCAACGTTTTCATAGGCTTTTACATTCACATAAGGCGAACACTCATCAAACCCTTTGATCGAACCAAAAATCAGACGTGGATTGATTTCTTGAATATGCTCCCAGGTGAAGCCCATATGATCAATGGCCCCTGGATGAAAGTTCTCGACTAAGATATCAGCTTCGCGGATCAGCTTTTCCATTACCTCTTTGCCTTCCGCTGTTTTGGTATTTAATTCAATAGAACGTTTGTTACTGTTAAGCATGGTGAAGTAAAGCGCATCGATATCAGGAATATCTCGCAGCTGGTGGCGCGTTACGTCACCAACGCCGGGACGTTCAATTTTAATGACGTCAGCGCCAAACCAGGCCAGCATTTGAGTACAAGATGGGCCAGATTGCACACCGGTGAAATCGAGAACTTTAATTCCTTGAAGTGGAGTTGACATAGCAATACCTATTAGTTAATTAAATATGTGTTAATTTAGCGTTTATTTAAGGCATAACGCCTCTATAAATAATCTGCAAAATATCGTCGTAGCTGCACTCGATATTTTTAAATTCCTGTATCAAGTGCTGAAAATCATTTCATCGCTACTTCCAATTCCTTTCTGCATGGTAAGTAGTGAGGACGAAAAGAAGAATATAATAAATATTGGTTCGCGGTAATCAGAGAGAGCCGCGACATTTGTGATGTTATTCTTACAACTGTAAGAAGTGTCAGTGATGTACAAGTAAGGGTATGATTACACTATTTAAAGCGTACCATAAAATATAACATAATAAATGATTTGTGATAATATGGGATTATTGCGGTTTACTTTGAGGAAGATAAAATGCGAGTTTATAGAACCGCGAGCGCCAAATAATTTTATGACCACAACCTGTCGTATTGTGGTCATAAAAAATTGTCGACTGGAGGGAGTTAAATCCTTTACCTCAATATATTGCCTGTCAGGTTTAGTTCACAAACAGTGCTTCGCTATCAACGATGATTCCATCTTCCGCACCTTTAAGCGCCAGGTTTGCCTCGTAGTATTGCTTTTTATCAAGCAGTTTCTGCGCATCAGCAAGTGCATTACGAGTCTGTTTAAGCGGCATCAAATATTGGTTTTCCATTACACCAACACCGGCCAGGCGAAGCTCTTCCATTGCACCCTTTTTATCCCCTTTCGCCATTTTTTCGTTGGCAATTTTTATCGCGGCTTCTTTTTCGGGTGTCGCTACATAACTCTCAGAAATTCCGACAGATGCATTAATGACAATATATTGGTCATCATTGACGTTGGTCTTTTTACCTGGTTTAGCGAACTTTGCCCATTCGGTACTATCATCTGACAGCAAAGCGGAAGCTTCATTGGTCAGTTCTTTTGCCTTTTCCGGATCGCCATGAAACAGAGCCAGGCGCGCTACCTGCACGTCACGCATCGCATATAAACCTTGTTCAGAGATACGCTCTGCTGCTGCCGTTTTCTGGGTTTGCTTAACTTGCTGAGTTTGCTGTTGTGCCGCTACCGGTGCATTATCAGCAGCCCATACAGTTGAAGATGCCAGAATTGCTGTGACCATCGTAGCCATAATTAAACGTTTCATACTTACCTCATTCTTTAACAGTTTTAGAAAACGCCGCCATCATATTGGGTGAGAATGAAATGAGAAATCAGAGAGCAACGGACATTTTGAAAGGGTTATCTTACAACTGTAGTTATTATCGCAAAGCCGCTTTTAGTCTTACAGTTGTAGGAATCTGCTTCCTGTCGCAGAGAACTATTCTTATATACCACAAAGATATGTCATTTATTATATCGATGTAAATACTGATTAATTAAATATAAATACAGCTATAACATCGTAGGTTTTCAGTGAACCATTTTCAGGATATTTTCTATGAAAGTAAACTTAATGCTTTTTAGCTTATTTTTATTTGTCTCTATTATGGCATGCAATGTTTTTGCATTTTCTATTTCTGGTGGTGGTAGTGAGGCGAGCTATAAAGAGACAGAAAAAACGTCAGTGATGACGACAACGCATTCTACAAAACTTCAGCCATCACAGGCGATTTTGTTTAAGATGAGAGAAGATGCACCACCATTAAACCTCACAGAAGACATCACGTCTACTTATCCGACAAAGGCGAATTATCTCATTCATCCTTTGCGATAGCGTCTGTCACCTGGCAGGTGAACAATCATGTCTGATGCTGATGTGAACACCTGCCCAAATGAGCCATCCTGACCCACTATCGCCTGCCATACCCCACCATAAAGCGAATCATCAAGCCACAAGCCGGGGCAAGAAACATAAATATCCCCGTCACCAGTTCATTACCGCCAGTTAACCACATGGTGAAGTAATAAATGAGTGCAGCGAGGATCACCATGCCGAAGAAAGAAGAGATCGCCGATACCATGTTCAGTACCTGACCGATGTATCCGCTTACGCAGACAATACACAGGGCGAGAAACATCCATAAATAAATCATAGCTCAACCTCCTGCCGCGCTAAAAAACCTGTAACTTCAGTCACTTTAATAGTAAGACAATCCTTAACCTCTGGCAATTTTTGCTAAGCATCAATCAAAACAGCATGTTAAATGCAAGACTGTTACGTACGGAAAAATATTTACTTTGCACGATTAATAATCAGTAGCTGAAAGCAGTCAGCGAGTGATAAAGTACAGATACCGCATTCATGCTCCTCGTGGTTATGTCCTGACTAGTCTTTACACTCTTTACAGGAACCATTGTCGTACATGATGGCCTAATCAATTGAGTGTACCGCTGTCGACATGGAATCTTCTGCGATACAACAATTCGTATCTACAGAAGGTAACTATGTTTCCAAAATGCAAATTTTCCCGCGAGTTTCTGCATCCTCGCTACTGGCTCACGTGGTTTGGGCTTGGTGTACTCTGGCTTTGGGTACAGCTTCCTTATCCTGTTCTCTGCTTTCTCGGCACGCGTATCGGCACAATGGCGCGACCATTCCTGAAACGTCGTGAATCTATCGCCCGTAAAAACCTGGAACTTTGTTTCCCGCAGCATTCTGCGAAAGAGCGCGAGAAGATGATTGCCGAAAACTTTCGTTCACTCGGCATGGCGCTGGTAGAAACCGGCATGGCGTGGTTCTGGCCCGACAGTCGCGTACGTAAATGGTTTGATGTGGAAGGGCTGGATAACCTTAAACGCGCACAAATGCAAAATCGCGGCGTAATGGTTGTCGGCGTCCATTTTATGTCGCTGGAACTGGGCGGTCGGGTAATGGGACTTTGCCAACCAATGATGGCCACCTATCGCCCGCATAATAATCAGCTGATGGAATGGGTGCAGACCCGTGGTCGCATGCGCTCTAACAAAGCGATGATCGGCAGAAATAATCTGCGCGGCATTGTCAGTGCACTGAAGAAAGGTGAAGCGGTATGGTTTGCTCCCGATCAGGATTATGGTCGTAAAGGCAGCTCCTTCGCGCCGTTCTTTGCGGTGGAAAATGTCGCCACAACCAATGGCACCTATGTCCTCTCTCGTCTCTCTGGCGCAGCCATGTTGACCGTAACGATGGTAAGAAAAGCGGATTACAGCGGATATCGTTTGTACATCACCCCAGAGATGGAAGGCTACCCGACAGATGAAAATCAAGCCGCTGCCTATATGAACAAGATTATCGAGAAAGAGATCATGCGCGCACCGGAGCAGTACCTCTGGATCCACCGTCGCTTTAAAACGCGCCCGGTGGGTGAATCGTCGTTATACATTTAACAAACGGCGCTCACTCTTTCCCTCCTCAAATCAGCCATAATAACCTCATGGTTTTTATGGCTTTTTTCTTAAGGTTTTTTCCTTCGCTGAATATCTAATTATTACCGTCAGAAATTAAACTGTCGCCGATATGAGACACCTGTAAGTTACTAAAAGTAAATAAGAAAATGCCTCTTGTCTCGTTTCAGTTTTAGGCGTACATTAGCGCCGTCTCGAGCAGTTTAGCTCAGAATTCTGGGATGATGCCCACGGTAAAATACAGGACTTTTAAGGTCGTTTTGCCCGGTGTCAACTCACTGTATCAGGTGTAATGAAGTCATTCAGGCGTAACAGTAATTACGCGGAGAGATGTAAAGTGAAATATTTCTTTATGGGCATTTCTTTTATGGTCATCGTTTGGGCCGGTACTTTTGCCCTGATGATCTAAAAGCAAACTGTGCAATGAAAAACAGGAGCCATCAGGCTCCTGTTTGCATTTCTGGCGAAGGCGTTATTCCGCGTTTTCGTGAATATGTTTGCTGCTGGCAGGTAGTAAACCGTCGGCACGGAACATCGCTTTAATCCCACGAATCGCCTGACGAATACGGTCGCGGTTTTCAATCAGTGCAAAGCGCACATGCGTGTCGCCGTAGTCGCCAAAGCCAATCCCCGGAGAGACACAGACCTTCGCTTCGTTAAGCAATTTCTTGGCAAATTCCAGCGAGCCCATGGCAGCATACGGTTCCGGGATTTTCGCCCAGACATACATCGAAGCCTTCGGCATTTCGACCATCCAGCCCGCTTCATGCAGCCCTTTCACCAGCACATCACGGCGGCGTTTGTACTGTTCGGCAATATCACGCACGCACTGTTGATCGCCCTCCAGCGCCGCAATAGCCGCCACCTGCAACGGCGTAAAGGTGCCGTAATCGTGATAGCTTTTAATACGTGCCAACGCGCTGACCAGCGTTTTGTTACCGACCATAAAGCCGATACGCCAGCCCGCCATGTTGTAGCTTTTCGACAGCGTAAAGAACTCGACCGCCACGTCGCGTGCACCTGGCACCTGCATGATTGACGGCGCTTTCCAGCCATCGTAGACGATATCGGCATAGGCCAGGTCGTGGACCACCAGCACATCGTAGCGTTTAGCCAGCGCCACAACCTTCTCAAAGAATTCCAGTTCCACGCATTGCGCGGTTGGGTTTGACGGGAAGCCGAGGATCATCATCTTCGGTTTCGGATAACTTTCACGAATGGCGCGCTCCAGTTCATTGAAGAAGTCGACACATTCCACCAGCGGCACTGAGCGTACCTGCGCCCCGGCAATCACCGCGCCGTAAATATGAATGGGGTAGCTTGGATTCGGCACCAGCACTGTGTCACCATGATCCAGCGTCGCCAGCATCAGATGCGCCAGGCCCTCTTTCGAACCAATAGTGACGATGGCTTCTGATTCTGGGTCGATTTCAACGTCGTAGCGATCCTGATACCAGCGGGAAATGGCGCGACGTAACCGCGGAATGCCGCGTGACGTGGAGTAACCGTGCGTGTCCGGGCGCTGGGCCACCGTACATAATTTTTCGACGATGTGCGGCGGAGTCGCACCGTCCGGGTTACCCATACTGAAATCGATAATATCTTCGCCGCGCCGACGCGCAGCCATTTTCAGTTCAGCGGTAATGTTAAAAACGTAGGGCGGGAGACGATCAATGCGCGTAAAGCGACGTTCAGGGCGAGTGTCAGCCATAATTTCCTCAGATTAACGTTAGCGCCCGGACCGTCCGAGCGACGCTGCCACGATGGTGGCTGTTTTGAAAATAGCCTGATTAATTTCTGTCTGTCCAGCGTTTTAGAACATTTTTATCAATGGCTTTAAATGAGGAACTCCACTTCAAAAACAGGAAATTTATCTACGCTAACAAGAAAATTACCACTCATTTTATTAACATTATAATTTCAATAAATTTACCAACCAGATGTGCATTATCAAGAGATGCATTGCTAATACACCATTTATCTTTCAATCCCCTTTTAAAATTGTGGTTTTTCCTCAAAAACGGCCTGCTGGTCATCAGCCTTCAGGTTACCTATCATAGAGGTTTAATCCTTATTCAGAGTCACCCGTGCACGAAATATTCAACATGCTGCTGGCGGTCTTCGATCGGGCCGCGTTAATGCTTATCTGCCTGTTTTTTCTCATCCGTATCCGCCTGTTTCGCGAACTGTTGCACAAGTCGGCACACTCACCGAAAGAGCTGCTCGCCGTTACCGCCATTTTCTCGCTGTTCGCCCTGTTCAGCACCTGGTCCGGCGTTCCCGTAGAAGGCTCGCTGGTGAACGTACGTATTATCGCGGTGATGTCAGGCGGAATTCTGTTTGGCCCGTGGGTGGGCATCATTACCGGCGTGATTGCGGGTATTCACCGTTATTTAATTGACATCGGCGGCGTAACGGCGATCCCCTGCTTTATCACCAGCATTCTGGCGGGTTGTATATCGGGCTGGATCAACCTGAAAATCCCCAAAGCACAGCGCTGGCGCGTCGGTATTCTCGGCGGCATGTTGTGTGAAACGTTGACCATGATTCTGGTGATTGTCTGGGCACCAACTACCGCATTGGGGATCGATATCGTCTCTAAAATCGGGATTCCAATGATCCTCGGCAGCGTCTGTATCGGCTTTATTGTGTTGCTGGTACAAAGTGTTGAGGGAGAAAAAGAGGCCAGCGCCGCGCGGCAGGCCAAGCTGGCGCTGGATATCGCCAACAAAACGCTGCCGCTGTTTCGCCATGTCAATAGCGAGTCATTACGCAAAGTCTGCGAAATTATCCGCGATGACATTCACGCCGATGCGGTGGCGATGACTAATACCGATCATGTGCTGGCCTACGTTGGCGTGGGTGAACATAACTATCAGAATGGCGATGACTTCATTAGCCCGACTACCCGCCAGGCGATGAATTATGGAAAAATCATCATTAAAAACAATGATGAAGCCCACCGCACACCAGAGATTCATTCCATGCTGGTGATCCCATTGTGGGAGAAAGGCGTTGTGACCGGAACGCTGAAAATTTACTACTGCCACGCGCATCAGATAACCTCGTCATTACAGGAAATGGCGGTCGGTCTGTCACAAATCATCTCCACGCAACTGGAGGTGTCACGCGCCGAGCAGCTGCGTGAAATGGCAAATAAGGCAGAGCTTCGCGCCCTGCAAAGCAAAATTAATCCCCATTTCCTGTTTAACGCTTTGAACGCTATTTCATCGTCAATCCGCCTGAATCCGGATACTGCTCGCCAGCTGATCTTTAATCTGTCGCGTTATCTGCGCTATAACATTGAATTAAAAGATGATGAGCAAATCGATATCAAAAAAGAGCTGTATCAAATTAAAGACTATATTGCCATTGAGCAGGCCCGCTTTGGCGACAAGCTGACGGTTATCTATGATATTGATGAAGAGGTGAATTGCTGCATTCCCAGCCTGCTGATCCAGCCGTTGGTGGAAAACGCCATTGTCCACGGTATCCAGCCTTGCAAAGGTAAAGGCGTTGTCACCATCAGCGTTGCAGAGTGCGGTAATCGGGTACGTATTGCGGTGCGAGATACCGGGCACGGCATCGATCCAAAGGTGATTGAGCGGGTCGAAGCGAACGAAATGCCGGGCAATAAAATTGGCCTGCTGAATGTCCATCATCGCGTGAAGTTATTGTATGGCGAGGGGCTGCATATCCGCCGCCTGGAACCAGGAACGGAAATTGCGTTTTACATTCCTAACCAACGCACCCCAGTCGCCTCACAGGCTACGTTATTGCTTTGAGCCGGAGTGATATTGTGAAAGTCATCATTGTTGAAGACGAATTCCTGGCACAACAGGAACTGAGCTGGCTAATTAAAGAGCACAGCCAGATGGAGATTGTCGGCACCTTTGACGACGGTCTGGACGTGTTGAAGTTTTTGCAGCATAACCGCGTCGACGCCATTTTTCTGGATATCAATATTCCGTCGCTGGATGGTGTGTTGCTGGCACAAAACATCAGCCAGTTCGCCCATAAACCGTTTATTGTGTTCATCACCGCGTGGAAAGAACATGCGGTAGAAGCGTTTGAACTGGAAGCGTTTGACTACATTCTCAAACCGTATCAGGAGTCACGCATTACCGGGATGCTGCAAAAACTGGAAGCGGCCTGGCAACAACAGCAGACCAGCAGTACGCCTGCCGCGACGGTAACGCGTGAGAATGACACCATTAATCTGGTGAAAGATGAGCGAATCATCGTCACGCCCATTAACGATATCTATTACGCCGAAGCGCATGAGAAAATGACCTTTGTCTATACGCGGCGTGAATCCTACGTAATGCCGATGAACATTACCGAGTTTTGCAGCAAGCTGCCGCCGTCGCATTTTTTCCGCTGCCATCGCTCATTTTGTGTCAATCTGAACAAAATCCGCGAGATCGAACCGTGGTTTAATAACACCTATATTCTGCGGCTGAAAGATCTGGATTTTGAAGTGCCGGTCAGCCGCAGCAAAGTTAAAGAATTCCGCCAGTTAATGCATCTTTAATCGGGAACTTTCATGAAAGCACCAGGCTTGCCCGCCGATCAACAATTTTTCGCCGATCTGTTCAGCGGCCTGGTGCTTAACCCGCAACTACTGGGGCGCGTCTGGTTTGCCAGCCAGCCTACCTCATTGCCAGTGGGCAGTTTATGTATTGATTTTCCCCGTCTGGATATCGTGCTACGCGGCGAATACGGCAATCTGCTGGAAGCAAAGCAGCAACGTATGGTGGAAGGAGAAATGCTGTTTATTCCGGCACGCGCGGCTAATTTACCGGTCAACAACAAACCGGTGATGCTGTTAAGCCTGGTGTTCGCACCGACCTGGCTTGGCTTATCATTTTACGATAGCCGCACCACGTCGTTGTTACATCCTGCTCGCCAGATCCAACTTCCCAGCCTGCAACGCGGCGAAGGTGAAGCGATGCTTACCGCCCTCACCCATCTTAGCCGTTCGCCGCTGGAGCAGAATATCATTCAGCCACTGGTGTTAAGTTTGCTGCATCTTTGCCGTAACGTGGTGAATATGCCGCCGGGCAATTCGCAGCCGCGCGGCGATTTTCTCTATCACAGCATTTGTAACTGGGTTCAGGATAATTATGCCCAGCCGCTCACCCGCGAGAGCGTGGCGCAGTTTTTTAATATCACGCCCAATCATCTGTCAAAACTGTTTGCTCAGCATGGAACAATGCGTTTTATCGAGTATGTTCGCTGGGTACGAATGGCAAAAGCGAGGATGATTTTGCAAAAATATCATCTGTCGATTCATGAAGTGGCGCAGCGTTGCGGGTTTCCGGATAGCGACTATTTTTGTCGCGTTTTCCGGCGTCAGTTTGGTCTGACGCCGGGAGAGTATAGCGCACGTTTTCAGGGCTAACGTCAGAAGGTTAATTCCGTTTCCAGCAGCGTCAGAATACTTTGTGCATCTTGCGCGGCAAACAGCGACTGGCGGAAGTTTTTATTCACCAGTTTACGCGCCAGCTGCGAGAAGACTTTCACATGATTCATCCCTTCGTTAGCGCCCAGCGTCAGCATGATCACCAGTTCGACTTCGCCCATTTCTGACTGCCAGTCAACCGGTTTCACCAACCGGGCAATGCTGATACTGGAATGACGGATCCACTGTGATTTGG
Source organism: Escherichia sp. R1 (assembly GCF_003000935.1). Classification (NCBI taxonomy): domain Bacteria; kingdom Pseudomonadati; phylum Pseudomonadota; class Gammaproteobacteria; order Enterobacterales; family Enterobacteriaceae; genus Escherichia; species Escherichia sp. R1. Next base: position 29,579 of record NZ_PSRU01000013.1, read on the forward strand.
TGTGCGGGATCGCCACGCCAAAACCAACGCCAGTAGTAACAATCTCTTCCCGCTGCCAGACATCTTCTTCCAGCTCGAACGGATGTTCAGTACGCCCGTTAACACCGAGGTTACCGCACAGGAACTGGATCGCCTGCTCTTTATTACTAAAGGACTGATCAACAAAGATATTCTCTAGTGCCAGCAGTGGGCGAACGTCTTCTTCCGGCGCAAACGCGGTAAGTAACGCTTCAATTTCCTGCGCGCTGCGGCACTCGCACGCCTGACGCGCCAGTTCCCGACACGCCTCGCTATCCAGTTGACGAAGCTGGCTTTTCACTGCCGGAATACGCGGGCTACTCATGCTTAGCTCATCCAGGCCCAGCCCTAGCAGTAGCGGCAGATAACGACTTTCACCGCCCAGTTCACCGCAAATACCTACCCATTTGCCGCGCTGATGCGCAGCGGTAACAATCTGCTGCAACATGCGCAGGAACGATGGCGTAATCGGGTTATACAGCGGCGATACGCGCGGGTTATTACGATCGACTGCATACAGATACTGGGTCATATCGTTAGAACCGATACTGAAGAAATCGACCTCATCGCAGAAGTGGTCGATGATGTAGCACACCGACGGCACTTCCACCATGATACCCAGCGTAATCGTCTCTGCATGACGCAGGCCATCGCGCTTAAGCTCAACGATCGCTTTTTGGAGCTCACCCTTCACCCATAAGATCTGATCGAGACTGTGGACCATTGGGATCATCAACTGGGCGTTGCCGAAACTGGCAGCGCGCAAAATCGCCCGCAATTGAGTACGGAACAGGCCAGCAAATTCCGGGTAAATACGTACCGCGCGATAGCCGAGGAACGGGTTCTCTTCCTGGGGAATGTTGAGGTAAGGAATGCTTTTATCGCCACCGATGTCCATCGTGCGGAAGATAATCGGCTTGTCGCCCGCCGCCAGTAGCACCTGCTGGTACGCTTCAAACTGTTCCTGCTCGTCCGGCGCGCTGTCGCGATCCATATAGAGCATTTCGGTACGAAACAGCCCAACGCCTTCCGCGCCGTTAGCAAACGCGCCTGGGGCTTCCAGAGCGGTGCCAATATTCGCCGCAATATCAATACGTTTGTTATCACGGGAATAGGCCAGCTGCGCGGCAGCTTGCGCCTGTTGTTTTTGGCGTTTATCCGCCAGCGTCTGCGCCACCTGGTAATAACCGCTCACCGCATCGTTGGGATTAATTGCCAGTACGCCGCACTGGGCATCAAGCACTGCAGGTTGCCCGGCATAACGGGCAATCGCATCCAGCGGCAGGCCGCTCAGTACCGGGATCGCCGAAGCGCGGGCCAGAATCAGGGTATGCGAGGTGCGCCCGGTTTTCTCCAGAATCATGCCCGCAAGATTTTTTAAATCGAGGCTCAAAAACTGGCTTGGGGTTAAATCTTCAGCCACCAGAATGGTCGGTTTTTCAAGCACCAGATTATTGCGCGGTTTTAGTTCCGGCCAGGTGATATGCAGCAACTGTTCGCTGATATCGCGAATGTCGCTGACCCGCTCGCGCAGATAATCGCTGGCAGAAGCAGAAAGTTTGGCACAAATCTGCTCCATATTGCTGATGATCGCCGCCCCCAGCCCCTGATGCTGTTCTGCCATCAGGTGACGGATATTGCCTGCAAATTCATCATCCTGAATCAGCGACAAATGGGCGCTGAGGATAGTTTTGCTTTCGCCGTCACGCTCACGCAATTGCTGGTTCAGTTGCTCGGCAAGCGTTGCCAGACTGTGCTCCAGTAGGGTGGAATCTTGCGCACTCGCAGGGATCACCCGATAACTGTCGAGGCTGTCGCTCTGTAACAGGGTCAGTGTACCCACGCCAACGCCGCTTGCCAGCACGTTGCCGTACAGTAAATCCGGGTTCAGGCGGCTTAATGAACGCGGCAGCGGATGCGCCGTCAGTTCTGCCAGCGTCGGCTGGACGCTATCGCTGTCGATAAAGCGCACCTGGATATACTCTTCCAGCACTCGCCGCGCCTGCTCTTCATCGCTACCGCTAATGTTCAGGCTGCAACTGTCATTAAATAAAGTGCCAGTGCCAATCAGCGCCAGCGAGCTTTTCGCATCGGCCTTTGCGTTCTGGCGATGGTTAATAAAAGTGATTTCGCTTTGCCACTGGCTGCACTGCTCTTTAAGTTCCCACGCCGGACGAGCATGTAGACCGTTAGGCAAAGGACAGAGAAATTGAATCGTTAACATAACCGCTCCGGGTTAATCAGGAGATCATCTAAAATCCGTCAGTTGAACAACCGTCTCACGCGTAAGACGTTGAATAAGGGCAGATAAAAGTTGCTCCATCTGCAAAATGTCACGGCAGTCGGCAATCGATGCGGCGCAATGTCCGTGGCGGGTTGCAGGCCCCATCACCACTGTGGGTACGCCAGTGCCGGTTAAATGCACCGCCCCGCCGTCCGTTCCGCCGTTGCTGAACATATCTGACTGCAACGGTACGCCAATTTCTGCCGCCACGGTTTCGATCCACGCGGTAAGTTTTGGCGGCGCAATCAGCGACTTGTCGCTTAACACCAGCATCGGGCCGTTACCAATCTGGCGATGGTTAGCCGCGCCATAATCAAAGTTTTTCGCCCAGCAGGCGGTATCAAGCACAATGGCGACATCCGGCGACACCGCGCGGGTGGCAGTTTGCCCGCCGCGTAAGCCAACCTCTTCGCTGGAACTTGCCACCAGCCACACTTCCGCAGGCAGCTCGGCGTCGTGCAGCTCACGCAGTAACGTCACCAGCAGATAGCAACCGAGGCGGTCATCAAAGGCTTTCCCCATCACCCGCTGGTGAGGGAGAACCTGAAAAGTGGTATCGAAGGTGACGCGATCGCCTGGACGAATTCCTGCCTGCATCACTTCGTCACAGGAGCGCGCGCCAATGTCCACGCGCATGGCGCTGACGTCATTCCCCTGCCGGTCGCCGTCAAGCAGGCCTGGAATTTTGCACTCTTCACGGGTAGTGATACGCACCGACTGAAGCTGGCGGGCAGCCATGCGTACATTGCCAACCGGCAACACATCGATCGCCCCTTCGCGGGAGATGCTGCGCACCATAAATCCCACTTCGTCCATATGCGCACAGATCATCACCTTCGGACCTGTCGACTCATTGAGTCGGATCAGCACCGATCCCAGCCCATCAAATCGCACTTCTTTTTGCAGGCGATCCGCTTCTTCCCGCAGGATCTGCCGTACTTCCTGTTCTGAGGAGGCGATCGCATCTGCCTCGCTCAACGCTTTTAAGAGCGATAAATCCATTATGCCTCTCCCGTGAGCAACACTGTTTTCGGCATGGCGTAGAGCACTTCTGCGCCTTGCGGGGTGACCAGCACGACATCTTCAATGCGCACGCCCCCTTGTCCTGGCAAATAAATCCCTGGCTCCACGGTCAGTAACATACCTGGCTGTAGCGTCGTAGTGTCCCGCGGTGAAAAACGCGGTTCTTCATGGACTTCAATACCGATAGCATGACCGGTGTTATGGCCGAAAAACTTGCCATAACCGGCCTCGGTAATCACGCGGCGCGCGGCATCGTCAACCTGCTGGCAGCGCACGCCGGGGCGAATTACAGAGATTGCCGCGAGCTGTGCCTGCAGGACAATCTGATAGACGTTAAACAGCGGGTGAGATTCGGCGCTCACCCCTTCGCCATTCACCAGCAAGGTGCGCGTCATATCAGAGCAGTAGCCCTGATACAGCGCACCGAAATCGAGAGTGACAAACTCGCCCGCTGCAACAATCTTGTCGCTGGCTTTACCGTGCGGCAGCGCCCCACGCCAGCCACTGGCGACAATGGTATCGAAAGAGGCTTTTTCTGCGCCCTGCCGGCGCATAAACCACTCCAGTTCAGCGGCTATCTCGCATTCGCTCATCCCCGCCTGAATAAAGCGGCGAATATGCTCTGCGCCACGATCGGCAATCCCGCAGGCAAGGCGGATTTTCTCCACCTCTTCTGGCGTTTTGATTTGCCGCAGCACATCCGGCGTGGCGCTCACCAGTTTCGCATTGAGTTCGAACTGCCAGCGGTGCGCGGTTTCCCAACTCACCTGCTGGCCTTCAAAACCGAGCGTTTGCAACTGCTCATCGGCAATGATTTGTCTGACGATGGTGGCAAGCGTGTGCATCGCGTCGAGCAAATGCAGCTGGTAACCTTGCGTGCGGGCTTCTACATCCGCGTAATAGCGCGAATCCACCAGAATGTGCGCACTTTCACGGCTAATCACCACATAACCTGATCCGGTGGAGATCCCCAGATGCGGCTGTTTGTTCTGCCGTGAGGAGAGAAGCACCGCATCCAGTTGTTGCGCCTTAAGCCAGTCGCGCAGCGAAGCGAGTAATGTCATCAGGATTGTCCTTCTTACAGGCTATCGATTAACAATTTGCCTTTACGGAACATCATCAGACGCAGGAACACCACCATCAGCGCAGTTATGACTGCCCCCAGCGCGATCCCCGCCATGTAGACGCCGAGGTTAGTGACCAGCGGCCATGCCCAGATAGCGGACTCCGGAAACCATTGCACTGCGCCCAGCCAGACAGCGGCGGTTGAGCCGACAATCGCGCCGACCATATACGACGGAATGGCGGTGATAGGGCTTTCCAGTGCAAACGGAATCGCACCCTCACTGATCCCCATAAACGCCAGGAACATCGCGGTTTTACCCTGCGGATAAAGCTGGGCGTTGAACAAGCGTTTGCCAGTTAAGCGACGATCGATAATGGTCGCCAGACCCAGACCAATCGGCGGAATAACGATAGCGATAGAACGTGCAGTGACCGGTAATACGTGGTCAGTGGTAAAGCTGAAGGCAACGAAACCTGCCGCTTTGTTGATCGGGCCACCAAGGTCGATTGCTGTCGCCGCGGCGATCCCCATTGCGTACATCAGCGCGCCCTTCTCACCTGCAGCGGTCAGCACGGTACGGATACCGCCGTTGATCCAGCCACCAAAGGGGGTGATGACGTAGTACATCGCCAGCATGACAAAAATGGCGGAAAGAATCGGTAGCAAAAATGTGGTTTTGAACGCTAACAGGAAATCCGGTAACTGGATTTTCTGGTTCATCCACTTCACGAGGTAACCGGCAACGATAGAAATAATCAGCGCACCAATGAAGGTGGACGGCACCGGCGAAGAGGTCGCCCATTGCATCGTGCTGGGATCGAAGTTCAGCAGTTGCGTCGGCTGGGTAGACATCAAGCCGCCGATAAATCCAGCCGGGAACGCCAGTTTGCCACCGATAGAGTTCGCCACAAAAGCAGCAAACATCGGAATGGCAAAACCAAACAACACACCGCCGAAGGACTGCGACAGCCAGGCAAATTTCAGTAAGGAGAGGTCGAAACCGGAGAATTTCCCGCTATTAAGAGCATCCATGATGCCGATATCAGCAGGAATTTTAAGCCAGCTATAAGCAATCAGCTGACTGAAAGCGAGGATCACACCGCCCATAATTAAGGTCGGCACCATGCGTGAAATCCCTGACATCACATGCTGCGGGAGTTCACCCCAGAAGCTGGATTTAGAGGCCTGCGGATTCTTAACTGCCGCTGCCGCACCGGATGCGCCATGCACAACGGTTGCACTGCGTTTTTTAATGGCCATAACAATTATCCCTGTCGAATATTACTGTTGTTCAGAGGCAATCATCTCTTCGATTTCTTTGATGATTCCTGCAGCGTTTTTAATTGCGTCCTGCAAAGTGATTTCATAAACGTCGCGTGATTCGAAACGCTCGTTATCTTCCGGGGTAACTGCCACGGAGTGGATGATGATGGTCGCTTCGGCGATATCCTGCGCCGTCAGGCGATTCTGGATACCGTCCGCGCCCTGGGTTTCAATTTTCACTTCATAACCGGCTTCTACCGCCGCTTCTTCCAGCGCCTGAGCGGCCATAAAAGTGTGAGCCAGGCCCATTGGGCAGGCACATAAGGCAATCAGTTTCTTACTCATCGTTAATTCCTCGTTCAGTGATAGTTGACGAGTGAAATTATGAACGTGCAAAACAAATCGCCGTTACCAGACAAATAATGCATTTACTGGAGAATTAATCCCGCTGTACGGAAGTGTGACGCAGGTCGGCCTTGTGAGGGGACACAAAGAAAAATTTAATTAACTGTATGATTTAAAAGATTATCGGGAGAGTTACCTCCCGATATAACAGGAAGGATTTAGAGAATGTGACCTAAGGTCTGGCGTAAATGTGCACCGGAACCGAGAAGACCCGGATTGTCATGGACGATGAGATATACCGGAATATCATGGACATATTCCTTAAAGCGCCCTTTATCTTCAAATGCGGCGCGGAAACCAGAGGCTTTGAAGAACTCAAGAAAGCGCGGCACGATACCACCCGCAATAAACACGCCGCCAAATGTCCCGAGATTGAGCGCCAGATTGCCGCCAAAACGGCCCATAATGACGCAAAACAGCGACAACGCGCGGCGGCAATCGGTGCAGCTGTCAGCCAGCGCGCGTTCGGTAATATCTTTTGGCTTGAGATTTTCTGGCAGGCGGTTGTCGGCTTTAACAATTGCGCGATACAAATTCACCAGCCCAGGGCCAGAAAGCACGCGTTCCGCCGAAACATGACCAATTTCCGCACGCAATATTTCGAGGATAATGCCCTCTTCTTCACTATTCGGCGCAAAATCAACGTGACCGCCTTCTCCTGGCAAGCTTACCCAACGCTTATCGACATGGACCAGATGCGCAACCCCAAGCCCTGTTCCGGCACCGTAAACCGCAATAGGCTTACCTTCTACCGGTTCTGCGCCACCAAACTGAATCAGATGCTCTTTTTTCAGCATCGGGATCGCCATCGATACAGCAGTAAAATCGTTAATAATTTCCAGATGGCTAAAACCGAGATTCTTTTTCATTTCGGCAATTGAGAACGCCCAGGTATGGTTGGTCATTGCCACCCAGTCACCGGTAATTGGGCAAGCGATGGCAATACAGCCGTCTTTCACCTCGACCTTATGTTCTTCAAGATAAACGCGAATGACCGCTTCGAGGCTGGGGTAATCAAGCCCTGAATAGGTCTTAGCCTGCGAGATTTCACCACTGGCAATATCACACAGAGCAAGACGTGCGTTGGTGCCGCCCACATCACCGACTAATGCATACTTTGTCATTCTTCAACTGCTCCGCTAAAGTCAAAATAATTCTTTCTCACACTGTAAATACCTGGGGGCATAACAACAACGCCGGAAAGGCAGGCTCCCTGTAAATATCGATCTGGGTCACACAATTACTTTATCGTTTCAGCACCAATTGCAGCGATGCCTTTTTGCAAGCTGGGCAAACTAAGTATCTGACCCCGCATAAGGAATAGAACATGCTCCATCCGCGAGCCAGAACCATGTTGTTATTATCGCTCCCCGCCGTGGCAATTGGGATTGCGTCCAGTCTTATTCTGATTATGGTGATGAAAATCGCCTCGGTATTACAGAATTTGCTCTGGCAACGACTACCGGGAACTCTGGGGATAGCCCAGGATTCACCTCTCTGGATCATCGGTGTATTAACGCTAACGGGTATTGCGGTGGGGTTGGTTATCCGTTTCAGCCAGGGTCATGCCGGACCAGATCCCGCCTGTGAACCGCTTATCGGCGCACCGGTTCCGCCCTCTGCGCTACCAGGACTTATCGTAGCATTAATTCTCGGTCTTGCTGGCGGCGTCAGCCTGGGGCCGGAACATCCTATCATAACCGTCAATATCGCCCTTGCCGTCGCCATTGGCGCTCGTCTGTTACCGCGCGTCAACCGAATGGAGTGGACTATTTTAGCCTCTGCCGGAACCATCGGCGCGCTGTTTGGCACACCTGTTGCGGCGGCATTGATATTTTCGCAAACCTTAAATGGCAGTAATGAAGTTCCGCTATGGGATCGTCTCTTTGCGCCGTTAATGGCGGCAGCAGCTGGTGCACTTACTACCGGATTATTTTTCCATCCTCATTTTTCACTGCCCATTGCGCATTACGGACAGATGGAAATGACCGATATTCTCAGCGGTGCAATTGTCGCGGCGATTACCATCGCAGCAGGGATGGTCGCCGTATGGTGCTTACCACGGTTGCACGCGATGATGCATCAAATGAAAAATCCGGTGTTCGTGCTGGGTATTGGCGGATTTATTCTCGGTATTCTGGGGGTTATTGGTGGACCGGTTTCGCTGTTTAAAGGGCTGGATGAGATGCAGCAGATGGTGGCAAATCAGGCTTTCAGCACCAGCGATTACTTTTTGCTGGCGGTGATAAAACTTGCCGCCCTGGTCGTTGCTGCCGCCAGTGGCTTTCGCGGTGGGCGAATCTTCCCGGCAGTGTTTGTCGGCGTGGCATTAGGGTTGATGCTTCATGAGCACGTTCCCGCCGTTCCAGCGGCAATAACCGTTTCCTGCGCTATACTCGGCATCGTGCTGGTGGTAACACGCGATGGCTGGTTAAGTCTTTTTATGGCGGCAGTCGTTGTACCCAATACCACATTGCTACCGCTGCTCTGTATCGTCATGCTCCCGGCATGGCTGTTATTAGCAGGTAAGCCGATGATGATGGTCAACCGTCCGAAGCAACAGCCACCCCACGATAACGTTTAGCAAAAAATGCTCTCCTTTATGATTTAAGAGTTATGGCGATGATACGGCGCTTTACCTCCCCGTAATATTGCGTTAACAGGCCGCTGACGGCTTCGATCGTGAAGGAGAATAACAATGTTCAGGTCACTGTTTCTGGCGGCCGCCCTGATGGCATTTACCCCGCTTGCGGCAAACGCAGGTGAAATCACCCTACTGCCATCAATCAAATTACAAATTGGCGATCGCGATCATTACGGTAATTACTGGGACGGTGGTCACTGGCGCGACCGTGACTACTGGCACCGCAATTATGAATGGCGTAAAAACCGCTGGTGGCGTCATGATAATGGCTACCATCGTGGCTGGGATAAGCGTAAAGCGTATGAGCGTGGCTATCGTGAAGGCTGGCGCGATCGTGACGATCATCGTGGAAAAGGCCGCGGACATGGACACCGCCATTAAACGCATCCGTCAATGGAGCACAATGCCTGATGCGACGCTAGCGCGTCTTATCAGGCCTACAAACCAGCTCTTTAACGCGTAGGGCGGATAAAGCATTTACGCCGCATCCGCCAATGGTGCCAAATGCGACGCTCATTCAACTACAATCCCAGTGCCGTTCCTACCAGTAACCAGATATTCAGCGCCACTACCAGCACCACAATCACCCAGCCTGTCTGTTTTACGCGTTTACTGTTCACCAGATCGCCCATCAACTTGCTGTCACTGGTGAAAATCAACAGTGGAACCAGCGCCAGGGCGATACCAAAACTTAACAGCACCTGACTCATAACCAGAATCCGTGTCGGATCTAATCCCATCAGAATGACGATAAATGACGGCAGCATGGTGACTGTACGACGCACCCACAGCGGGATATGAAAGCGAATGAAGCCCTGCATCACTACCTGCCCCGCCAGCGTCCCCACCACCGTTGAAGACAGTCCGGCAGCAACCAGGCTTAATCCAAAGACCGTTGCCGCAGCATGGCTTAACAGCGGTTGCAGCGTCAGATAAGCCTCATCAAGATCGGCAACACCAGTATGACCAGAAAAGTGGAACGCCGCCGCAGCTGTAGCCATCATCGCCAGATTGACAAAACCGGCAATCGTCATGGCGATAGCCACATCCCATTTGGTGGCGGAATAACGTTGTTGACGCGAACCGCCATGTAAATGCTGAGTGAGCGAAGAGTGCAAATAAATCACATGCGGCATAATCGTCGCCCCTAACACGCCCGCTGCCAGGAAGACCGCCTCCGAAGTAGGTAAACTCGGGATCACCATTCCTTTACCCAGCTGCGCCAGGTTAGGCTGGGAGAAAATCAACTCGACAATGTAAGCCGCGGCAACAAACAACAGTAACCCGCCAATCACTTTCTCCAGCGGTTTTTGCCCGCGACGTTGCAGCATTAAAATAAGGAAAGTCGCGATCCCCGTCAGCACCGCGCCCTGCAACAACGAAACACCAAGAATGAGTTTAAAACCGATCGCCGCACCAATAAATTCCGCCAGGTCGGTTGCCATCGCAATAATTTCTGCCTGAACCCAATAGAACCACACGACGGGACGCGGGTAGTGATCGCGAATCTGCTCCGCCAGATTTTTACCGGTGGCAATCCCCAGTTTGGCCGAGAGGATTTGAATCAGCATCGCCATCAGGTTAGCCCAAACGACAACCCACAATAACTGATAGCCGAAGCTGGCACCCGCCTGAATATTGGTCGCAAAGTTACCGGGATCGATATAACCAATCGCCGCAATGAACGCAGGTCCCATTAATGCGAGCCTCATCTTGCGCGCCGCCCGTCCGCTGCTACTCTCAACGCGATAGTTCGTCATCTTGTGCCTCTAAAACATAGCCTTTGCTATGTTTTATGCTACGTTAAATGAGAATGATTATCAAATTCATTTAAATGGGTTGTGATGATTTCTCTGATAGACCAGGATTATGACTACGAAAAGATAGATGACTCGAATGTTATGGTTATGTTTAATATTAGCACATTTACATAACCTTCCGCTTCCATACACAACATAGCAGAAATGTATGACAGATCACTATTTTTGAAGCTTGTCACAGGACGTCATTATAGTGTGTGTCAGATCTCGTTTTCCTTAACCATGTTACATAGAATGTGCACGGAAATTTAACCTGCCTCATATTTGGAGCAAATATGGACCGCGTCCTTCATTTTGTACTGGCACTTGCCGTTGTTGCGATTCTCGCACTGCTGGTAAGCAGCGACCGCAAAAAAATTCGTATCCGTTATGTTATTCAACTGCTTGTTATCGAAGTGTTACTGGCGTGGTTCTTCCTGAACTCCGACGTTGGTCTGGGCTTCGTGAAAGGCTTCTCCGAAATGTTCGAAAAACTGCTCGGTTTTGCCAACGAAGGGACTAACTTCGTCTTTGGTAGCATGAATGATCAAGGCCTGGCATTCTTCTTCCTGAAAGTGCTGTGCCCAATCGTCTTTATCTCTGCGCTGATCGGTATTCTCCAGCATATTCGCGTATTGCCGGTGATTATCCGCGCAATTGGTTTCCTGCTCTCCAAAGTCAACGGCATGGGCAAACTGGAATCCTTTAACGCCGTCAGCTCCCTGATTCTGGGTCAGTCTGAAAACTTTATTGCCTATAAAGATATCCTCGGCAAAATCTCCCGCAATCGTATGTACACCATGGCAGCAACGGCGATGTCCACCGTGTCGATGTCCATCGTTGGTGCATACATGACCATGCTGGAGCCGAAATACGTCGTTGCGGCGCTGGTACTGAACATGTTCAGCACCTTTATCGTGCTGTCGCTGATCAACCCTTACCGTGTTGATGCCAGTGAAGAAAATATTCAGATGTCCAACCTGCACGAAGGTCAGAGCTTCTTCGAAATGCTGGGTGAATACATTCTGGCAGGTTTCAAGGTTGCCATTATCGTTGCCGCGATGCTGATCGGCTTTATCGCCCTGATCGCCGCGCTGAACGCACTGTTTGCCACCGTGACTGGCTGGTTTGGCTACAGCATCTCCTTCCAGGGCATCCTGGGCTACATCTTCTATCCGATTGCATGGGTGATGGGTGTTCCTTCCAGTGAAGCACTGCAAGTGGGCAGTATCATGGCGACCAAACTGGTTTCCAACGAGTTCGTTGCGATGATGGATCTGCAGAAAATTGCTTCCACGCTCTCTCCGCGTGCGGAAGGCATCATCTCTGTGTTCCTGGTTTCCTTCGCTAACTTCTCTTCAATCGGGATTATCGCGGGTGCGGTTAAAGGCCTGAATGAAGAGCAAGGTAACGTGGTTTCTCGCTTCGGTCTGAAACTGGTTTACGGCTCTACCCTGGTGAGTGTGCTGTCTGCGTCAATCGCAGCACTGGTGCTGTAAGACCATACATAAAAAAGCCGGGGATAATTCCCCGGCTTTTTTACGCCTGTTAATCAGCTAATGGCTGCGGACGACCAATTAAATATCCTTGCAGATATTGCACCCCAAGTTTATGCAATAGCGCCTGCTGCTGTGGCGTCTCGACAAACTCCGCGACCACACTCAATGACTTCGCTTTCGCCAGATCGGTAATTGATCTCACAATCATCGCATCCAGCGTGTTCGTGACGATATCTTTCACAAAGACGCCATCAATTTTGATGATATCAGCCTGCAAACGCTTTAACCGTTCGTAGTTGGCATATCCGGTGCCAAAGTCATCAATCGCAATCCGGAAACCAAACTTATGCAGCTGCTCGATGTTGTACATGCTGCTTTCTGCGTTAGAAAACGCCTGCTCCTCGGTGATCTCAAGAATGACCGCCTGCGGGGAGATGTAATAACGCTTAAACAGACGAATAATCCGCCCGGCAATATTCTTTTGCAGCAGCGTGAGCGGCATTAAATTGACTGAAAAGCGTGGACCTTTTTTGTCGCAAGGGTGTGTTGCCAGCCACTTCAACAAGGATTCCAGCACTTGCAAATCAAAACGCGCGCTAAGGTTAAACTGAGCAATAAGGGGCAGAAACTTATCCGGGGTCATAATGCCGCCGTCATACTTCAGTCGCGCGAGGATCTCATCATAACCTTCACCCTCTTTGTTGCGAATTGGCTGGGCGTAGAGCAGCAAATCACCCTGATCTAACGCCGTGCGAATGGTATTCAGCAATAGCACCTGTTTAGTGGTTTGCCCGGAAACCATCTCCTCTCTGCTATCCAGCGCCAGCACATGATGATGTGCGCAGGATTGCTCCGCCAGCCAGCTTAACTGCCCCAACAAGGGTTGCAGGGTTTCCTGATTTCCATCAAAACGCCCCCAGGCAGCACCATAGCCCATATCCAGCCCGGTATTGTTCCAGTGAATTTGCCGACTATTCAGGATGTTAACCATATGCTGGAGTCGCCCTTCCGTTTCCGGCCCGCTCAGCACTAACAGCAGTTCACTACCCGGCAATTGATACAACTTTTCGTTTTCCTGCATCAACGGCAGCAGCGTACGGTAAATTGAGCGGATACAGTGAACGCGCATTATTAAGCCGTAATGACGACTCATAAACTCAAGATTATCAATGCGCAGGCAGCAAAAACTCTTGCCCGCCTCTTGCTCCGGCGCTTGCTCCAACGCACGAAAGTTGGGTAGAAGCGTTAACGGATCGGTCAGCGCCTGCAAATGCCAGCGGCGGTTAAGCCATTCACTACGATGATAAATACGCACCATATAGAGCAGGCAAACACTAAAGGAAATCAGTACTGCGAGAATAAATGCCAGCGAATATTCGGTTAGTACCCCTTGCAAAAAGTTCTGGTTGTAATTCAGAAGGCAAAGCGTTGAAACAGCCCAGGTGAGATTTAAAAACGGATAGCGAATCTTACCGACACCGAGGGTAAAGATGATAAAGAAAACAGGTACCAGGTAACCGGCAATAAAGTCATTTTCATACGGTGTGCACATCAGAAGTAGCAGCACGCTAAGAGCTGCCAGCCAGCTTAAGGTAAATGCGCGTTTCTCTTTGCTCAACGACGGAGCGATATCCCTACGCCACAATATCTGTGCAAAGTGGGAACTTACAATCATGCGGGTGAGATAGTAAAAAAGCATGTTGTAAATCAGCACTGCGGTGAAAAGGCTTAGCAAATCAACGACCGTGAAAATGGCATCCGCATCGCCGAAAAAGGTAGATATCTTTAGCGGAAAATCAAAGAAATTTCCCACAAGATACATGCTGCATTTGATGCCAATCGGCGCCACCAAACCAAGCCAGAACAGACGTTGCCAGACGTATCGGCTGGTCAATCCATAACGCCAACGCGTCCCCAATTGCCAGCGTAATATTGCACAGGCACACAGGACTGCAAACGCCTGGCTGCCGATCATGACGGCGGTCTGTAAAAAAGAGAGATGCAGGTTCCACAGATTGGTGCAAAACATCCCGCATAAAATGGGAACGACACCACGCCAGCCAAAGATAAACAAGATTGACAGCATTACGCACAGTGGCATCCACGCCAGAAAGATATAATTGGAATGGATAACAGCAAGTGGCGAAATTAAACGGGATAGCTGAATAAGTACCACGGTGAGCGTAAACGCTAGTGTGAATATCTTGATATTTTTTATCAGGTTATGCTCCACAAACATGAGTACACTACTCTCACTGATCGGGGTTTTCAGGCACACAAATAATAAGTTTATTCGCATCGCGAAGCAAACAGGGGCCAGCCTGTTGCTGTTTTTTCAGTCAGTGATGCATTCACCACACGGCACTGCCAGGATATAGACTGTATTACAAAAGCGGCAAAAGGCAGAGACAAAAAACCCCCGCTTTGCAGCGAGGGTTTGAAATTTGGTGGAGCTAAGCGGGATCGAACCGCTGACCTCTTGCATGCCATGCAAGCGCTCTCCCAGCTGAGCTATAGCCCCACGAGTCGTTTACGTACCAAATTTACTGGGTGCAAAATTTGGTGGAGCTAAGCGGGATCGAACCGCTGACCTCTTGCATGCCATGCAAGCGCTCTCCCAGCTGAGCTATAGCCCCATCACGTAAAGCTTGTCGAGTTGACGGGCGGCATCATATGAATTCCGCCCGAATGTGTCAACGGCAAATTGCCACGTGTAGTTTCAATCGCTGAAAAATCAGGCAAATGAACAATTTTGGAAAACCGCTCGCATTCAGTAGTTATTCATGTCACGGTTTCCTGTAAAGTGGTGTTATAAAATGAACTACTAATAGACCCACATACATTCAGGGAATTGTTATGTTCAAGGAGAGGATGACGCCAGATGAACTTGCCAGACTGACCGGCTATAGCCGCCAGACCATTAATAAATGGGTACGCAAGGAAGGCTGGACAACGTCACCAAAACCAGGCGTCCAGGGTGGCAAAGCTCGACTGGTTCACGTCAATGAACAGGTTCGTGAATATATTCGCAATGCTGAACGTCCAGAAGGTCAGGGAGAAGCGCCAGCCCTTTCTGGTGATGCGCCGCTTGAAGTGTTGCTGGTGACACTGGCGAAAGAGATGACGCCAGTTGAACAAAAACAGTTTACATCCTTGCTTCTGCGGGAAGGGATTATCGGATTGTTACAACGCTTAGGGATTCGCGATAGCAAATAATATGAAAAGATTACGCAATAAAATGACCACCGAAGAACTGGCTGAATGCCTCGGCGTGGCTAAACAAACTGTTAACCGTTGGATCAGAGAAAAAGGCTGGAAAACGGAAAAATTTCCCGGCGTGAAAGGCGGTCGTGCCAGACTTATTCTGGTCGATACGCAAGTTTGCGAGTTTATTCAGAACACGCCAGCCTTCCATAACACACCGATGCTTCTGGAAGCCGAAGAACCCCTTGCCGAATACGCACCGGGTATTCGCACTCCTGCTTATCGGCAAATCATCAGCGCAATAGACAACATGACTCACAGTGAGCAAGAAAAAGTTGCGCAATTTTTGTCACGCGAAGGAATTCGTAATTTTCTTGCTCGTCTCGACATAGATGAATCAGCATAAATAAAAAACGGCAGGGGTATCTCTCCTGCCGTTTATCTTTTATGCGCTAATTACTGCTGATTTTCGCGTTCAGCAATAAAAGCCAGCGCTTTGTTGATACGCTCGATACTGCGGGTCTTACCGATTGCGTGAACGGTAACATCCAGCGCTGGAGACTGCCCCGCACCGGTAACGGCGACACGCAGCGGCATACCAACTTTACCCATACCCACTTCCAGCTCATCCGCCGTCGCCTGAATAGCGTGATGAACGTTTTCAGCGGTCCAGTCAGTAATCGCAGTCAGTTTGTCACGAACCACTTCCAGCGGCTGACGCGCTACCGGACGCAGATGTTTTTTCGCGGCGTCGGCATCGAACTCAGCAAAATCTTCGTAGAAATAACGGCAGCTCTGTGCCATCTCTTTCAGCGTCTTGCAGCGTTCGCCCAGCAGTTTCACCAGATCAGCCAGCTGCGGGCCGTTACGGGTATCGATATTTTCCTGCTCAATGTGCCACTGTAAGTGAGTAGCAACATACTCCGGCGGCAACGCGTTAATGTAGTGATGGTTCAGCCACAGCAGCTTGTCGGTGTTGAACGCACTGGCAGATTTGCTGACGGCATTCAGAGTGAAGTATTTAATCATCTCTTCACGAGTGAAGATTTCCTGATCGCCGTGGGACCAGCCCAGACGCACCAGATAGTTCAGCAGTGCTTCTGGCAGATAACCATCATCACGATACTGCATTACGCTGACCGCCCCGTGACGTTTGGACAGTTTTTTACCGTCATCGCCGTTGATCATAGAAACGTGCGCGTAAACCGGTACCGGCGCTTTCAGAGCCTTAAGAATGTTAATCTGGCGCGGTGTGTTGTTGATATGGTCTTCGCCACGGATAACGTGGGTGATTTCCATATCCCAGTCATCGACAACCACACAGAAGTTATAGGTTGGGGAACCATCGGTACGGCGGATAATCAGATCATCCAGCTCCTGGTTGCTGAACTCGATCGGACCACGGATCTGATCGTCAAAAACAACAGAACCTTCCTGCGGGTTAGCAAAACGTACGACACACGGCTCATCATCAGCGTGATGCTCATGACTGTGGCGGCAGCGACCGTCATAACGCGGCTTCTCACCTTTCGCCATTTGCTCTTCGCGCAGCGCTTCCAGGCGCTCTTTAGAGCAATAGCATTTATAAGCTGTGCCCTCTTCCAGCATCTGATCGATCACCGCGTTGTAGCGATCAAAACGTTTGGTCTGGTAGTACGGACCTTCATCCCACTCCAGGCTCAGCCAGTTCATGCCATCCATAATGGCTTCGATAGCTTCCGGCGTGGAACGCTCAAGATCGGTGTCTTCAATACGCAGCACGAACTCACCGCCGTGGTTACGTGCAAAAAGCCAGGAGTAAAGAGCAGTACGCGCGCCGCCAACGTGCAGATAGCCTGTTGGGCTTGGCGCGAAGCGAGTTTTGATTTTCATGAAATGGCCTTACGTTTAGAAAGATGCCGACAACCGGCAAATCCTGGAAAAATTGAGTGGGCGATATTCTATCACTCCCGCCTGATTCCTCAATGTAGTTCGGGTTGCAACCTTACGCATTATTGTTTTCGTTGACAAATTGCGCAACACGGTCTGTTTTGCGATCATCTTGCTTAAATTTACGACGAACGAACAATTTCTTTAGAAAATGCGTTGACTCATTTTGAACTCTCCCTATAATGCGACTCCACACAGCGGGGGTGATTAGCTCAGCTGGGAGAGCACCTCCCTTACAAGGAGGGGGTCGGCGGTTCGATCCCGTCATCACCCACCAACTACTTTATGTAGTCTCCGCCGTGTAGCAAGAAATTGAGAAGTGGGTGATTAGCTCAGCTGGGAGAGCACCTCCCTTACAAGGAGGGGGTCGGCGGTTCGATCCCGTCATCACCCACCACTTTCTCGCCAGCTAGATTTCTTGTAACAATGTGAAGTACCGAAGTGGGTGATTAGCTCAGCTGGGAGAGCACCTCCCTTACAAGGAGGGGGTCGGCGGTTCGATCCCGTCATCACCCACCACTTCGGGTCGTTAGCTCAGTTGGTAGAGCAGTTGACTTTTAATCAATTGGTCGCAGGTTCGAATCCTGCACGACCCACCAATGTAAAAAAGCGCCCTAAAGGCGCTTTTTTGCTATCTGCAATTTGCGAAATTGCCTGATGCGCTTCGCTTATCAGACCAACTATGTCCGGCAGTTCCCGTGCCTCTCATCTACTGCGCCAACGCCGCCAGCAGTTTAACCAACGCGGGCGTCACCTGCTGCGTTTCATAAACAATATATAAGTCTGCCGGGATGCGTTCTTTGAGCGGACGGAATATGACACCGGGCCAGTTCATCTGCGCGTAGCTGTCCGCTATCAATGTGATACCAATACCCATACTGACCATGGCGAGTACCGTTTGCGGTTCATTAACTTCGCGAATAACAACCGGTGAAAATCCCACCTGCTGGCAAACTCGCTGCAAAAAATCCCAGTCAGTGTACACGGGCGGCATTGTAACGAAATACTCGTCACGTAGCGCTTCCAGCGGGACGGTGGAAAATGATGAGAGATGATGCTCTTCAGGCATCGCCACCAGAAACGCCGATTCATGCAACCGTAAGCTGGTAAAACCAGTCGGTGGTTCTGTCGCCATTCGCCAGATCCCGGCATCAAGTTCGCGGCGTTCCAGCAAGGCCATTTGCATCGCTGGCATCTTTTCGCGAAACAGAACTTCAACGTTAGGATTTTCTCTAAGGAATCGCCGCATAACCGGGCGCATCCGTCCCCACATTGCCGTTCCCACAACCCCGAGTTCAATCCGCCCTGCTTCTCCCCGACCTATTTGTTCAACCCGAGCCAATACATTATTTGCATTCACCAGCAATCGACGCGATTCTTCCATCAAGATTTTGCCCGCGTGTGTCAGTACGACGCTGCGCGAATGGCGAATAAAAAGCTGCGTGCCGAGTTGATTTTCCAGCTCTTTAATATGAATACTGAGCGGAGGCTGAGACATATTTAAACGCGCTGCTGCGCGACCAAAATGCAACTCTTCCGCTACGGCAAGAAAATAACGGAGCAACTTAAGATCTGTTCTATATACGCGTTCCATAATTAAGTGCTCCATATAAAAAATATATCGTATTAAATTATCATGGCATAAAGTATTTCACCACCAGATATCCGACATACATAAACACGATGGATAATATACCCGGCAATACATTTGGAACAGGAATAGGTAATCGCACGATTGTAAACAAAGCACCAATGCCAAAACCAACGCCAGAAGAAAATAAAATATCTTTCACTAATTAACCTTTATCATAAAAGCAGCCCCAAGGAACAGAGCTGCGAATCCTTTTAATGTGTAACTGAACGATGCGTTATCTTTTCAGGGTCATGGTTATATTTAAACCCAAAGAAAAATATCACTGCGAGGAAAAGAGCATACCCTGCAAACATCAGCCAAATGGTATGCCAATCTTTTACGCCATCCACCGAGAAGTAATCCACTGCCATACCGCTCAGAATCGAGCCAACCCATGCGCCGACGCCATTTACCATCGTCATAAAAAGGCCCTGGGCGCTGGCACGAATGCTGGAATCAACTTCCTGTTCGACAAAGACCGAACCAGAAATATTGAAGAAATCGAATGCACAACCGTAAACAATCATCGACAGCAACAGCAAAATAAACCCGGTTGGTGATGGATCGCCATAGGCAAAGAAGCCAAAGCGCAGCGTCCACGCCACCATACTCATCAGCATGACGGTTTTAATACCGAAACGCTTCAAAAAGAACGGTATCGTCAGAATGAAACCGACTTCAGCCATCTGTGAAACTGACAGTAAAATGGACGGGTATTTCACCACGAAGCTATCAGCAAACTCAGGATTACGGGCGAAATCATGCAGGAATGGGTTGCCAAAAACGTTGGTAATTTGCAGCACCGCGCCCAGCATCATGGCGAAGAGGAAAAAGATAGCCATGCGTGGATTTTTAAACAGCACGAAGGCATCCAGACCCAGCTTGCTGGCAAGCGATGTAGTCGCTTTTTTCTCCGCAACCGGAATCTTCGGCAAAGTCAACGCATAAGCCGACAGCAGCAATGACGCACCGGACGCGATATACAGTTGCAGACTACTCAATTCCAGATGCAGCAGGCTTACTGCCCACATGGCGACAATGAACCCCACCGTACCAAAAACGCGAATGGGCGGGAAAGCGGTCACCGGGTCAAGCCCTGCCTGGGCAAGACAGGAATAAGAGACGCTGTTCGATAACGCAATAGTCGGCATAAACGCCATCGCATTGACTAACATCACCCAAAACATCATATCCGGATCAGTTACGGATGCCGCATAAAAAAGTACGCCCGCACACACCAGGTGGCACAGCATGTATGCACGTTCCGCACGCAGCCATTTGTCTGCGATGATCCCCATTATACCCGGCATAATAATCGCGGCGATCCCTTTGGAACTGTAAACCATGCCAACATTAGCGCCGGTGAAATGAAGGGTATTAATCATGTAAGAACCGAGGGTAACCAGCCAGCTCCCCCAGATAAAATATTGCAAAAAGGACATTACCTTTAAGCGCAAAGCGATGCTCATAATCGTTTCCTTGTCGCATCATATGGCCTCACTCAGTAAGGCCGTTTATTGTTGTTTTACTCAGGCAATTTTGCGCAGAAAGCCGCAAATAAGATTAATAAAGTTTTGCTTTGAGAGTTCCGCTGCTGCCAGCGTTTGGGCATGAGAAAGCTTCACGTCACTCAGACCTTCCGCCATGTTGGTAATCGCAGAGACCGCAACGACTTTAAGTTCGCAATGGCGAGCTGAAATAACCTCAGGCACCACAGACATACCAACAACATCCCCACCAATAATTTGCATCATGCGAATTTCCGCCGCAGTCTCGAAATTCGGCCCCGGATACGAGACGAACACGCCCTCCGTCAGAGGGAACCCCTCTTCTTTCGCCACTTTTTGTAACAGTGCGCGGTATTCCGCATCGTAGGCATTCGCCAGCGAGAAGAAGCGCTCACCAAAACGTTCATCATTAAGACCCACCATCGGCGTTCCCGGCATGGTGTTGATGTGATCTTTCAATGCGACCAGACTGCCGGCCCCCACTTCAGGGCGCAGTGAGCCAGCCGCATTGGTGCAGAACAGCAACTCGCAGCCCAGCAACTTAAAGGTACGGATTGCATCCGTCATGATGGTCATCCCACGACCTTCGTAGAAATGTCCGCGACCTTTCATACACGCCACTGGCCCCCCCTGGAGATACCCCAGCACCAGCTCACCCGCATGACCGTGTACGGTACTTACCGGGAACCCAGGCAGCTTTTCGTAGGAAATTGCGACCGCGTTCTCAATCTGATCGGCCAGCGCGCCCAGCCCGGAACCTAAAATAAAGGCCACTCGTGGCGTGAAATCAGGTTTATAAGTCTTGATAATATCTACGCAATACAGTGGGTTATGAGAAAACTGAGCCTGATACATATATATCCTTTTTTTGTAGGGTGGAATCTAACGCCTTTTTATAACGAGATTGCCCTACCTCATACCAATACACTTTTTTCATGTATCCGATAGTTATTCGATATCGATATATTTATATTTTTTCACTATTAATAGGCTGAAAAAACTGTATTGGTACTCTCCTTTCCCTTGCATTAACAATATGCCGCTTTTAATCAACCTTTTATTAAGCAATCAACTAATAACGATCGGCATAGGGAATTATGCTATGAAAAAACATCTTTTTACTCTGACACTCTCTTCTGTATTGGCGATACCAGCAGTATCCCATGCAGAATTTAAAGGCGGTTTTGCTGATATAGGTATTCATTATCTTGACTGGACTAGCAGAACCACTGAGAAATCGTCGACCAAATCACACAAAGATGATTTTGGATATCTGGAACTGGAAGGCGGCGCTAACTTTAGTTGGGGAGAAATGTACGGGTTCTTCGACTGGGAAAACTTTTATAATGATCGTCATGATAAACCGGGTAGCGAGCAGCGTTATACATTTAAAAATACCAACCGTATTTACCTGGGTGACACCGGATTTAATCTCTACTTGCATGCGTATGGCACCTACGGTTCTGCGAATCGTGTGAATTTCCATGACGATATGTTCCTTTACGGGATCGGCTACAATTTCACCGGCAGCGGTTGGTGGTTCAAACCGTTCTTTGCAAAACGCTATACAGACCAAACCTATTATACCGGCGATAACGGTTATGTCGCCGGTTGGGTTGCAGGTTACAGCTTTATGCTGGGCAGTGAGAAATTCACCCTCACCAACTGGAACGAGTACGAGTTTGATCGTGATGCCACCTACGCGGCAGGTAATGGCGGCAAAGAAGGTCTGAACGGTGCCGTCGCACTTTGGTGGAATGCAACTTCACACATCACCACAGGGATTCAGTATCGTTATGCGGATGACAAACTGGGCGAAGATTTTTACCAGGATGCGATAATCTACTCCATCAAATTTAATTTCTGATTGATTACTGCCGGAGCTCCCGGCAGTATGAATTCACTCTATATCTGATACAACGGATCCCCTTCCCGCCCAGCCATTAGCGCATTGCCCTGGTCTCGTACTACGTCCCATAACGCTTCAGCGGCGGTGGAAAGTGAACGGTTCTTCCTGCGCACCAGCATCAACTGGCGTTCAACCACTGGCGTAATGCGCTTTACCACCAGTGGGCTACCTTCAGGCAATGGTAGCGCCAGTGCGGGAAGAATACTGATGCCGATGCCTGCGGCTACCATCGGGAACAGCGTCGCCGGATGACCAATCTCCTGCACAATATTCGCCTGAATACCGTTGCGCGCCAGCGCTGCGTCAATCAGCGGTCGGCTGCCTGACGCGTAATCCTGCAACACCAATTTCGCTCCCTGTAATGCCTGCCAGGGGACATAATCTTCCACGGCCAAAGCGCTATCGCGATGGCAAAGCAGAAAGAAAGGCTCGGAAAGAATCACTTCACATTGCAGATCGCCCACTGGGCCAGGATCGATGACGATGCCAAAATCGACATCTCCCTGGCGAATACTTTCCATCACCCACTGCTGCGGACGATCGTGCAGGACAAACTGAATATCTGGATAGCGGCGATGGCTTTCAGCAATGCATTGCGGAATAAGATGCGCGGAAATGGTCTGGCTGGCAGCGACCCGAACTTTTCCGCTCAGTTGTTGCCCCATACGCCCGGTATCGCGCAACGTGCTGTTAAGTTCATCCAGCAGTCGCTCAAGACGCAAAGCCAACTGCTGCCCTGCATCTGTAAGCACCACTTCACGCGTGGTTCTGTCCAGCAGGCGAACACCAGTATGATTTTCCAGCTCCTTCACACTGTGACTCACTGCCGACTGGCTCAGGCCGATACGCTCTCCTGCACGACTAAAACTTTTCTCCTGCGCTACTGTGACGAAAACCTTTAATTGCTTTAAAGAATAATTCATCTGTTTTTTTCATGAATGGATGCAATAAATCAATTTTATTTCTCAAACTGGAAGAAGCACAATAGAACCATCGATCATCTGGAGTCTTTATGAAACTTTTTCGTATCCTCGATCCTTTCACCTTAACCCTGATCACGGTGGTGTTGCTGGCATCTTTCTTTCCGGCCAGAGGCGATTTCGTCCCCTTCTTTGAAAATCTGACCACTGCAGCGATTGCTCTGCTGTTCTTTATGCACGGCGCGAAGTTGTCGCGTGAGGCGATTATTGCTGGCGGTGGTCACTGGCGACTGCATTTGTGGGTAATGTGCAGCACCTTCGTGCTGTTTCCGATTCTGGGCGTGCTGTTTGCCTGGTGGAAACCGGTAAATGTCGACCCGATGCTCTACTCCGGTTTTCTCTACTTGTGCATTCTCCCCGCGACCGTGCAGTCTGCAATCGCCTTCACGTCAATGGCGGGCGGTAACGTCGCGGCGGCGGTTTGTTCTGCGTCAGCATCCAGCCTGCTGGGGATTTTCCTTTCACCATTGCTGGTTGGTCTGGTGATGAATGTTCACGGTGCAGGGGGCAGCCTTGAGCAGGTCGGTAAAATTATGCTGCAACTGTTGCTGCCATTTGTGTTGGGGCATCTTTCCCGGCCTTGGATTGGTGACTGGGTGTCGCGTAATAAAAAATGGATTGCGAAAACTGACCAGACGTCCATTCTGTTGGTGGTTTATACGGCATTCAGCGAAGCCGTCGTTAACGGTATCTGGCACAAAGTTGGCTGGGGATCATTGCTGTTTATCGTGGTGGTCAGTTGCGTTCTTCTGGCTATCGTGATTGTAGTTAACGTCTTTATGGCACGCCGACTGGGCTTCAATAAGGCAGATGAAATTACTATCGTCTTTTGTGGTTCGAAAAAGAGTCTGGCAAATGGCATCCCGATGGCAAACATTCTGTTCCCCACATCGGTGATCGGTATGATGGTGCTGCCCCTGATGATTTTCCATCAGATCCAATTGATGGTCTGTGCGGTGCTGGCGCGTCGATACAAACGCCAGACCGAACAGTTACAGGCGCAGCAGGAAAGCAGCGCCGATAAAGCTTAAAGCGGACGCTTCAGGGGCTGGACCAGTTGCGTCAGCCCCTCGGTTTTAATCAGCAGCGTGATTTGCATTAGCTCACCGAGCTTCCCTGCCGGGAACTCATCTTTGCGGGCAAACCACAGCAGATACTCCTCCGGCAGGTCGATTAAGCGACGCCCTTTGTACTTGCCAAACGGCATTATCGTATTGGCTATTTCAATCAGCTGCTCTTTTTCCATCTCAGCTACCCAGCAAACGCAGCATTTCCGTTTCGTCGATGACTTCAATGCCCAGTTCCTGCGCCTTCGCCAGTTTAGATCCTGCAGCTTCACCCGCTATCACCAGATCGGTTTTCTTCGACACGCTGCCCGCGACTTTCGCCCCCAGTTCGACCAGTCGAGCTTTAGCGTCATCACGCGACATCTGGCTTAAGCTGCCCGTAAGCACCACGGTTTTACCAGCAAACGGACTGTCAATCTCTTCCGCATTGATAACGATCGGCTCAGGCCAGTGAACACCTTCCGCCAACAGCTCGCTGATGACATTGCGGTTGCTTTCTTCGGCAAAGAAGTTGTGAACGTGGGAGGCAACGACAATTCCAACATCAGGCACCTTTTGCAGCTCTTCAATCGACGCGGCTTCCAGCGCTTCCAGCGTGCCGAAATATGCCGCCAGACCTGCTGCGGTAGCCTCGCCAACTTCACGGATACCAAGTGCATAGAGGAAGCGGGCAAAGGTGGTTTCTTTCGCTTTTTCCAGCGCGTTAACCACGTTTTGTGCCGATTTCGGCCCCATACGCTCCAGTCCGGTCAGTTTGCCTGCGGTGAGTTTGAACAGATCCGCCGGAGTGTGGACATATTCTTTTTCAACCAGTTGATCGATGATTTTGTCGCCCATTCCGTCAACATCCATCGCACGGCGGGAAACAAAGTGTTTCAGAGACTCTTTACGCTGCGCACCGCAAATCAGGCCACCGGTACAGCGGGCAACCGCTTCACCTTCCACACGCTCGACGTCAGAACCACATACCGGACAATGCGTCGGGAATACAACCTCACGGGTATCTTCCGGGCGTTCAGAAAGCACGACGTTAACCACCTGCGGGATCACGTCGCCAGCGCGGCGAATAACCACTTTATCGCCAATGCGTAAACCAAGACGTTCGATTTCGTCAGCATTATGCAGTGTAGCGTTACTCACCAACACGCCAGCAACATGGACAGGTTCCAGACGCGCAACAGGCGTAATCGCGCCAGTACGCCCAACCTGAAACTCGACGTCACGCACAAAGGTCATCTGTTCCTGCGCCGGGAATTTAAACGCTACCGCCCAGCGCGGGGCACGCGCGACAAAGCCAAGCTGCTCCTGCTGTGCCAGTGAGTTGACCTTAATCACCACGCCGTCGATATCAAAGCCCAGCGTCGGACGGTCTTCTTCTACTTTGTGGTAGAACGCCAGCACTTCTTCCGCCGATTCACAAAACGTTACCCGATCGCTGACCGGCAAACCCCACTTTTTAAATTGCAGTAAACGGCCAAGATGAGTATCCGGCAGCTCGCCACCTTCCAGAACACCGACGCCATAGCAGAAGAAAGTGAGCGGTCGCTTCGCTGTAATACGCGGATCAAGCTGACGCAGTGAACCAGCTGCCGCATTACGTGGGTTAGCAAACACTTTCCCGCCCGTGCGTCGCGCATCTTCGTTAATCTTTTCGAACCCCGCCTGCGGCAGGAACACTTCACCACGCACTTCCAGACGCGCCGGGATATTCTCTCCGTGTAGCTTCAGCGGAATGGCGCGAATAGTACGCACATTAGACGTAATATCTTCCCCGGTGGTGCCATCGCCACGCGTCGCGGCACTGACTAAAACGCCATTTTCATACAGAATACTGACGGCAAGACCATCCAGCTTCAGCTCACAGCACCAGGTGACCTTCTCGTTGCTTTTCAGACGGTCCTGCACTCGTTTGTTGAAGGCAAGAAAGCTTTCTTCATCAAAAACGTTATCCAGCGACAGCATTGGCACTTCATGGCGGATCTGGCTGAAAGCCGCCAGCGGCGCAGCACCTACACGTTGGGTAGGCGAATCAGGCGTAATCAGTTCTGGATGTTTGGTTTCCAGCTCGCGCAGTTCGCGCATCAGCCTGTCGTATTCAGCGTCGGGAATTTCCGGCGCATCCATCACATGATAAAGATATTCATGATGGCGAAGCGTCGTTCGCAGTTCTGTCAGTTGTTGTTCGATTGATTCCATATCGCACCATCAATGCTAAAAACCCCCGACAAGCGGGGGTTCGAAGAGGAGTTAATTTGCCTTAAGTGTATCAGGCGTTGGCGTCTTTGACTTCGCGGATGATGTCCTGGTACTCGCGCAATTTCTGCGGAGTCATCATACGGCGCTGATCGTCAAGCACTACACCGCCCACTTCATCGGCAATATGCTGCGCAGATTGCAGCATCAGCTTAAAGTTCTGCAGCTCGTCACCGTAAGACGGTACCTGCATAAAGATAGTGACACCCGGAGTAGTGAAATCCTTCATTTCAGGATCAAAGGTTCCCGGTTTCACCATATTCGCCAGGCTGAATAACGCCGGGCCGCTGCCATCCGGGCTAAGATGACGATGGTAAATGTTCATATCGCCAAAAATGAAGCCCGCTTGTTGAATGCTGTTAAGAAGCAGTTCACCGTTTAACTCGCTACCGTGATGCGCCGCGACGTTCATGATAATCACCGCCTCTTTGCGCTTCGGTTTATCCGTAACTGGAGCCGGTTCCGCTACAGGCTCAGGCTGTGGTGCCGCTACGGGTTCTGCAGGCTGGAAAGCCTGTTGTGCCGGTTGCGGTGCTGAATGCACTGGCTGCGGCGCTGACGCGACCTGTGGCGAAACAGGCTGCTGCAACGGCTGTTCAGGCTGCGGCTGATAGGCAGGCTGCTGCACAGGTTGCTGCACCGGCTGCGTTGGACGCGGAGCATGTTGCGGCGGTACCTGCGCTTCAGGCGGCTGCTGGACCGGTTGACGCGGCTGCGCAGACGCATAAGGCGGTTGGTACTGGTGTTGCGGCGACGGACGAGCAACCTCATGCTCCTGGGCGTTAGCCGGGGCATGATTCACGCGGTGAACACGAACCTCACCAACGCCCTCATCATCTTCGACATCCTCGTCATAAGAATCGTCGTCACGTTTTGACTTCATTCGTTTTAATGGCCGATCGCGGAACATAGAAGATCGTTCTTTACGGCTGGTCCAGAAACCATGTACCAGTAAAGCGATTATGGCGATCGCGCCAACAATGATTAATATCAGACGCAAATCCTGCATCATTATATTCTCTGTTGTTCTAACACCTTGCCACCACGGCAAACATTTACTCACTAAGAGTATTTGCCGATTACCTCAAGTGCAAGTGCACTATTAACTTTCACAGCACAAAGATAGATGAAATCGTGCTTTTTGCTGTTTTTTCGAACATATCCTAACTGTCCATTGCGCAATTACCCGGTAAAATACGCAGAATTTTCCTGGGATTGGTCAAAAGGAGCTCATCCTGATTATGGTTTCATCATTCACATCTGCCCCACGCAGCGGTTTTTACTATTTTGCGCAAGGCTGGAAGCTCGTCTCGCAACCTGGGATTCGGCGTTTCGTTATTTTACCGCTGCTGGTCAATATTTTGTTGATGGGGGGCGCATTCTGGTGGCTCTTTACGCAACTCGATGTCTGGATCCCGACTCTCATGAGTTATGTTCCGGACTGGTTACAATGGCTGAGCTATCTGTTGTGGCCCCTGGCTGTCATCTCTGTGCTGTTAGTGTTTGGCTATTTCTTCTCAACGATTGCTAACTGGATTGCTGCTCCGTTCAACGGTTTATTGGCTGAACAACTGGAAGCAAGACTGACTGGCGCTACACCGCCAGATACCGGAATTTTCGGTATCATGAAAGATGTGCCGCGAATCATGAAACGCGAATGGCAAAAATTTGCCTGGTATCTGCCGCGCGCAATTGTATTGCTAATTCTTTACTTCATCCCTGGCATTGGGCAAACCGTCGCGCCGGTACTGTGGTTCCTGTTTAGCGCCTGGATGTTAGCCATCCAGTATTGTGATTACCCCTTCGATAACCACAAAGTGCCGTTTAAAGAGATGCGCACCGCCCTGCGCACACGCAAAATCACCAATATGCAGTTTGGTGCTTTAACCAGCCTGTTTACGATGATCCCGCTGCTTAATCTGTTCATTATGCCCGTTGCCGTTTGTGGCGCGACGGCGATGTGGGTCGATTGCTATCGCGATAAACACGCCATGTGGCGGTAACAATCTACCGGTTATTTTGTAAACCGTTTGTGTGAAACAGGGGGGGCTTATACCGCCCCTTATTCCATCTTGCATGTCATTATTTCCCTTCTGCATATAGATATGCTAAATCCTTACTTCCGCATATTCTCTGAGCGGGTATGCTACCTGTTGTATCCCAATTTCATACAGTTAAGGACAGGCCATGAGTAAGATTTTTGAAGATAACTCGCTGACTATCGGTCACACGCCGCTGGTTCGCCTGAATCGCATCGGTAACGGACGCATTCTGGCGAAGGTGGAATCTCGTAACCCCAGCTTCAGCGTTAAGTGCCGTATCGGTGCCAACATGATTTGGGATGCCGAAAAGCGCGGCGTGCTGAAACCAGGCGTTGAACTGGTTGAACCAACCAGCGGTAATACCGGGATTGCACTGGCCTATGTAGCTGCCGCTCGCGGTTACAAACTTACCCTGACCATGCCAGAAACCATGAGTATTGAACGCCGCAAGCTGCTGAAAGCGTTAGGTGCAAACCTGGTGCTGACCGAAGGTGCTAAAGGCATGAAAGGCGCAATCCAAAAAGCAGAAGAAATTGTCGCCAGCAATCCAGAGAAATACCTGCTGCTGCAACAATTCAGCAATCCGGCAAACCCTGAAATTCACGAAAAAACCACCGGTCCGGAGATCTGGGAAGATACCGACGGTCAGGTTGATGTATTTATTGCTGGCGTTGGGACTGGCGGTACGCTGACTGGCGTCAGCCGCTACATTAAAGGCACCAAAGGCAAGACCGATCTTATCTCTGTCGCCGTTGAGCCAACCGATTCTCCAGTTATCGCCCAGGCGCTGGCAGGTGAAGAGATTAAACCTGGTCCGCATAAAATTCAGGGTATTGGCGCTGGTTTTATCCCGGCTAACCTTGATCTCAAGCTGGTCGACAAAGTCATTGGCATCACCAATGAAGAAGCCATTTCTACCGCACGTCGTCTGATGGAAGAAGAAGGTATTCTTGCTGGTATCTCTTCTGGAGCAGCTGTTGCTGCGGCGTTGAAACTACAAGAAGATGAAAGCTTTACCAATAAGAATATTGTGGTTATTCTGCCGTCATCGGGTGAGCGTTATTTAAGCACTGCATTGTTTGCCGATCTTTTCACTGAGAAAGAACTGCAACAGTAATGCCAGCTTGTAAAAAATGCGTAAAAAAGCACCTTTTTAGGTGCTTTTTTGTGGCCTGCTTCAAACTTTCGCCCCTCCTGGCATTGATTCAGCCTGTCGGAACTGGTATTTAACCAGACTAATTATTTTGATGCGCGAAATTAATCGTTACAGGAAAAGCCAAAGCTGAATCGATTTTATGATTTGGTTCAATTCTTCCTTTAGCGGCATAATGTTTAATGACGTACGAAACGTCAGCGGTCAACACCCGCCAGCAATGGACTGTATTACGCTCTTCGTGCGTCGCGTCTGTTAAAAACTGGCGCTAACAATACAGGCTAAAGTCGAACCGCCAGGCTAGACTTTAGTTCCACAACACTAAACCTATAAGTTGGGGAAATACAATGTTCCAGCAAGAAGTTACCATTACCGCTCCGAACGGTCTGCACACCCGCCCTGCTGCCCAGTTTGTAAAAGAAGCTAAGGGCTTCACTTCTGAAATTACTGTGACTTCCAACGGCAAAAGCGCCAGCGCGAAAAGCCTGTTTAAACTGCAGACTCTGGGCCTGACTCAAGGTACCGTTGTGACTATCTCCGCAGAAGGCGAAGACGAGCAGAAAGCGGTTGAACATCTGGTTAAACTGATGGCGGAACTCGAGTAATTTCCCGGGTTCTTTTAAAAATCAGTCACAAGTAAGGTAGGGTTATGATTTCAGGCATTTTAGCATCCCCGGGTATCGCTTTCGGTAAAGCTCTGCTTCTGAAAGAAGACGAAATTGTCATTGACCGGAAAAAAATTTCTGCCGACCAGGTTGATCAGGAAGTTGAACGTTTTCTGAGCGGTCGTGCCAAGGCATCAGCCCAGCTGGAAACGATCAAAACGAAAGCTGGTGAAACGTTCGGTGAAGAAAAAGAAGCCATCTTTGAAGGGCATATTATGCTGCTCGAAGATGAGGAGCTGGAGCAGGAAATCATAGCCCTGATTAAAGATAAGCACATGACAGCTGACGCAGCTGCTCATGAAGTTATCGAAGGTCAGGCTTCTGCCCTGGAAGAGCTGGATGATGAATACCTGAAAGAACGTGCGGCTGACGTACGTGATATCGGTAAGCGCCTGCTGCGCAACATCCTGGGCCTGAAGATTATCGACCTGAGCGCCATTCAGGATGAAGTCATTCTGGTTGCCGCTGACCTGACGCCGTCCGAAACCGCACAGCTGAACCTGAAGAAGGTGCTGGGTTTCATCACCGACGCGGGTGGCCGTACTTCCCACACCTCTATCATGGCGCGTTCTCTGGAACTGCCTGCTATCGTGGGTACCGGTAGCGTCACCTCTCAGGTGAAAAATGACGACTATCTGATTCTGGATGCCGTAAATAATCAGGTTTACGTCAATCCAACCAACGAAGTTATTGATAAAATGCGCGCTGTTCAGGAGCAAGTGGCTTCTGAAAAAGCAGAGCTTGCTAAACTGAAAGATCTGCCAGCTATTACGCTGGACGGTCACCAGGTAGAAGTGTGCGCTAACATTGGTACGGTTCGTGACGTTGAAGGTGCAGAGCGTAACGGCGCTGAAGGCGTTGGTCTGTATCGTACTGAGTTCCTGTTCATGGACCGCGACGCGCTGCCCACTGAAGAAGAACAGTTTGCTGCTTACAAAGCAGTGGCTGAAGCGTGTGGCTCTCAGGCGGTTATCGTTCGTACCATGGACATCGGCGGCGACAAAGAGCTGCCATACATGAACTTCCCGAAAGAAGAGAACCCGTTCCTCGGCTGGCGCGCTATCCGTATCGCGATGGATCGTAAAGAGATCCTGCGCGATCAGCTCCGCGCTATCCTGCGTGCCTCTGCTTTCGGTAAATTGCGCATCATGTTCCCGATGATCATCTCTGTTGAAGAAGTGCGTGCACTGCGCAAAGAGATCGAAATCTACAAACAGGAACTGCGCGACGAAGGTAAAGCGTTTGACGAGTCAATTGAAATCGGCGTAATGGTGGAAACACCGGCTGCCGCAACAATTGCACGTCATTTAGCCAAAGAAGTTGATTTCTTTAGTATCGGCACCAATGATTTAACGCAGTACACTCTGGCAGTTGACCGTGGTAATGATATGATTTCACACCTTTACCAGCCAATGTCACCGTCCGTGCTGAACTTGATCAAGCAAGTTATTGATGCTTCTCATGCTGAAGGCAAATGGACTGGCATGTGTGGTGAGCTTGCTGGCGATGAACGTGCTACACTTCTGTTGCTGGGGATGGGTCTGGACGAATTCTCTATGAGCGCCATTTCTATCCCGCGCATTAAGAAGATTATCCGTAACACGAACTTCGAAGATGCGAAGGTGTTAGCAGAGCAGGCTCTTGCTCAACCGACAACGGACGAGTTAATGACGCTGGTTAACAAGTTCATTGAAGAAAAAACAATCTGCTAATCCACGAGATGCGGCCCAATTTACTGCTTAGGAGAAGATCATGGGTTTGTTCGATAAACTGAAATCTCTGGTTTCCGACGACAAGAAGGATACCGGAACTATTGAGATCATTGCTCCGCTCTCTGGCGAGATCGTCAATATCGAAGACGTGCCGGATGTCGTTTTTGCGGAAAAAATCGTTGGTGATGGCATTGCTATCAAACCAACGGGTAACAAAATGGTCGCGCCTGTAGACGGCACCATTGGTAAAATCTTTGAAACCAACCACGCGTTCTCTATCGAATCTGATAGCGGCGTTGAGCTGTTCGTCCACTTCGGTATCGACACCGTTGAACTGAAAGGCGAAGGCTTCAAGCGTATTGCTGAAGAAGGTCAGCGTGTGAAAGTTGGTGATACTGTCATTGAATTTGATCTGCCGCTGCTGGAAGAGAAAGCCAAGTCTACCCTGACTCCGGTTGTTATCTCCAACATGGACGAAATCAAAGAACTGATCAAACTGTCCGGTAGCGTAACCGTGGGTGAAACCCCGGTTATCCGCATCAAGAAGTAATTCTTGCCGCAGTGAAAAATGGCGCCCATCGGCGCCATTTTTTTATGCTTCAGCCAGAGGCGGCAAAATCAATTCATCGCTCTCATGCTGCTGGGTATAGCGCATCACTTCCAGTACGCGCAATCCCGCGCGGTGTACCGCATCGGTTAACGCCTTCCCTTTCAGCAATCCACTGATAAGCTGAGCACAAAACAGGTCGCCAGTCCCTTTCAGGTCAGTTTTAACCCGGGAATGGGAAATGACATTCACGCTGTCGGCACTGACCACCACCACCTGCATCTCCTGATTTTCTTCATTGCCGGAGGCGCTGGTAATCACCACCCACTTTAATGTGTCTGAAAGCAGACTTTTTGCGGCAGCAATGGCACTGTCGAGATCGCGGCAATCTTTACCGGTCAGGATTTCCAGCTCAAAGATATTGGGGGTAATTCCCTGTGCCAGCGGCAGTAAATATTGTCGATACGCCTCGGGAAGGTCAGGTTTGACATAAATTCCGCTATCAATATCGCCAATCACCGGATCGACCATGATCAATAGGTCAGGATGGTCTTTGCGTAGCGCAGTCAGCCACTCGGCAAGGATTTTGATTTGCGATGCCGTTCCCATATAGCCCGTGGTTACAGCACGAAGTTGGCGCAGCGCATCACGCTCCTGAAGCGCACGCAAATAACCGCTAAACCATTCATCCGGAATCGCACCACCGTAGAAAGTGTCATAATGCGGCGTATTGCTCAGCAATACCGTCGGCACGGCAAAGACATTCAGGCCGTTCTGCTTTATAGCAGGCACCGCAATGCTGTTGCCTACGCTGCCGTACACTACCTGCGACTGCACGGCGACGATATCCGCCTGCAGTGCCCTGCTCTTATCGTTAAACAACAACAAACTACTCATTTAATTTTTTCTCCTTGCCGATGATCCTCATCGTATTCCAGCCGAAACTTTACCTGATTCTGGCAGTCAAATCGGCTATTACAAAACAAGGATAAGGTAATTCAGTGAAGAAAATCATTTGTCTGGTCGTTACGCTGCTAATGACACTCCCCGCTTATGCGAAGTTAACGGCCCATGAAGAAGCCCGTATCAACGCCATGCTGGAGGGATTAGCACAGAAAAAGGATTTGATATTTGTGCGCAACGGTGATGAACATACCTGCGATGAAGCGGTTTCTCATCTGCGCCTGAAGCTGGGCAATACCCGTAATCGCATTGATACAGCCGAGCAGTTTATTGACAAGGTGGCCTCGTCGTCATCGATTACCGGGAAGCCGTATATCGTGAAGATGCCCGGTAAGAGCGATGAGAACGCACAGCCTTTTTTACATGCGTTAATTGCGCAGACGGATAAAACGGTGCCTGCGCAATAATCTTAAATCCCCGCCCCCTGGCTAAAATGCTCTTCCCCAAACACCCCGGTAGAAAGGTAGCGATCGCCACGATCGCAGATGATCGCCACCACCACCGCGCCAGGGTTAGCTTTTGCCACCCGCAGTGCTCCGGCAACCGCGCCGCCGGAGCTTACGCCGCAGAAAATCCCTTCCCGCACTGCCAGTTCGCGCATGGTGTTTTCCGCATCGCGCTGATGAATATCCAGCACCTCATCCACCAGAGAAGCATTGAAAATCCCCGGCAGATATTCCGCAGGCCAGCGGCGAATGCCGGGAATACTGCTGCCTTCTTCCGGCTGCAGGCCAACAATGGTCACCGGTTTGGATTGTTCGCGCATAAAGCGTGACACGCCGGTGATAGTGCCGGTTGTTCCCATGCTGGAGACAAAATGGGTAATACGCCCGCCAGTTTGCTGCCAGATTTCCGGCCCGGTAGTGGTGTAATGGGCGTAAGGGTTATCGGGATTATTGAACTGATCGAGCAACTTTCCTTCGCCGCAATTCGCCATCTCCAGCGCCAGATCGCGTGCGCCTTCCATGCCCTGTTCTTTGGTGACCAGAATCAGTTCTGCACCGTAGGCACGCATCGCCGCACGGCGTTCCTGGCTCATGTTGTCGGGCATCAGCAATTTCATGCGATAGCCTTTAAGCGCCGCAATCATTGCCAGCGCAATGCCGGTGTTACCACTGGTGGCTTCGATCAGCACATCACCCGGTTTAATCTCGCCGCGCTTTTCCGCCTCGACAATCATCGAAAGCGCCGCACGGTCTTTTACCGATCCCGCCGGGTTATTGCCTTCCAGTTTTAACCACACTTCACTGCCGTTATCCGGCGCCATTCGCTGCAACTTCACCAGAGGCGTATTGCCTATTGTTTGTTCTAATGTACTCACGATCTCTGTCCATACGTGGTGTTGCCTGATGCGACGCTTACGCGTCTTATCAGACCTACAGGTTACAAAACCTTGCCATTAAAAAACCCGGATCGCGGGAAGCGCCTCCGGGCGTTTAACATTCACTCAACCTATCAGGCGCTTTGTGCGAGAGCAAGTTCCTCATCGCGGGTTTCAATACGCTCATCGCCGTTATACAGCCGCGCATGTTGCAGACCAACGTATAAACGATCGCCACGCTGCGGGGCATCGTCGCCATGCATCACGACCGTCAGCGGTTCGTTGTACCACCCCAGCGGCTGCACCACTAATTGGGTGTAGTGACCTTTCGGGCTGGCTTCCAGTACCTGTACGGGTAGCGGCGAATCGAGGCTGGTACGGCGGCTGATATCCACTTCCCACGGGCGCAGGAAGAGATCCACCGGCCCCTGATACGCGGGGGTGTATCCCAGCGGCCAGCGATGTGCGCCAACGTGGAACTGCCCGCCGCGAATGGTTCCCTGCAGGCGGTTTACCTCGCCCATAAACTCCAGCACAAAACGAGTCGCCGGTTCACGCCATACCTGATCCGGTGCGTCAGCTTGTTCAATATTGCCCTGACTCATCACCACTACACGATCAGCTACTTCGGTCGCCTCTTCCTGGTCGTGGGTCACGAACACGCTGGTGAATTTCAGTTCTTCATGCAGTTGACGCAGCCAGCGACGCAGCTCTTTACGCACCTGCGCATCCAGCGCGCCAAACGGTTCATCAAGCAGCAAAATTTGCGGTTCCACAGCCAGCGCGCGTGCAAGCGCCACACGCTGTTTCTGACCGCCGGAAAGCTGCGCCGGATAACGATCCGCCAGATGAGCAAGCTGCACCATCTCCAGCAATTTTGTCACTTTCGCTTTGATCGCCGCCGCATTCGGGCGTTCACGCCGTGGCAACACCGTCAGGCCAAAAGCGATATTGTCAAACACCGTCATATGGCGAAACAGCGCGTAATGCTGGAACACGAAACCGACTTTACGGTCCCGCGCGTGCAGACGGCTCACGTCGGTACCGTGAAAGCGAATATGCCCACTGGTTTGATGCTCCAGCCCGGCGATAATGCGCAGCAGCGTAGTTTTTCCGGAACCGGACGGCCCAAGCAACGCGACCATCTGACCAGAAGGAATATCCAGTGAGATATCGTTCAGCACCTGGGTGCGACCAAAAGACTTCTTAATATTGGCAATCTCAATGCTCATGATGTTCCTCCTGCTGCGCGCGTTTTTCCTGATTTTCCAGGCGCCACTGCAACATACTCTTTAAAAACAGGGTGATAATCGCCATCAGCGTCAACAACGCGGCGGCGGTAAAGGAGCCGACGGTGTTGTAGTCCTGCTCCAGCAATTCAATCTGTAACGGCAGCGACAGGGTTTCGCCACGAATCGAGCCGGAAACCACCGATACCGCGCCAAACTCGCCAATCGCGCGGGCGTTGGTCAGCACCACGCCGTAAAGCAGCGCCCAGCGGATGTTCGGCAGCGTGACGCGACGGAACATCTGCCAGCCGGACGCGCCAAGTAAAATCGCCGCTTCGTCTTCCTGGCTGCCCTGACTTAACATTACCGGTACCAGTTCGCGCACCACAAACGGACACGTCACGAAGATGGTGACCAGCACCATACCCGGCCAGGAGAACATAATTTGCAGATTATGTTCATCCAGCCAGCCGCCCAGCGGGCCGTTAGAGCCGTAGAACAGCAGATACACCAGACCAGCAACCACCGGCGACACGGCAAACGGAATGTCCAGCAGCGTCAGCAATAGCTGGCGTCCGGGGAAGTTAAAGCGCGTCACCAGCCAGGCCAGCAGAATGCCGAACACCAGGTTTACCGGTACGGCAATCAGCGCGATCATCACCGTCAGCCAGATGGCGTGCAGCATGTCCGGATCGGCCAGATTTTGTAACACCGGCATCAGTCCTTTGCTGAACGCCTGTACGAAGATATAAATCATCGGCACCAGCAGGATGAACGCCGATACCAGCATCCCGATGCCAATCAGAAACCATTTGCCCCAGTTAATCGGGCGCGCGTCATAACGCTTCAATTGTGTCACTTCCGCCATTAATGACCTACCACACGCCGACCAAAGCGACTTTGCAGAGTGTTAATTGAGAACAGCAACAGCAGCGATGCCGCGAGGATCACCGAGGCAATCGCGCTCGCCGCCGGGTAATCAAACTCCTGTAAGCGAACAAAGATCATCAGCGACGTCACTTCTGTTTTCCAGGCGATATTCCCGGCGATAAAAATCACCGCGCCAAACTCACCGAGGCTGCGGGTAAACGACAGCGCCACACCCGCCACCAGCGCCGGAGATAGTTCCGGCAGCACCACTTTGCGAAAACTCTGCCAGCGTGTTGCGCCGAGCGTTTCTGCCGCCTCTTCATATTCCGGGCCTAACTCTTCCAGCACCGGCTGCACGGTGCGCACCACAAACGGAATGCTGGTAAAGGCCATCGCCACCGCAATCCCCAGCCAGGTATAGGTGACTTTGATATCAAACTTCGCCAGCCATTCACCGTAAAAACCGTTCACGGAAAAGAGCGAGGCCAGCGTTAAACCGGCGACTGCCGTTGGCAGCGCAAAGGGTAAATCCATCAGCGCATCAAGCAGCGTGCGACCCGGAAAGCGATAGCGGGTTAAGATCCACGCCATCAGCAGACCGAAAACGCCGTTAAAAATCGATGCCACAAACGCCGACAGCAGCGTCACTTTATAGGCTGCGACCACCTGCGGGTTGGTGATCACCTCCCAGTACTGCGCCCAGCTCATCTGGGCCAGTTGCATCACCAGCGCGGAGAGCGGCAGCAGCAAAATCAGGCACACAAACAGCAGACTGGTGCCGAGGCTTAAGGTAAAGCCCGGCAGCACGCGTCTTGAAGAAACTGCAAACATTACTTACGCCCCGCCGCTAACAGCTTGTCTAACTCGCCGCCGCTGGTGAAGTGGGTTTTCATCACTTCCGGCCAGGAGCCAAATTTATCTTCCACGCGGAACAGCTCGGTCTGCGGGAATTTATCTTTCAGTTTGCCCATGACTTCCGGGTTATTTACGCGGTAGTAATAGTCGGTGATGATGGTTTGCGCCTGCGGGCTGTAGAGCCAGTTCAGGTAGGCTTTTGCCGCTTTTTCCGTGCCGTTGGCCTGTACGTTTTTATCCACCCACGCCACCGGGAATTCCGCCAGAATGTTGGTTTTCGGAATCACCACTTCAAAGCCCTGCGCTTCATACTGTTTACGGATGTTGTTCACTTCCGACTCGAAGCTGATCAGCACATCGCCCAGGCCGCGCTCGGCAAAAGTGGTGGTCGCGCCACGACCGCCAGTATCGAACACTTCAACGTTTTTCAGGAACTGGGTCATAAACTGTTCGGTTTTGGCTTTATCACCACCGTCGGCTTTGTCCGCTGCGCCCCATGCCGCAAGGTAGGTATAACGCGCGTTACCCGACGTTTTCGGGTTCGGGAAAATCAGCTTCACGTCAGAGCGTACCAGGTCGTTCCAGTCGTGGATATTCTTCGGGTTGCCCTTACGCACCAGGAAGCCCATGGTGGAGTAGAACGGCGAGCTATTATTCGGCAGGCGCGACTGCCAGTCCGCTGGGATCAGCTTGCCTTTATCGTGCAGGATTTGTACGTCGGTCACCTGGTTATAAGTGACAACGTCGGCTTTTAAACCCTGCAAAATTGCCAGCGCCTGTTTTGATGATCCGGCATGAGATTGTTTAATCGTCAGTTTGTCGCCACCGTTATCTTTTGCCCATTGTTGCTCAAACGGCGGGTTCAGGGCGGCAAACAGCTCGCGGGAGACGTCATAAGAACTGTTCAGCAGTTCCGTTGCCTGTACATGGCCCGCCAGTAGCAGAGAAGCAACCAGCACGAGTGAGTTCTTTTTCAGTAAGTTAACGGCCATTGCGCACCCTTATAAATTTAATGACTTTCTAATAGCCATCATATTTATAACGGACGTGAAAGGAGTAACGGTTTTATATACCGTTTGGTGATTTGGAAGTTGAAAAGGGAATAAGACGAAATCCTCCCCACAAATGCAGGGAGGAAACAGAGGTGAATCAGATGCCGACGCTAACCGTCTCCGGCAGTGTGCTGCCGCCATCAATCACATTCTGTGTACCGGTTAAATAGCTGGATTCATCCGATGCGAGGAAGGCCGCCAGTTCGCCGACTTCCAGCGGATCGGCGAGGCGACGCATCGGGATTGCTTTCGCCATTTCAGTCAGCACCGATTCTGGATCTTCCGGGTTCGACTGGCGGGCAATGCTTTCCGCCATTGGCGTGCGAACGTATCCAGGGCAGATGGCGTTAACGCGAATACCAGACTGCGCGTACTCCACCGCCAGCGATTTAGTCAGGCCAACAATCGCCGCTTTCGTTAAGGCGTACGCCGTTTCGCCCGGGTCTGCCACCATATCGCCAGTGACTGAAGACATCATCACAATCCGGCCATCTTTGCGGGCAATCATCTCCGGCAGCACCGCCTTCGTGACGTTCCATACGCCTTTTATATTGATATCAATATGGAAATCGCGATCTTCATCGCTCATATCAAGGAAACTGCCCAGACGACAAACGCCTGCGTTATTCACCAGAATATCAATGCGCCCTTCTTTTTCCTTAGCGCGCTTAATAGCTGCGGCTACCGACGCCGGGTCACGCACATCGGCGACAACCGCCGTACAGCGATGACCACGGCCACACAGTTCGTCCGCCAGCTTTTCGATCTCAGGGGAGATATCCAGCAAGATTAGGTTTGCGCCATGACGCGCAAAAGTTCTGGCAATTCCTTCGCCAATTCCCTGCAATGCGCCCGTAATCAGTGCTGTCTTGCCCGTGAGTTTACCCATTTTAATGCTCTCCTTGTTAATACAGAGCGTTACACTCCATTCCCTCTGAAAATACAGGATAAACAAAATATTGCTGCGGATCAGCTCACTAATTCAGGAAAATCTCAATTTAGTCGCTGCTTTATGCAGCACCTCAAACGTTACGTCAGCGCGCAATCATTTTCAGTGACATCACATGAGTAATATTCGGACTTAATGATTCCTTTGTGTCTATCAAATCGGGATATATGATCCCATTTATCTGCAATTATTTGATCGCAAATATTAAGGTCACCACCGATGCAACTTGAAAAGATGATTACCGAAGGCTCGAACGCCGCCTCGGCTGAAATTGACCGCGTATCAACGCTGGAAATGTGCCGGATTATCAACGATGAAGATAAAACCGTACCACTCGCCGTTGAGCGCGTACTGCCGGATATCGCCGCGGCGATCGATGTTATCCACACCCAGGTAAGCGGCGGCGGCCGTCTGATTTATCTCGGTGCGGGAACATCCGGTCGTCTGGGGATTCTGGATGCCAGCGAATGTCCGCCGACCTACGGCGTGAAACCGGGCCTGGTAGTTGGTTTGATTGCTGGCGGCGAATATGCCATTCAGCACGCGGTGGAAGGCGCAGAAGATAGCCGGGAAGGTGGTGTTAATGATCTGAAAAATATCGGCTTAACCGCGCAGGATGTGGTGGTTGGTATTGCGGCCAGCGGACGCACGCCGTATGTGATTGCCGGGCTGGAATACGCGCGCCAACTCGGCTGCCGTACAGTGGGCATTTCCTGTAATCCGGGGAGTGCCGTTTCATCCACCGCAGAGTTTGCTATTACGCCGGTAGTTGGTGCCGAAGTTGTTACCGGTTCTTCGCGAATGAAAGCAGGCACGGCGCAGAAACTGGTGCTCAACATGCTCTCCACCGGGCTGATGATTAAATCCGGCAAAGTGTTCGGCAACCTGATGGTCGATGTGGTCGCCACCAACGAAAAACTGCATGTGCGCCAGGTCAATATCGTCAAAAACGCTACCGGATGTAATGCCGAACAAGCGGAAGCGGCGTTAATTGCTTGCGAGCGCAACTGTAAAACGACCATTGTGATGGTACTGAAAAATCTCGATGCCGATGAAGCTAAAAAATGCCTGGATCAACACGGCGGTTTTATTCGCAAGGCTCTGGAAAAGGAATAACCCATGGCTAAAGAGATCAGCAGTGAACTTCTGAACACCATTCTTACCCGGGTCGGCGGACCGGGAAATATCGCCAGTTGTGGTAACTGTATGACGCGCCTGCGTCTGGGTGTACATGACAGTTCATTGGTTGATCCCGATATCAAAACGCTGGAAGGCGTGAAGGGCGTCATTTTGACCAGCGATCAGGTGCAGGTGGTTTTTGGGCCAGGCAAAGCGCATCGTGCAGCAAAAGCCATGAGCGAGCTGCTGGGCGAGGCACCGGTACAGGATGCCGCAGAAATCGCCGCCCAGAATAAACGCCAGTTAAAAGCCAGACAAACTTCCGGCGTGCAACAATTTCTCGCCAAATTCGCCACCATCTTCACGCCGCTGATCCCCGGTTTTATTGCCGCCGGTCTGCTGCTGGGGATAGCGACGTTAATTGCCACGGTGATGCACGTTCCGGCAGATGCTCAGGGCACGCTACCCGATGCGCTGAATTTTATGAAGGTGTTCAGCAAAGGCCTGTTCACCTTCCTGGTAATTCTGGTGGGCTATAACGCGGCCCAGGCATTTGGTGGCACGGGCGTAAATGGCGCAATTATCGCTGCGCTCTTTTTGCTTGGTTATAACCCAACTGCAACCACGGGTTACTACGCCGGATTTCACGATTTCTTTGGTCTGCCCATCGATCCGCGCGGCAATATTATCGGCGTGTTGATCGCCGCGTGGGCCTGCGCCCGCATCGAAGGCATGGTGCGCCGCTTTATGCCCGACGACCTCGACATGCTGTTGACCTCATTAATCACCCTGCTGATCACCGCTACGCTTGCGTACCTGATCATTATGCCGCTGGGCGGCTGGCTGTTTGAAGGTATGTCATGGCTGTTTATGCACCTGAACAGTAATCCGCTCGGTTGTGCGGTTTTAGCCGGGCTGTTCCTGATCGCCGTGGTATTTGGCGTGCATCAGGGCTTTATTCCTGTTTATCTGGCGTTAATGGACAGCCAGGGATTCAACAGCTTATTTCCCATCCTTTCAATGGCAGGCGCAGGCCAGGTGGGCGCGGCGCTGGCGCTCTACTGGCGGGCGCAACCGCACAGTGCATTACGCAGTCAGGTCCGCGGGGCGATTATTCCCGGTCTGCTTGGCGTTGGCGAACCGCTGATTTACGGTGTCACCCTGCCCCGCATGAAACCGTTTGTTACCGCCTGTTTAGGCGGCGCGGCGGGCGGTTTGTTTATCGGCCTGATAGCCTGGTGGGGTCTGCCGATGGGCTTAAACAGCGCATTCGGGCCGTCTGGTCTGGTGGCGCTGCCGCTGATGACTTCCGCGCAAGGCATCCTTCCGGCAATGGCGGTTTACGCTGGCGGTATTCTGGTGGCATGGGTTAGTGGGTTTATTTTCACCACACTCTTTGGCTGCCGTAACGTCAATCTGGACTGATTATGAAACGGACAATGCTCTATCTTTCTCTGCTGGCTATTAGCTGTAGCGTCAGCGCCGCAAAATACCCTGTTCTGACAGAAAGTAGTTGATCAAGTGTATGCGGCGTTAAAGCAGTAATAAAAAGGCCAGTCAGTTGTGTTACTGGCTGGCCTTTAATCAATGAATCAGAAACGCTTACAGCGCCATCAACTTGTCCAGCGACGGCGCGAAGTAATAGCCGCCAGTGACCGGTTTGGTGAAACGCAACATCGCATCACGCTTACCATCTGTATCGCCAAACATGCTCAGCAGTTGCTGCTCAATGTTATGCAGACGCGCGCAGTAGGCGCAGAAGTACAGACCGTGAGTGCCACTGGCGGTGCCGTACGGCAGGCTCTGACGAACAATCTTCAGCCCTTTGCCATCTTCTTTCAGATCAACGCGGGTCAGGTGAGAGGTTTCCGGACGTTCGTCGCCGTCAATCTCTTCGTTGGCCTCTTTGGTGCGCCCGATCATCATCTCTTGATCGTGAACGCTCATCCGATTGAGCTGTTTCAGGTTGTGCTCCCAACGCTGCACAAACACATAGCTGCCGCCCGCATCCACGCCGTCTTTGATAACAGCCACTTCGCGGCGCGTCTCTTCACCCGCCGGGTTTTCTGTACCGTCAACAAAGCCGCTCAGGTCACGCTCTTCAACCCAACGGAAGCCGTGGATCTCTTCTTTCACTTCAATGCAGTCACCAAAGGCTTCCATCGCCGCCTGAGCGACAGAGAAGTTCACGTCGTGACGCAGAGAAAGAATGTGGATCAACACATCGAACTGGGTCGTCGGTGCAAGACCTTTACCGTAGCCCGGAAAATCTTTCAGCTCTTCGGCCCCAACGCCGCCGCTCAGAGCGCGCCAAGTATTGTTACCAAAGGCAACCACCGCACCAAGATGCGCGTCCGGGAATTTCGCTTCAAAAGTTGCCAGTTTGTCGGCAAATGTTTTACTGGCCGCACGCAGGGCGTCAACTTCCCCTTTCACGTTGGCTTCGATCCAAATCGCCGCGCGGCAATGTTCTGGCAAAATGC
Organism: Escherichia sp. R1; assembly: GCF_003000935.1. NCBI lineage: Bacteria > Pseudomonadati > Pseudomonadota > Gammaproteobacteria > Enterobacterales > Enterobacteriaceae > Escherichia > Escherichia sp. R1. The sequence goes on from NZ_PSRU01000013.1 coordinate 73,023, forward strand.
CACTCTGAACCTGAGACATTGTTCCTCCTGAAAATAATAATGCCACGCAATCCGTGGCATTGTTGGGCGCTATTTTACGTGTTTTTTCGCGGCGGCGGTTTGTTCAGACGCAAATTAACGCCGCCAGATAATTTTACTGACTTTCCAGTTTTTCAGGGTATCGTCCGAAGGCATTAACCCTTCAGGGCCACTCCATTCCCCGCTGAACTGGTAGCTAATATGTTGACTGCCTTCGGCTTTACATTCGACGGCACGATTATCATCACTGTCGGCCTTTTGGCAATTGCCAAATGCTTTGCTGTAAAGGTCACTAAACGGTGTACCGATTTTAACACCGGTGTCAGCAGGAATATCGCTATCCAGCACATCAATGCGGCTGATCGTGCCTTGATCACCGTTAATCACCATCGCCACGTTGTCGCCTTTCATCACTTCAAAAAAGCGCACCACGTTGCCGTTCGCGGTTTTCATTCCGCTGCGCAGGCGATAATCGCCATCAAGCGCATCAGCAATGGCTTGTTCTTGCAGTGGTGTGGACGCCGTTAATTCACCCACGCCCTGCTCGCTCACTTTGGTGGATGATCCAAACCAGTTCCACGGGTTAGCGGCCGACCAGTTAACTGACGACATCGTGGAACAGCCGGTCAGCATCAACGGCATAGCGCATAACATTAAACGCAGCGATTTCATGTCACTTCCTTTGGTTATTCAATAACGTTGATTGGAGTGCAAATTCACCAAAAAGTGCCGTTATTCTTTTTCTTCATTAAAACAAGCGCGTAAACGTCGATTGGTCAGCAGCCAGATTAACGCCACGATATCCGCCACTACCAGCGCCAGACCGATACCGCTAACGGATTCACCGTTCAGCCGCAGCCACGGTTGCCAACAAAGTAAAACCACTTGCGCCAACAGCAACAGAAAATAGAGCACATGCCAGATACGGGGAAATAAAGCCCGCCGACCACTCAGCAAAAATGCCAGCACCGCCGGAATACCGGGAATCAACCCCAGCCAGAAATTATCGTGATCGGGATAAAACAGATTCAGCAGCGCAGTACCCTGCTCGCGCGACGCTCCGGCAATGACAAACAGCACCCAGGTTCGCGCCTGAAGCAATAGCACAAGCCAGAAGAGCAAGGGTAAACGCAGGCGACCGTGCGCATCATAATGGACAGGATGAAACTCAGTACTCTTCATCTTCAATCAAACGCTTACCCAGACTCAACACGTCGGCGTGTTCATATCCCAGGCGTTCATACATTCCGAGCACCATGTCGTTATCTTCCGGCACGTTGATCTGAATTTTCGGACAGCCGCGAGCAATCAGCTTTTTCTCCAGCCGATTAAGCAACGCATTAGCAATCCCACGCCCACGAAACTCGGGATGCACGCCAAGATAATAAGCAGACCCGCGATGCCCGTCATAACCGCCCATCACCGTTCCGACCACTTCACCGTTCACCTCAGCGACCAGAAACAAACTGACGTCATGGTTCATCTTACGCTCGATGTCCATTTCCGGATCGTTCCACGGACGCAGCAAGTCGCAACGCTCCCAAAGGGTGATGACCTCTTCGAAATCTTCCTGGCGAAATACGCGTATCTCCATGGTATTCGTTACCTTTTTGCGGGTTAAAAGGCTGATTATGGCGTGAACGGTCGAATTAGCCAATATCTGACGAAAATCGGTTGAAAAAGTGGCATAATGGGGAGTTGTCAACTATTGAAATGAAAAGTAAAACAATTCTCAACAGCAAACCGTCGTAACGGATTACGCGATACGATATAACATCTGGAACTTTATTATTACAACTCAGGCCGTATGAGCACTTTTAAACCACTAAAAACACTCACTTCGCGCCGCCAGGTGCTGAAAGCCGGTTTGGCTGCCCTGACGTTGTCAGGAATGTCGCAAGCCATCGCCAAAGAAGAACCGTTAAAAACCAGTAACGGACACAGCAAGCCGAAAGCAAAAAAAAGCGGCGGCAGACGTGTCGTTGTTCTCGATCCTGGCCACGGCGGGATTGATACCGGAGCGATCGGACGCAACGGTTCGAAAGAAAAACATGTGGTGCTGGCAATTGCCAAGAATGTCCGTTCCATATTGCGTAATCATGGCATTGATGCGCGTTTAACGCGTTCTGGCGATACGTTTATCCCACTGTACGATCGCGTTGAAATCGCCCATAAACATGGCGCAGATCTGTTTATGTCAATTCATGCCGACGGCTTTACCAATCCGAAAGCTGCCGGTGCTTCGGTATTTGCCCTCTCTAACCGTGGGGCAAGTAGCGCAATGGCAAAATACCTGTCTGAACGCGAAAACCGCGCCGATGAAGTTGCCGGTAAAAAAGCGACTGACAAGGATCACCTATTGCAGCAAGTGCTGTTTGATCTGGTGCAAACCGATACTATTAAAAACAGCCTGACGCTCGGCTCGCATATTCTGAAAAAGATTAAGCCGGTGCATAAACTGCACAGCCGCAACACCGAACAAGCCGCGTTTGTGGTGTTGAAATCGCCGTCGGTTCCGTCGGTGCTGGTGGAAACCTCGTTTATCACCAACCCGGAAGAAGAGCGGCTGTTAGGCACTGCAGCGTTTCGCCAGAAAATCGCCACAGCGATTGCCGAAGGCGTGATCAGTTATTTCCACTGGTTTGACAACCAGAAAGCACACTCGAGAAAGCGGTAAGTGATGAAACCCGACGCACACCAGGTTAAACAGTTTCTGCTCAACCTTCAGGATACGATTTGTCAGCAGTTGAGCGCCGTCGATGGCGCAGAATTTGTCGAAGATAGCTGGCAGCGCGAAGCTGGCGGCGGCGGGCGTAGTCGGGTTTTGCGTAATGGTGGTGTTTTCGAACAGGCAGGCGTCAACTTTTCACATGTCCACGGTGAGGCGATGCCTGCTTCCGCCACCGCTCATCGTCCGGAACTTGCCGGGCGCAGTTTCGAGGCGATGGGCGTTTCGCTGGTGGTACATCCGCATAACCCGTATGTCCCCACCAGCCACGCGAATGTGCGCTTTTTTATTGCCGAAAAACCGGGTGCAGAGCCCGTCTGGTGGTTTGGCGGCGGCTTCGATTTAACCCCTTTCTATGGTTTTGAAGAAGACGCCATTCACTGGCACCGCACCGCCCGTGACCTGTGCCTGCCATTTGGCGAAGACGTTTATCCGCGTTACAAAAAGTGGTGCGACGAATACTTCTACCTCAAACATCGTAACGAACAGCGCGGCATTGGCGGGCTGTTCTTTGATGATCTGAACACGCCAGATTTCGACCACTGTTTTGCCTTTATGCAGGCGGTAGGCAAAGGCTACACCGACGCTTATTTGCCAATTGTAGAGCGACGAAAAGCGATGGCCTACGGCGAGCGCGAGCGCAATTTTCAGCTCTACCGTCGCGGTCGTTATGTCGAGTTCAATCTGGTCTGGGATCGCGGCACGCTGTTTGGCCTGCAAACTGGCGGGCGCACCGAGTCGATCCTGATGTCAATGCCGCCACTGGTACGCTGGGAGTATGATTATCAGCCAAAAGATGGCAGCCCAGAAGCGGCTTTAAGTGAGTTTATTAAGGTCAGGGATTGGGTGTAACTCCCTCACCCCCACTCCCGCATCCGCTGATGCAGCGTCAGTGACGGCTTCTCGGCAAACAGTTGCTGATAATCCGTGGCAAATTGCCCAAGATGCCAGAATCCCCACTGCATGGCGGCGTCTTTTACCGTTGTGCTTTGTGACCACGGACTTATGAGTTCGCGGCGCACGGCGTTCAGGCGAATACGTTTCAGCCACGCGTTCGGACCAATGCCCAAAATGGCGTGAAACGCGTTTTGTAGCGTGCGGCGGCTGACATGCAGTTGATTACACAAGTCCAGCACCGTCACCGGTTCGGACATGTTTTCCAGCACATATTCACGGGCGCGGGAAAGCAACCGACGGTAACTCTGATGACTGATGCTTTCCGCCGTCACCATTGGCTGCGCTTCTTCCAGCATCGCCCCCATCGCCATTAGCAAATTATCCCCCAGCACTTTACGCACAGCAGGCTGATGAAGATTTTCCGGGTTCTCGCAAAATGTCGCCAGCGCCTGTTGGACAAAGCCCCACAGCGCGGCTTTATGCTGCTCTTTCACTTCCAACGCCGACTGGCTACGCAGCATATGTAATACCCGATCCGGATTATGCAAAAAGTTAGCCTGACGGGTGATGACATCTTCAGAAAGCACTACGCCAAGGATGGTGTAATCGTCCGGCGTACTTAATTCAAACTCGGTTCCACCAGGGCGCGTCGCTATTTCTGCGCTTCCCAGACATTGCGAACCGATAAATCCCTGCTCACCGCGCGTCGCCGGAATGCCAAACCAGAACGAATTCGGCCAGACCAGGCACGACTGACGCAGCGCCAGACCGGTGTATTCACGAAAAACCTGAATATCATCGAGTAGAATTTCCGTAAATTCACCATGAAACTTGCCCGGATGCAGCTGATCGTAAATCTGCTGCCAGGCGGTAATTGTCAAAGCATGTTCATAGACGTCCGTTGTCTGTCGTTGATGAACATTATCCACTTCGACCTTCGGCGTGAGCTTCAGGTTTTCGGGTAAGGGTTCATGATAAAGATGGTGCAAATTGGCTGTACGGGTCTTTTTCATGATGTTAATGCCGGGTGTTGTAGGACACCCGGCACCTCCGACAGGTTAATGGGGCTTGAGACGATAACGACTACTGCGTTTACGTAACGTCCCGGCAGAAAAGAGCTGTTCGAGCGCATTTCTGGCTTTTTCGAGCGGCCAGCCAAAGTGGGCTGCCACTTCTCCTGCCGTCATTCCCTGACGTACTGATGTTAACAGCGCCAACAACTCGTCAGCAGATTCCGCGACGATAACTGGCGCGTCGGGTTCCTTTACGGGTTGCTTAGGCTGGCGGTTAAAGCCAGTAACCAGCCACTGGGTGTCATCGTCTGGCCGACCGATCTCCTTGCGGCTGATGACACGCCCGGTACGCATCGCGGCAGCACAACCTGCGTCCAGCGCCGCACGACACGCCGCCAGATCGCCTTCCACCACCAGCGTTAGGCGACCAGGGTCAAGCACTTCGTGACTGAGCAGACGAACGTTAGCTGCTTTGAGCATGGCATCAGCTGCATCTATCGCGGCGACCATGCCGTCCACTTCCAGCAATCCCAGTGCATTGATCATCGGCAACCTCCGTTACGCACGCTGGATTGGATTACGCGCGATTTCCAGCACTGCATCGGTAAAGGCGTTACAGGCTGCTTTACACGCGGCCTGGCTACCGGTTAAAAATGCTGCCGAGTAGTTGGTTTCAGACGGTGGCGGGACATAGGTCACCAGCTGCACGTCGGCAGATTTCAACGCTGCATCAATGCCGTAGGTCGCTTCCAGCGGCGGTGCCACCAGATACGCCATCGGATCGCCAAGCGTGATCCCGGCGGTTGATGAGAGATAAGAACCGGTACGCGAAACTACATGTGCCAGGAAGGCTGTGTTTTCTGCGTCATTAGCCCACTGGAAAGCAGCGCCATTTTCAATATTCGCAACCATCGCATCCAGACCAGCACGCACTTCCGCCGGGTTTGGTCCACCAAGCATAATCAGCACCTCACCGACAGTCGGTGACGGACCGTGTGCAGCGCCCGCATACAGCGATCGACCATATACCACTTCGACCATCGCCTGCTTGGTCGCTTCGTCAGCCGCAATGTAGGTGACGTCATCTGAATCAGCAGAAATCAGCCCGAGGCTACGAATATGCGGCGGCAATTTCAGTTCACGTGCAAATTCGGCGTTAACGGAGGCAATCACCCGCATGGCGGTTACTGACGGTCGAATCAAATCTAAAGCTGGCATGATGCCTCCTTATCGGGTCATGTTGATGCCGGATGCTTTCTGCTCCAGCATACGTTTCGCCAAATCCACAATGACGGCTGCGGCTTCAACCGGCGGCGTGCCGCCCTGGTGAATGTTAGAGATACAGGTGCGATCGGCCTCAACGGTGGTCGCCATACGCGGCGAGTAAACGGCGTAGCAGGAGAGGCTTTCTGACTGCCCCAACCCCGGACGTTCGCCCACCAGCAGGATCACTACTTTCGCGCCTAGGATCTCACCGATCTGATCTTCAATCTTCACGCGACCATAACGTACAAAGAATGGCGTACCGACTTTCAGCCCGGCTTGCTTCAGGCCCGCCATCAGCGGCGGCAGGATCTCTTCGTAGTTCACGGTGATCGCATCAGTTGACAGGCCATCAGAAATAACGACCTGCACGTCCGGATTAGCAACACACTGTGCTTTCAGCGCTTCAACAGCTTCTGCACACAGGCGGCGGCCCATATCCGGACGAGTCAGGTAGAGATTTTTGTCGCTGATTTCGGAGCGGACTTCCAGCAAGCCCTGCGCTTTCACCCACTCTTCCGGTACTTCTTTCAGTACGGTATCTTTCGAACGAGAGTGATCGGCCAGGAAACGCAGCAACGCCTGGGTACGCGGACGCGGACCGGCACGACCGGTACAAACGCGGGCCACGGTGCTGCGACGCAGTTCTGTTAATACGTCCGCGCGATGTGGGTTTTCCACACCAATCCACGCTTTTGCTTCCGCAGAACCTAAATCCAGCGCGCAGCTTTCCGAGGTCACCGGTGCCGCACAGTTGGTGGTGGCGCACTTTGCTTCTGACGGCGCGGGGGCCGCTTGTCCCATTGACGCCATCACGCTGCGTACAATTTCTTCAATCTGTTTTTGATCCATGATGTGTTATCTCCGCGTCATCAGAAGAACAGTGACGGATCGCCCGCCCGTTTGGTCAGGCGACCGTTTGCCATAATGCCCATGCTTTCCAGCCAGCGTTCAAACTCCGGTGACGGACGCAGATTCAGTAACTGACGCACAGTGGCAGTGTCGTGGAATGCGGTGGTCTGATAGTTGAGCATGATGTCATCGCCCAGCGGCATCCCCATGATGTAGTTACAGCCTGCGGTGGCGAGCAGGATCATCAGGTTTTCGTTGAGGTTCTGGTCAGCGTCAGCGTGGTTGGTGTAGCAGCAGTCACAGCCCATAGAGATGCCGCTCAGCTTGCCCATAAAGTGATCTTCTAAGCCTGCGCGGATAATCTGGCGGTCGTTGTAGAGATACTCCGGCCCAATAAAACCGACCACGGTGTTGACGATAAACGGATCGTAATGACGCGCCAGCCCATAGTTACGCGCTTCCATCGTCACCTGGTCTGCGCCGAAGTTAGCGCCAGCGGATAGCGCCGAGCCTTGTCCGGTTTCGAAGTAGAGACAGTTTTCCCCGGCGATACGGTTGAACTCCGCGCCCACTGCGCGTGCTTCATCGAGCATCGCCAGCTCTACACCAAACTCTTTCAGCCCTTTTTCGCTGCCGCAGATACTCTGGAAAATCAGCCCGCCTGGTGCGCCACGACGGATCGCTTCGATCTGGGTGGTGACGTGCGCCAGTACGCAGCCCTGAGTTGGGATGTTGAATTTGTCGATCACGCCATAAATGGTATCCAACACGCGGCTTAAGTTTTCCACGTCGTCAGTCACCGGGTTAACGCCAATCACCGCATCGCCCACCCCAAAGGAAAGCCCTTCGTAGATTTGCGCGGCGATACTTTGCACGTCGTCACGGGTATCGTTCGGCTGCAAACGGGCGCTAAAGGTGCCCGGAATACCGATGGTGGTATTGGCCTTTTTGATCACCGGCATTTTCTTCGCGCCGTAGATCAGGTCCGCGTTGGAGCAAATCTTCGCTACCGCCGCCACCACTTCCGAGGTCAACCCTTTGCGAGTAAAGGCAATGTCGTCAACGCTGGTTTCGTCGCTCAGGACGTATTCACGCAGTTCGCTGATGCTCCAGTTTTTAATCTGGTTGTAGGCCGTTTCGTTAACGTCGTCCTGAATCAGCCGCGTCACGCAGTCATCTTCATAGGCAATCACCGGATTATTGCGGATGTCTGCTACGGTCATTTCCGACAACACCTGCTTTGCCGCCACGCGCTCCTGTGAGCTTGCCGCAGCAACGCCCGCCAGCACATCCCCCGAACGCAGTTCGTTGGCTTTAGCCAGCACCTCTTTTACATCCTTAAACTGATATACATTGCCGAACAATGTGGTCTTTAGTTTCATAAGTCGTTCCCTCAGGAAGGAAATGCGAGTGATTTCACCGTCACCGGCACAACCGATCCGCCAAAAAGAGGCGTACCAATGTCGATATAGTCCCCCGCGCGGACAATCACTTCGTCAATGACTGCCAACGGGAGTTGTTGTAGCTGTGGGCGCAACAACATGCCCAGAGCTTTACCAAAGTCCTGCCCGGCCACCACCAGCAGGGGATGCGGATTCGGAAAACGCGCGACGAAATCGACCAGCGCGTTGATGACCGTCAGTACCGCGGCGTAACGCACAGGCAGCGAGGCGGGAAGCGCCAGCACGTACGCGTCAGTTTTGGGGCAAAGATCCAGTTGAATCAGCGCCTGTTGCCAGGCACTGACCAGATCCGTTTCATCAATCGGGATCGCCACTGGCAAATTGCGCAGCGGCAGTTGTACGCCCTCCAGCCAGATTGTGCTGCCAGAGAGCGAAAGGGTATGAGCACCCGCGCCAATCACCGTGGCGCGCACGGTTTGCGCCGGAAACTGCACGTTCATCTCACGCAGACGCGGATGGTCATGCAGCGCCGTTGCCAGAAGCGGGCCGATATCGGCAAAACAGAACGGGTCGGTGGGCTGGTGGCGATAACATTCGCCTACCCCGCCAGAAAGCGTAATGATTTCGGGCGTAACACCTGCGGGCAGCAAACCGGTTTGCATCAATGCCTGCGCGAGCGGCGAGAGCGTTCCGTCAATCACTTCGACAATCAGCTCTGCCATCCGGCGGGTAACCTGCACCAGCTGCCCGCCAGTCAGCGAACGGGCGTCAGTACCGGCACCGAAGCACTCATCCACAATCATCTGCCCCGGTTTATGAGCGTAAACCACGCGCCCCTGGCTGTCGGTTTCCAGCAGGCGACCGCCGACGTTGAGGCAGGCAGTGCCGCTGATTTTTCCGGCATCGAACAGGGCGTAGTTCGCGGTGCCACCGCCGATATCGATATTCAGGACCCGACACAGCCGTTGTTCAGAAAGGGTTTGCGCCCCGGCACCGTGTCCGGCGATCACGGATTCAAGATGCGGCCCGGCGCTGGCGACGACAAAATCGCCCAGCGACCGGGAGAGCGCCATCACCGCCGGGCGAGCGTTGCGGGTTTTTGCGCTTTCACCGGTGATAATGATGGCACCAGAATCAACGCTTTCCGGCGCAATGCCCGCAGCCTGATATTGCTCGAGGATTAAGGTTTTCAGTTCCGCTTCTTTTAAACCACCCTGTTTATCGACAGGGGTAAAGAACACCGGGCTTTGCCAGCTAATTTCGCGTTTGATGAATTCGTAGCGCGGCACCTGCGACACCGCCGCACGGTTAACCAGCTCCAGGTGGGAGAAGATCACCTGGGTGGTGGTGGTGCCGATATCGATACCGACGCTCAGTAGCTGGCGAGTGTTCACGATTGCGCCTCCGCTTCAGTTTTAGCCGCGGTCGCGTCTTCTTTTGGCACCAGCATCATCGCCACGCCAATTGCCGTTACGCCGCCGATCAATTTGCCGACAATCATCGGGAAGATCATGGCGTTCATGTTGGCAGCGGCGAAGCCTAAATGGTCGCCCAGGGCGAAAGCAGCGGAAACGGCGAAGGCGCAGTTGATGACTTTGCCGCGGGTATCCATCTGCTTCATCATGCCAAACATCGGAATGTTGTTGGCAAGCGTTGCCACCATGCCGGCTGCCGCGATATTGTTCATATTCAGCACCTTACCGACGCTCATCAGCGGTTTTTCAAACCAGCGAGTCAGCAGCAGTACCATTGGATACGCCCCTAACAGAACGCAGGAGATCGAGCCGATAACTTCAATGGCGCGCATCACTTCACCGGGTTTATCGCCAGGGGCCATAAAGATAGGATCAAGACCCGGGATCAGTTCCCAGCCAAGGAGGAATTTCACTACCGCAGCGGCAAGACCGAGGGTGATCAATGCAACGAGGAATTTGGCGAAGATCTGGAAGCCGTTGATCATTTTTTCCGGGATGAATTTCAGCCCCAGCGCCACCAGCACCGCAACGATAAGTACCGGGATCATGTTCATCAGGATCAGCGCAAAGGTGAATTCAACAGGCTGGCCGTTGATCTGCACACCGGAGTACATCGCTACCAGACCACCAGCGATACAGCCAATCGGAATGGTCACTATGCCCGCCAGCACGCCGAGCGCCACCGGAATGGAAAACACAATCGTTGGCCCCATCATCGACCCGAGAATTAACCCAGAGTATAGCCACGCTGCTACGTCACCGCCCGCCAGCTCTTTGGCGAGGAAGAAGCCGCCCATATCGCACGCCAGCAGTGTTCCGGCGAACATTGACGGGTTTGCGCCGAGCATTTCGTAAACCGGGATAATCACCGGTCCGAGAACGTGGGCCAGTACCGGTGCCAGTGCGGTCATACCGACCATCGCCAGGCCCAGAGCGCCCATTGCCATAAAGCCTTCTTCGAACTGACCGCCGGATCCTTCGATACTTTTACCGAACTTACCGAGGAAACGAGCAGAACCGCCGAACTGCGACAGGATCCTGTCTACGGCAGCTATCAGCATAAAGAACATCATGATGTACATGATGATTTCGTTAATTCCCATCGCCTTTACTCCCTGTTAGTTGTTATTTATTGGCGGATGCGGCGTGAACGCCTTATCCGCCCTACATGTGCAATCCCGAAGGCCAGATAAGACGCGGCAAGCGTCGCATCCGGCAATTGCACCGCGCCACTGGCGGATGCGGCGTGAACGCCTTATCCGCCCTACATGTGCAATCCCGTCGGCCGGATAAGACGCGGAAAGCATCGCATCCGGCAATTGCACCGCGCCACTGGCGGATGCGGCGTGAACGCCTTATCCGCCCTACATGTGCAATCCCGTCGGCCGGATAAGACGCGGCAAGCGTCGCATCCGGCAATTGCACCGCGCCACTGGCGGATGCGGCGTGAACGCCTTATCCGCCCTATATGTGCAATCCCGTCGGCCGGATAAGACGCGGCAAGCATCGCATCCGGCAATTGCACCGCGCCACTGGCGGATGCGGCGTGAACGCCTTATCCGCCCTACATGTGCAATCCCGTAGGCCGGATAAGACGCGGCAAGCGTCGCATCCGGCATTTATTGCGCCGCTGCGTACAGGCCGACAATCTGCTCCAGGCTGGCGGTACGCGGGTTACTGCGCAGACAAATATCTTCCAGCGCGGCCTGCGCCCATGCGCCGTAATGCGCAGATGTCGCACCAACATCGCCCAGTCGTTTACCAATCCCAACTTCCGCTATCAGCTCACTTACCGCATTAATAGCGTCACGATCGTCGGATTTTTTAGTTCGCAGCGCCCGACCAACCTGACTAAAGCGTTCACGACAGACCATCCGGTTGAACTCCATCACCGTTGGCAGCAACATGGCGTTCGCCAGACCGTGCGGAATATGCAGCGCCGCCCCTGGCTGATGCGCCATCGCGTGGCATAACCCAAGCCCCGCGCTGGAAAACGCCATTCCCGCCATACATGAAGCCAGCAACATGCTCTCGCGCGCGGCAAGGTCATGGCCGTAGCCCACCGCTTTCGGCAGTGATTTGCCAATCATCGCAATGGCACCAATCGCCAGGCTGTCGGTAAACGGTGTAGCGTTCAGCGCGCTGTACGCTTCAATGGCATGGGTTAACGCATCAATGCCAGTCATCGCCGTGACATGCGACGGCACGCCTTCGGTCAGCACAGCGTCGAGAATCGCCACATCCGGCATCAGCGAGGCGTGGGCTAACACCTGCTTGCGCCCGCTCACCGCGTCGATAATCACCGTCACGTTAGTCGTTTCAGAGCCGGTTCCGGCGGTCGTTGGAATGGCAATCAACGGCAGGCGCGGTTGCAGAACGCTGGTTTCTGACATTTCTGCCAGCGTGCTATCCGGGTTCGTCACCAGCAACGCCACGGCTTTCGCCGCATCCAGCACCGAGCCGCCGCCAAACGCGATCACCCCGTCACAACCTGATTCACGCAACTGCGCCACGGCTGCACACACGTCGGTGATGCACGGTTCGCCCACCGGACATGGCCAGAGCGTCATGGCGATACCTTTAACGGCCAGGCTACGTGTCAGCCCGGCGGTCATCCCTGCCTGATGCAAAAAGCTGTCTGCCATCACGAACAGATGTTTCAACCCACGCGTTTGCGCTTGCTGCCCGCAACTGCTCACCGCGCCCGGACCGCAAAGCGTCACCGGTGGAACGCTAAATGTTTTTACCCGTTGCAGATTCAGGGTATCGAACGCCTGAAAAAGCGCCGTTTGCAATTCACTTTGCATAGATCCCCTCCGCTTTCTCTCGCCCACTACTGGCGATTGCCAGCGGGGTCATAAACAAACTGTGCTGCGGTAAATGCACCTGTAACGCCGGAAATTGTTTGCAAAACAGCGCCGCTACGCCCGGTTGCATACAGGAACCGCCCGCCAGCCATAAATCCGTAATGCCCTGCCCTTCAATATGCCGGGCCACAATGTCCGCCATTTTTTCGTACACCGGTTTCACCGCGGGCCAAATCTCGTCACCGTGACCGCGTTTGTACTGCTCTGCCTCTTCCAGCGAAATACGGCGATTTCCGGCGAGAGTCAGAGAGATGTGATGTCCGCCGGTGGCTTCATCCGCCGAGTACGTCACTTTGCCCTTTTTCACGATGGCAATGCCGGTAGTGCCGCCGCCGATATCCACTACACCGGCGTTGTCCAGTTGCAGCAGATCCGCAACTGCGGTTGGCTCATCCAGCACATGGCTCACTTCCAGTCCGGCAGACTCCAGCACGTTGATGGAAATACGCGGGTCCGTACCAGGAGGAAATGAGGTCGCCGCATGGCTAAAACGGCGACCGAATTGCTGCTCAAGGGTGTCGAGATGGCGACGAACAATGGTGACCGCACCGAAGAAATCCCAGACGATGCCGTCGCGGACCACATCGGCCCAGTCGAGGCATACCGCCACCGGCTGACCGTTGCGGTCGACAACCATCGACACCACATCGCAAGTGCCCAGATCCACCCCCAGCCACAGCGGAGATTCCGTCGCGGCAGGCGTCTGGTTACACAGCGTTGCCGCCGTTTGCAGACGTGGGGTGAGCCATTGTTCATCGTGCGCCATCGGTTACTCCTTAAACAATGCGAAACGCATCGACTAATACACAGCGACGCAGACGGACAAACGTCCGCGCGCTGGTTACCCCTTCACCGGTTGGCGTGGTGATGGTCATCGTGGTCCAGCCTTCCCCGCCCAGCCCCAGCCCGGCAATACACGGTCCGTTCTTAACGAAAATGCTGGTATCAATGGCGTTCGCCATCTGGTTCATGTTTTCGATATTGCGCGAGTGCATTGCCGCCGTGTGGTGGCAACCGCCTTCCAGTTTCACCGCCAGCGCAATGGCATCCGCCACGTTGGCGACGCGCACGACGGGCAGCACCGGCATCATCAGTTCGGTCACGGCAAACGGATGTTCTGCGGTGGTTTCTACAAACAGCAGTCGCGTTTGTTCCGGAACTTTAAGGTCGATTGCCGCCGCGATTTTCGCCGCATCGCGACCAACCCAGTCACGGCTGACGGTGCCTTTTCCGCACTCGTCGATATTTTTCAGCAACACCGATTGCAGTTGCTGCGCCTGCTCTGCGGTCAGTTTCACCGCATGCTGGCCTTCCATCAGACGCATCAGTTCATCGGCTACGCTATCCACAACAATCAGTACCTTTTCGTCGGCACAAATGATGTTGTTATCGAAAGACGCGCCTTTGACGATGGACTGAGCAGCACGGGCGAGGTCGGCGGTTTCATCCACCACTACCGGCGGGTTGCCAGCGCCTGCGGCAATCAGACGTTTATTGGTGTGTTTACGCGCCGCTTCCACTACCGCTTCGCCGCCGGTCACCACCAGCAGGCCGATACCCGGAAACTTGAACAAGCGTTGCGCGGTTTCGATATCCGGATTTGCTACGGTAACCAGTAAGTTTTCCGGCCCGCCTGCGGCAACAATCGCCTGGTTGAGCAGCGTAATCGCCCGCTGGGAGACTTTTTTCGCCGCCGGATGCGGGGCAAAAATGACGCTGTTGCCCGCGGCAATCAGGCTGATGGCGTTGTTAATTACGGTTGCCGCCGGGTTAGTGGAAGGCGTCACCGAAGCCACCACGCCCCAGGGTGCGTTTTCAATTAGGGTCAGGCCGTTGTCGCCAGTCAGCACTTGCGGAGAGAGGCACTCAACGCCTGGTGTGCCGCGCGCCTGAGCGACGTTTTTGGCAAATTTATCTTCAACGCGCCCCATGCCGGTTTCACTGACGGCAAGTTCCGCTAAATCTCTGGCGTGTTTTTCGCCTGCTTCACGAATGGCAGCAATGGCTAACTGGCGCATTGCCACGCTTTTTAACCCTTGCTGGGCGACTTTGGCTGCCGCAACGGCGTCATCCAGGGACGCGAAAACGCCCATCTCATGAACGGCGGCGGGCGGCGTGTCACTGCTTTGCATTTTCAGCAGTACCGCTTTCACCACCTGTTCAATATCCTGTTGATTCATGATGTTCTGCCTTATTTGTGGAAAATGACCTGACCGCCAGACACCACCTCATCGACAATGCCAATCACGCACAGATCGACCGGTGACGTTTCGCTTTTATGCGCCTGGCGGGCGGAACTGCCACTCACCAGTAACACCCACTCCCCGGTTCCCGCGCCAATATTGTCGATGGCGACGGCGCATTGCCCGTCAGGATTACCTTGTGGATCAATCATTTCCACCATCAGCAATTTGTCATGCGCCAGTCCGTGATGGCGTACGGTACAAACAATTTGTCCAGTGACGACTGCCAGTTTCATACCCGCCTCCGTGGCGTATTTCAGGTAAAAGCTCCCCCTACCCTCCGCAGAAGGTAAAATGAAAAAGGAGAGAGCGTGACGCCCGAATCGACGTCACACAAGGTGATTACAGGTTGCTGCTATCGCCTTTCAGGCCGATCGGGAAGACTTCTTCCAGGTCGCCGTGCGGACGCGGGATAACGTGTACAGATACCAGCTCGCCGATACGCTGTGCCGCTGCGGCACCTGCATCGGTCGCGGCTTTACAGGCTGCAACATCACCACGAACCATGGCAGTACACAGGCCGCCGCCAATCTGCTTAACACCAACCAGCTTGACGCGCGCAGCTTTAACCATCGCGTCAGAAGCCTCAATCAGTGCAACCAGGCCCCGGGTTTCGATCATTCCTAATGCTTCCATTGTGCTTTCCTCTTTATCAGGGTCCAGAACGGGACCGTTCATTCAACCAGTGTTTGTAAACTGCTTTCGTGGTTCACTTCTGTCTGACGCGGCACAGCTGCCACCAGCGCCAGTTCGATAATTTCCTGCACGCTACAACCACGAGAGAGATCGTGCATCGGCGCGGCAAGTCCTTGTATCAATGGCCCGACGGCACGATATCCGCCAAGTCGTTGTGCGATTTTGTAGCCAATATTTCCTGCCTCCAGCGACGGAAAAACCATCACATTAGCTTTGCCCTGTAACGGGCTGGCAGGCGCTTTTTGCGCCGCCACTTCCGGCACGAAGGCGGCGTCAAACTGCAACTCGCCATCGACAACCAGCTTTGGTGCGCGCTCACGGACGATTTCTGTCGCCTGCTTGACGTTGGCAACGCAGGGGTGACGGGCACTACCGTTGCTGGAAAACGACAGCATCGCCACGCGCGGTTCTTCTCCGGTGATGGCGCGCCAGGTTTCGGCGCTGGCAAGCGCGATATCCGCCAGTTGTGCCGCCGTCGGCTGTGGCACCACGCTGCAATCGGCAAAGCCCAACGCCGGACCGCTGTACTGTGGCAGCATCAGGAAAATGGATGAGAGCGTTTTACAGCCTGGCTGCAAGCCGATAATGCGTAATCCGGCACGCAGCACATTCGCCGTGGAAGAGAGGTTGCCCGCGATACAGACATCCGCTTTACCGGCGCTGACCATTGCGGCGGCGAACATCAGCGGATCGGTAAGTTTTTCCAGCGCATCCGGCGGCGTTTTTTCGCCCGCGCGGGCCAGCCAGCGATGAGCAAATTCTTCCCGCATTGCGAGGTTGCCATGCGGATCTATCACCTGTAGCCCGTCCATCGCCACGCCGTGACTGAGCGCAAACTGACGAAGTTCAAACGGATTGGCGACCAGAATGGGCGTTGCCAGACCTTGTTGATGTAAATATTGCGCAGCTTTCAGCACACGTTGATCTAACGCATCCGGAAAAACTACTCTGGCGGGCGCTCGCAACGCCAGTTCACGACAACGTTTAATAATCATTGCGTTTCCCCCAGTCGTTGTTGGATCTGCTTCACCGTTAGCGGCTGCTTCGTTACGCTCAGGATCATCATCACGTAGACCGTGCTGGAAAGGCGGTTCAGCGCCTGCAAAATGTCCGGGCGTAATACTTCAAAGCTGCGGGTGATAAAGACCTGCGCCGCTACGGTTTCGGTTTCCCGCACTTTGGTGCGTAACAGATTCAGCAACGCCGCATCGCGCCCGTGGCTGGCTTCCGGCACCAGATGATCGTGGTCGAGATAACGCAGCGGCTGGTGAGAAAGCCGATGCAGATCTTCGTCAGAAAGCCCGACAATCGCCTGACAGCCCAACGGTTCCCCCAGCGCATCGGCACGCATAATGTTGCCAAGACGCGAACGGATATCCGCCAGCCACGGCTGCCACGGTTCCGCCAGTTCAATTTGCAGCCACACTGCCAGCGCAATGGTGCTGTCGAGAACAGCGCGAAAACCCAGACGCGGATCGCTTTTGGCGACCATTTTTTCCGCCGACAGGTGAGTCAGCGTATCCGGCTTTTTTGCTACCGGCTGGCGGCACAGTTCGCAGCACGCCTGCGGATGTTCATCGCTACTGGTCAGCCCGTGAACGGGCTGCGGCTGCTGCTGTTCATCGTCAACAAACAGGCGGCCCTGCTCGTCAATAAACTTGATGCGCAGATGGCGGCTTTCCAGTAACTCCCGGGCAGAGGGCGTCAGGCGACTGTCCGCAGGGAGATGGATCTCTGCGCCTTCGCTGAGCGTATGGTTCGCTCTTAGCCATGCTTCGGTGATGAAATCTTTCATAGGGATTGCCAGTTAGCCGGCCAGGCGACATACAGGAATTTCACGCTGGATGTCGTACCAAATTCGATACTGGAGCCTTTCGGGATAAACATCACATCGCCCGCTTTGGCGATCATAGTTTCGCCTTCGTGGCGAACATGCAGCTCCCCTTCCAGCACCATGTCGATTTCGTCGTAGTTCAGGGTCCACGGGAAGAATGCGTTCTCCCACTGCATAAAACCAGCGGCCATACTGCTGCCGTCGTCTCCGGTCACGAGATCAGTCAAGCCTACGCAGTGTGGCTGTGCGCCGTCGAAACGACCAAACTTGACGCTGCTGCCATCAATAACTTTGATGCCGCCTTTGCCGGTCACCGATTTAAAGCTCGGCTGCAGTGCACCCTGTTCCAGCGACTGTTTTTCCTTCATCACTTTTTCCATCAGCTGCGCGACCAGGCTTTCGGTAAACTGACCTTCCGGCAGTTGGGCGATAATGGTTTCACGGATGCGCTGGCTTTCGGTTTTATCGGCTGATGCGCTGGCGGGAACAGACGCCGTTACCGGGATCGATTCATCACATTCGGTGATGGTAAAACCCAACAGATCAGCCACTTCACGAGCTTCCGGGGTAATAATGCTGGCGCGCAGAACCACGGACATTGCCAGTTCGCCGCGCGCGTGTGCTTCACGAATATCATTCGCTGTGATGAGTTTTTTCACCTGCTTCCTCCTGTTTGGTGAGAGATGCCAGATAATCCACCAGTTGCTGCACGCTTTGCGGGTCGTGGCTGTTTAGCTCGAAAATCGGCTCTTCGAAGCCCGTCTCAAGCAATAACTTTCGCGTTGCGGCGACGTCAGCATCTGGCATGTCCGTTTTACTGATGACGGCGATTTGCCGTTTGCTGACGCCAATATCCAGCAACCCAGCAGGCAACCGACTTTCCGGGTCATTCGCGCCGTGGACATAGATCAGCATGTCCACATCCTGTAGCGTGGTAATTAAGGCGTGATACCAGCGGGGATGGCTAAAATATTCACCCGGTGTATCAATATCGCCATTATCATTAAATTCCACGGTCTGTGTTTTTCTTGCGAGGGTATAATTCCCCTGCAACGCATTAAATAACGTTGTTTTTCCTGCCCCGACGGTACCCACAAACGCAATTCGTTTCATGAATGCCTCGTATTAACTTTTGGTCATTTCACAAAGCGTATAATTTAATAAGCGTCCTAAACCACTGACGGTTTGTGATAACGCTTCTTCTACTGCGCCCACCGAGCCATAAATCACCAGCGCGCCGCTAAAACGGTCGAGAAAACCGATATGCACATCGGCGGCTTTCAACGCTAAATCACCGGCGATCATCGCCGTTTCTCCGGGAGTTAGCGTCATAATGCCGATTGCGCCCGCATCCGGAACGCCGATTTTCTTCGCCAGTTCCTCGCCGGGATGCGCGATGAGATGCGCCAGTGTGACCTGTTTACCGGGCACAAATTCCTGAATGATGCGTTCTTTATCCATGAGTCGCCGCCTGTGAAAAACTTTCGTGTATCGTGACAATTTTTCGTCAGAGTAAATAACAAAATTCGGCAAGCGCGTTTAAAAGGTGAGGTAGATCACTAAGAATGGAGAGATATTTGCTGTGGTGCATAAACTTTCATATGCAACGCATGAATATAAATAAAATAATATCGAGATATTTTATATACTGATTTTTTTATTATTCGCAAACTCAGTAATAAACTTTACTAATATATTGCAGCTAAACCGCTTACCCTGAATATTCAGGGTAAGCGTGAGAGTTAAAAAAGAATTACAGCGGTTGGGTTTGCGCTTCAACCACGGCCAGCGCCACCATGTTGACGATACGACGTACCGATGCGATCGGCGTTAACACGTGAACCGGTTTCGCCACGCCCATCAGCACCGGACCGACAGTCACACCTTCCGAGCTGGAAACGCGCAGTAAGTTGTAACTAATGCGGGCAGCTTCCATGTTCGGCATCACCAGAATATTAGCGGAACCTTTCAAAGGGCTGTCCGGCATACGGTCGTTGCGAATCGCTTCCACCAGCGCTGCATCGCCGTGCATTTCACCATCAATCATCAGTTCTGGCGCACGTTCCCTGACCAGTTCCAGCGCCTGACGCATTTTGCTCGACGACGGGCAGTCAGAAGAACCAAAGTTGGAGTGCGACAACAGAGCCACACGCGGCTCAATACCAAAACGACGAACAGTTTCTGCCGCCATCAAGGTGATCTCCGCCAGCTCTTCTGCATCAGGCTCATCATTGACGTAGGTATCGGCAATAAAGGTATTACCACTCGGCAACAGCAGCGCGTTCATTGCACCTGCGGTGTGAACGCCATCGCGATAACCAAAGACATTTTTCACCACGCTAAAGTGTTCATGATAATCGCCCACCGTACCGCAAATCATTGCATCGGCTTCGCCACGCTGAACCATGATCGCGCCGATCACTGTCGGGTTACTGATCAGCGCACGCTGCGCCTGTTCCTGAGTGACACCGCGACGCTTCATGATCTGGAAGTATTCGGTCCAGTACTCTTTAAAGCGCGGATCGGATTCGTTATTGACGATCTCAAAATCAACGCCCGCCTTGATCTGCAAGCCCAGTTTCTGAATGCGCATTTCGATCACGTTCGGACGACCAATAAGGATCGGTTTCGCCAGTCCCAGCGTTACCAGTTCCTGAGTGGCATGCAGAACGCGCGCCTCTTCCCCTTCCGGCAGAACTACGCGCTTCGGCGCTTTGCGAGCCTGGGAGAAAATCGGCTTCATAAACAGGTTAGTTTTGTAAACGAACTCTGTCAGCTTGTCGATGTAGACGTCGAAATCAGCAATCGGACGCGTCGCCACGCCCGACTCCATCGCCGCTTTCGCCACCGCAGGAGCGATCTTAACGATCAAGCGCGGATCAAACGGTTTTGGAATGATGTATTCCGGACCAAAGCTCAGATCCTGATCGCCATACGCTGAAGCCACCACTTCACTCTGTTCCGCATGGGTCAGTTCTGCAATCGCGCGTACCGCCGCCAGTTTCATCTCTTCGTTGATGGCGGTTGCGCCAACGTCCAGCGCGCCACGGAAGATAAACGGGAAGCAAAGGACGTTGTTCACCTGGTTCGGGTAGTCGGAACGGCCGGTACAGATGATGGCATCCGGACGCACTTCTTTCGCCAGCGGCGGCAGAATTTCCGGTTCCGGGTTCGCCAGCGCCAGGATCATTGGCGCACGGGCCATTTTCTTCACCATTTCCTGGGTCAGCACTTTCGGGCCGGAACAGCCGAGGAAAATATCCGCGCCTTCAATCACATCATCGAGGGTACGTTTACCGTCATCCACCACCGCGTATGCGGCTTTGGTTTCCGCCATGTTTGGCTCACGGCCCTGATAGATAACGCCTTTTGAATCGCAAACCACGATGTTATGTTTTTGCAGACCCAGCGCTACCAGCAGGTTCATACAGGCGATTGCTGCGGCACCCGCGCCAGAAACCACCATCCGCACGTCGGAGATGTTTTTCTCCACCACGCGCAAGCCGTTGAGGATGGCGGCAGTGCTGATAATTGCCGTGCCGTGCTGATCGTCGTGGAATACCGGAATATTCATCCGCTCGCGCAGTTTCTGTTCAATATAGAAACATTCTGGCGCTTTAATGTCTTCGAGGTTGATGCCGCCGAAGGTCGGTTCGAGCGCAGCGACGACTTCAATAAATTTGTCCGGGTCGAGTTCATCAACTTCAATGTCAAATACATCAATCCCGGCGAATTTCTTAAACAGAACGCCCTTGCCTTCCATCACCGGTTTGCCTGCCAGCGCGCCAATGTTGCCTAACCCCAGCACCGCCGTACCGTTAGAGATCACCGCTACCAGGTTACCGCGCGCGGTATATTTGTAGGCTTTTAACGGGTCTTTTTCGATTTCAAGACAAGGTGCGGCAACGCCTGGTGAGTAGGCCAGCGCCAGATCGCGCTGCGTTGCCAGAGGCTTGGTTGGAGAAACCTGGATTTTCCCTGGAACTGGAAATTCATGGAAATCAAGTGCACTTTGTTTTAACTGGTCATCCATTTGGTTGTTCCTTTCACGTAACGTTCACAAATAAAGTGTGTGGGCAACAGCCCCTGTCCACAACGTGGCGCACATTATTACCCTGCCGGAGTCTACAGACTTTGAGCAAGTCCAAACTCT
The DNA here is from genome assembly GCF_003000935.1 of Escherichia sp. R1. NCBI lineage: Bacteria > Pseudomonadati > Pseudomonadota > Gammaproteobacteria > Enterobacterales > Enterobacteriaceae > Escherichia > Escherichia sp. R1. The sequence continues at coordinate 94,465 of NZ_PSRU01000013.1, forward strand.
CACCATTAATATAATGTTTTGGTAATAATCCTATAACACTGATGTTACCTGCTTAATCCAGCAATACCATGCCTGTCTGCTATGCTTTTTTGATGCGTTTAGCGAAATTTCTCAGAAGTGTGAATTAACGCACTCATCTAACACTTTACTTTTCAAGGAGTATTTCCTATGAACGAGTTAGACGGCATCAAACAGTTCACCACTGTCGTGGCAGACAGCGGCGATATTGAGTCCATTCGCCATTATCATCCCCAGGATGCCACCACCAATCCTTCGCTGTTACTCAAGGCTGCCGGATTATCACAATATGAGCATTTAATAGACGATGCTATCGCCTGGGGTAAAAAAAATGGCAAGACCCAGGAACAACAGGTGGTCGCAGCGTGTGACAAACTGGCGGTCAATTTCGGTGCTGAAATTCTCAAAATCGTACCCGGTCGCGTGTCAACAGAAGTTGATGCACGCCTCTCTTTTGATAAAGAAAAGAGTATTGAGAAGGCGCGCCATCTGGTGGACTTGTATCAGCAACAAGGCGTTGAGAAATCACGCATTCTGATCAAGCTGGCTTCGACCTGGGAAGGAATTCGCGCGGCAGAAGAGCTGGAAAAAGAAGGTATTAACTGCAACCTGACGCTGCTGTTTTCTTTTGCACAGGCGCGGGCCTGTGCAGAAGCAGGCGTTTTTCTGATTTCGCCGTTTGTCGGGCGTATTTATGACTGGTATCAGGCACGCAAGCCGATGGACCCGTATGTGGTGGAAGAAGATCCAGGCGTTAAATCAGTACGCAATATCTACGACTACTATAAGCAACACCACTATGAAACCATTGTGATGGGCGCGAGCTTCCGTCGCACCGAACAAATCCTCGCCTTAACCGGCTGCGACCGACTGACTATCGCACCGAATTTGCTGAAGGAGCTACAGGAAAAAGTTTCGCCAGTGGTACGTAAATTAATCCCACCTTCTCAGACGTTCCCACGCCCAGCTCCCATGAGCGAAGCGGAGTTCCGTTGGGAGCACAATCAGGATGCGATGGCGGTAGAAAAACTGTCTGAAGGCATTCGTCTGTTCGCCGTTGATCAACGCAAACTGGAAGATCTTCTTGCCGCCAAACTATAAACCAGCCACGGAGTGTTATATGTCCCGAAAAGACCTTGCCAATGCGATTCGCGCACTCAGTATGGATGCGGTACAAAAAGCCAATTCTGGTCATCCCGGCGCGCCGATGGGCATGGCTGATATTGCCGAAGTGCTGTGGAACGATTTTCTTAAACATAACCCCACCGACCCAACCTGGTATGACCGTGACCGCTTTATTCTTTCCAACGGTCACGCGTCGATGCTGCTCTACAGTTTGCTGCATCTGACCGGTTACGACCTGCCACTGGAAGAACTGAAGAACTTCCGTCAGTTGCATTCGAAAACCCCTGGTCACCCGGAAATCGGCTATACGCCAGGTGTTGAAACCACCACCGGTCCTCTTGGACAAGGTTTGGCGAACGCCGTCGGGCTGGCGATAGCAGAGCGTACGCTGGCGGCGCAGTTTAATCAGCCGGATCATGAAATTGTCGATCACTTCACCTATGTGTTTATGGGCGACGGCTGCCTGATGGAAGGTATCTCTCACGAAGTCTGTTCGCTGGCGGGCACGCTGGGGCTGGGCAAGCTGATTGGTTTTTACGATCACAACGGTATTTCCATCGACGGTGAAACCGAAGGCTGGTTTACCGACGATACCGCAAAACGATTTGAAGCCTATCACTGGCATGTGATCCATGAAATCGACGGTCACGATCCACAGGCGGTGAAGGAAGCGATCCTTGAAGCGCAAAGCGTGAAAGATAAGCCGTCGCTGATTATCTGCCGTACGGTGATTGGCTTTGGTTCGCCGAATAAAGCAGGTAAGGAAGAGGCGCACGGCGCACCACTGGGGGAAGAAGAAGTGGCGCTGGCACGGCAAAAACTGGGCTGGCACCATCCGCCATTTGAGATCCCTAAAGAGATTTATCACGCCTGGGATGCCCGCGAAAAAGGCGAAAAAGCGCAGCAGAGCTGGAATGAGAAGTTTGCCGCCTATAAAAAGGCTCATCCGCAACTGGCAGAAGAGTTTACCCGTCGGATGAGCGGCGGTTTGCCGAAGGACTGGGAGAAAACGACTCAGAAATATATCAATGAGTTGCAGGCGAATCCGGCGAAAATCGCTACCCGTAAGGCTTCGCAAAATACGCTTAACGCTTACGGGCCGATGCTGCCTGAGTTGCTCGGCGGTTCGGCGGATCTGGCTCCCAGCAACCTGACCATCTGGAAAGGTTCTGTTTCGCTGAAGGAAGATCCGGCGGGCAACTACATTCACTACGGGGTGCGTGAATTTGGTATGACCGCTATCGCCAACGGCATCGCGCACCACGGCGGCTTTGTGCCGTATACCGCGACGTTCCTGATGTTTGTTGAATACGCCCGTAACGCCGCGCGGATGGCGGCACTGATGAAAGCGCGGCAGATTATGGTTTATACCCACGACTCAATTGGTCTGGGCGAAGATGGTCCGACGCACCAGGCTGTTGAGCAACTGGCTAGTCTGCGCTTAACGCCAAATTTCAGCACCTGGCGACCGTGCGATCAGGTGGAAGCGGCGGTTGGCTGGAAGCTGGCGGTTGAGCGCCACAACGGACCGACAGCACTGATCCTCTCCAGGCAGAATCTGGCACAGGTAGAACGAACACCGGATCAGGTTAAAGAGATTGCTCGTGGCGGTTATGTGCTGAAAGACAGCGGCGGTAAGCCAGATATTATTCTGATTGCCACCGGTTCAGAGATGGAAATCACCCTGCAAGCGGCAGAGAAATTAGCGGGAGAAGGTCGCAATGTTCGCGTAGTTTCCCTGCCCTCGACCGATATTTTCGATGCCCAGGATGAGAAATATCGGGAGTCGGTACTGCCTTCAAATGTTTCTGCCCGCGTGGCAGTAGAAGCGGGTATTGCCGATTACTGGTACAAATATGTTGGCCTGAAAGGGGCAATTGTCGGGATGACAGGTTATGGGGAATCAGCTCCGGCGGATAAGCTGTTCCCGTTCTTTGGCTTTACCGCCGAGAATATTGTGGCAAAAGCGCATAAGGTACTGGGAGTGAAAGGTGCCTGATGGTGATCGCCGGATGCTGATTGTCGGATGTGACGCTGGTGCGCCTTATCCGGTCTACATGTCCCCGCCATTTTGTTTAACGGGTGATCCACAACGTGGGCCAGGCGTCTGGCCCATGCCAGTTATCGCAGGTGGGTTCTGCGGCGTAACGCACCAGGCGAAAACGCTGACCGTCAAAGCGCCAGCGCGCCTGAATGCCACAATCGCTTAATCCGCGCCCTTTTGCTAAGGTCACCAGTTCACGCGATTTTTCATCGAATGTTGCGTTCATCAGTTCCAGTTCATTGGTCTCCTGACCGTTGTTGAACGGCAAACGCAACCGTACCGGGCGCGAGGCCAGCGGCTTTTTACGCGACACAATCCATGCCAAATCAATGGTGTTATAGGCCCCAGCCTCACAGCTAATCATCATCAGCGCTTTATCATCGGTCAGCGCAGTGACATTCACCTCACGACGTAACGGATCAAGCGAGCAGCGCAGACCATTCATCCGCCAGTTTCCATAATCCAGCAAATCGTTACGTTCTTCGAGTGAGAGTGGCGTCGGCGTTGGGTTAACCACCGCGACCTCTTTCAGCGCAGGCGCTGGCGGTACGCTGAGCGGCGGTTCGTCCCCTTTCTTTATCCACGCGGTCTCACTGCCAACGCGCTTTTGCTGGGCATCAATAAACAACAACGCCGCTTTTAAGCCACTGAGAGAAATAGTCTGATTGCCGTCGCGTAAGGTGATCGCCCTCCCTTCCTGAATCATCTGCAAAAACGCGGTGATGGTTGCCGTATCATCGGTTACTAATAACCATGGTGAAATCCGCCACTTGTCACCACTTAACGCCAACGGCTCACCATCTAACAGCAGCCGTGGCGCTATCTCCCCTTCTGACGCATCCGGCGACTTCAACCCGCCGCGCTCAATACGTAAAACGGCATCGGTATGCGCCCCGGCGCTGCGGCTCAGGGTCATCACCAGTCCATTATGATCGCCCGTATTGCGCGCTACACAGAAATTTTGATTATTACAGGTGACCTGCCAGTCGGAAAACGCCCGTTGCGCTGGTGCCGCCCACACCAAAGACATCGGCAACAAAGCGAAAAAAAAGAGAAGGAAAATGCGATATCGCATGGACGGTACGACCCCAGAAGTTCAAACAAACAGCATAAGTCGTATCTTCGTTGCGCAGGTAGCGCGGCTCAATCGGATTTGTCGGATTGAGCCAATAATAAACAACGAAATATTATTGTTATTTTTCAGTCCATTAAATGTGACATTTGCAAATAGTTAAGCAATAACACCGTCTTACCGTCACGTATCTCGCCGGTTTTAATCATCTCCAGCGCCTGGCTGAACGGCAGCTCAAGCACTTCAATATCTTCATCTTCGACACCACCACCGGCGTTAGCGCGCTGGCTGTCACTGTATTCGGCGATAAAAAAGTGGATTAGCTCAGTCACACCGCCTGGCGACATATACAGTTCAAATAATTTGCGGACTTCGCCAACTTCATAGCCCGTCTCTTCAATCGCTTCTTTGCGAATGCACACTTCCGGTTCGTCGTTATCCAGCAGCCCGGCGCAGGTTTCAATCAGTTGCCCGCTTTCATTGCCATTAACCCAGGTAGCGACGCGGAACTGGCGAATCAGAACCACGGTCTTTTTCTTCGCGTTGTACAGGAGGATCGTCGCACCATTACCGCGATCGTAAACTTCACGTTTATGGCGGATAACTTCGCCATCTTTGCGCGTGAGATCGTAAGTAATGTTGTGCAGGGTGAAATAGTTATCGGAGAGAATTTTGTCTTTAACGAGGGTGATTTGTTGCGTCATACCGACTCCACAGCGCGAAATGAACAATTATCTTACGCTGTGAAGTCGGGTTTGTCTGCGCAGGCTATCAGTGAGATTTGACTGATTTTACGCCCAGCCAGTCAATGATCCCCTGTGCCGCATGACGTCCTTCTGCCATTGCGGTAACCACCAGATCCGCACCACGCACGGCGTCACCACCGGCGAAGATTTTCGGATTCGTGGTCTGGTAACGGTACTGGCTTTCCACATCCGCGATGATGCGGCCCCATTTGTCTACCGTTACACCGTGCGACTCCAGCCACGGCATCCCGTGCGGATTGAAGCCAAACGCCATAATCACCGCATCGGCTGGCATGACAAATTCACTGCCTTCCACCGGCACTGGACGCCGACGCCCCTGGGCGTCCGGCTCGCCAAGACGTGTGCGCAGGAAACGAATCCCGCAGACGTGACCTTGTTCATTCAGTTCAAGCGCCACCGGCTGGACGTTAAATTCGAAGTTGGCCCCCTCTTCACGGGCGTTCTTCACCTCTTTCTTCGAGCCTGGCATGTTAGCTTCATCACGACGATAAGCGCAGGTGACGTTACTCGCGCCGTGGCGCAGCGCAGTACGCACACAGTCCATCGCGGTGTCGCCGCCGCCCAGTACCACGACGTTAAGTCCGGCCGTATTGATAAACGGCTCTTCCGGTAGCTCTTCGAGTCCCATCACCTGTTTAGTGTTGGCGATGAGGAACGGCAGCGCGTCATAAACGCCCGGCGCATCTTCATTGGGTAAACCCGCTTTCATGGAACGGTAAGTGCCTACGCCAACGAAGACCGCGTCGTATTGTTCCAAAAGCGAATTCAAAGAGACATCTTTACCCACTTCACAATTGAGTTCGAAGTGAATCCCCATCGCGCTGAAGATTTCCCGACGGCGTGCCAGCAGGGATTTATCCAGTTTGAAAGAAGGAATGCCGAAAGTGAGCAAGCCACCGATTTCTGGATGGCGATCGTACACCGTCACCGCCACGCCATTGCGGGTGAGAACATCTGCACAGGCCAGCCCTGCCGGACCCGCACCGATAATCGCCACCCGCTTGTCCACTTTGGTGACATGGCTTAAGTCAGGACGCCAACCTTTCGCCAACGCCTGATCTGAAATGTAGCGTTCAATGTTACCGATAGTTACTGCGCCGTGCTCATCGCGAATAGTACAGGCACCTTCACACAAACGGTCTTGCGGGCAAACGCGTCCGGTAATTTCCGGCAGGGTGTTGGTCTGGTGAGAAAGCTCGACGGCGGCGTCGATGTTTCCGGCTTTCACCAGTTCAATCCACTGCGGTATATGGTTATGCAGCGGGCAGGTCCATTCACAAACGCTGTGCTCGCCGCACTTAAGGCAGCGCGAGGCTTCCCGTTGTGCCTGATCGGCACGGAATGGCAGATAAATTTCATCAAAACCGGTTTTGCGCGCTTCAATCGCCAGTTTATCTGGCTCGCCACGCGCGGGCGTTGCCTGCATTTGCTCGACTTTACTCATTACCGGCATTTCTTGCGCCGCGGTACTGGCATGCCACGGTTGTTGTTCCTGACGTGCGGTGCGCAAGCGGCGGGATTTCGCCATGCCGGAGAGTGCGGCGTCAGTGACCAGTTGCAGCGCGTCCGCCGGGCAGTTTTCGACACAGGCAGGACCGTTTTCGCGCCCTGCACAAAGGTCGCATTTATGCGCCGTGGCTTTTACTTTTCCTGCCGCGACGGGTGTCAGAACGATTTGCATCGTACCAAATGGACAGGCCACCACGCAGGATTTACAGCCAATACACTTTTGCTGATTGACCTGAATGCTGTCATCAACGTGGCTGATTGCGCCATTAGGGCAGCTACGGGCGCAGGGCGCATCTTCACAATGGTGACAGGTCACTGCACTACGTTGCTGCTGATGTTTGATAACCGTAATTCGGGGATGAAAATGGTGTTGGCTCAGGACATGTTGCTCGTCATTGTGAGCCATGACACAGGCGATTTCACAAGCATGACAACCCAGACATTGCTGACTGTTGGCCATAATAAAACGATTCATAACGACCTTCTTTTTTGGTTGTAAAAACCTTATTCTTTATATGAGTGTTGTTATTACCCGACTTACAGGGGAATCGGCAATGTTCATGTGCCCAGAATAAGTAACTATTTCGCTATAAACTGTGGCAGATCAAATAATCCCATCACTGACTAAATTGCGTTTCAGCGAACTGGAACATTAATGATTTTTTGTGGAGAAGACGCGTGTGATTGTTAAACGACCCGTCTCGGCCAGTCTGGCCCGGGCCTTTTTTTACATTGTGCTGCTGTCGATTCTTTCCACGGGTATCGCTCTGCTAACGCTGGCGAGCAGTTTGCGCGACGCTGAGGCTATCAATATTGCCGGATCGCTGCGTATGCAGAGTTACCGCCTGGGCTACGATTTGCAAAGTGGCAGTCCACAACTCAATGCACATCGCCAGTTATTTCAGCAGGCACTGCATTCACCGGTATTAACCAATCTCAACGTCTGGTATGTGCCAGAGGCAGTAAAAACCCGCTATGCGCATCTGAATGCCAACTGGCTGGAGATGAATAATCGGCTCAGCAAGGGTGATTTGCCGTGGTATCAGGCCAATATTAATAATTATGTTAATCAGATAGACCTGTTCGTACTGGCTTTACAGCACTACGCTGAACGCAAAATGCTGCTGGTGGTGGCGATTTCCCTGGCTGGCGGCATCGGTATTTTCACGCTGGTCTTTTTTACTTTGCGTCGCATACGCCATCAGGTGGTTGCCCCGCTGAATCAGCTGGTTACCGCCAGTCAGCGTATTGAACACGGGCAGTTCGACTCGCCGCCGCTGGATACCAGCCTGCCGAATGAGCTTGGCCTGCTTGCAAAAACCTTTAACCAGATGTCGAGCGAGCTGCATAAATTGTACCGTTCGCTGGAGGCGTCAGTAGAAGAAAAGACCCGCGATCTCCACGAGGCCAAGCGTCGTCTGGAGGTGTTGTATCAGTGTTCGCAGGCGCTAAACACCAGCCAGATTGATGTGCATTGTTTCCGCCATATTTTGCAGATTGTTCGCGACAATGAAGCGGCTGAATATCTGGAGTTAAATGTCGGTGACAACTGGCGGATTAGCGAAGGGCAGCCAAACCCGGAATTGCCGATGCAGATTTTACCGGTGACAATGCAAGAGACGGTTTACGGCGAACTGCACTGGCAAAATAGTCACGTTTCATCATCAGAACCGCTGCTTAACAGCGTTTCGTCGATGCTGGGACGCGGTTTGTACTTTAATCAGGCGCAGAAGCATTTTCAGCAGTTATTGTTGATGGAAGAACGTGCGACCATCGCCCGCGAATTGCACGACTCACTGGCTCAGGTACTTTCTTACTTACGTATCCAGTTGACGTTACTGAAGCGTTCGATACCGGAAGATAACGCCACCGCACAAAGTATCATGGCCGATTTTTCCCAGGCGTTGAATGATGCTTATCGGCAGTTACGCGAGCTGTTGACTACTTTCCGCCTGACGCTGCAGCAGGCGGATCTCCCCTCCGCGTTGAGGGAAATGCTGGATACGTTACAAAATCAAACCAGCGCCAAACTGACCCTCGACTGCCGTCTGCCAACCCTGGCGCTGGATGCGCAAATGCAGGTGCATTTGTTGCAAATTATTCGCGAAGCGGTGCTGAATGCGATGAAGCACGCCAACGCCAGCGAAATCGCCGTTAGCTGCGTCACCGCGCCGGATGGCAATCACACAGTCTATATTCGCGACAACGGGATTGGCATCGGTGAACCGAAAGAACCCGAAGGCCATTATGGTCTGAATATCATGCGCGAACGCGCGGAAAGATTGGGTGGGACGCTGACTTTTTCACAACCTTCCGGCGGCGGCACGTTAGTGAGTATTAGCTTTCGCTCTGCGGAGGGTGAGGAAAGTCAGCTGATGTAATGCCTCTTATTGACCAAAGAATAGTGGCACTTAAGGTTCAGTATAAAAGGGCATGATAATTTACATTAACTCCTTTTTTTCTCCACGATTGGCTCGTACCTTGCCGCTACAGTGAAGCAAGCCAAGCCTACAACGATACGCAGAAACACGAGGTCCTCTTTTAATGGCGAATTTCTTTATTGATCGCCCCATTTTTGCCTGGGTGCTGGCAATCCTGTTGTGTCTGACAGGTACCCTGGCGATTTTTTCATTGCCCGTTGAACAATACCCCGATCTCGCGCCACCGAATGTGCGAGTGACCGCTAACTATCCCGGCGCATCGGCCCAGACGCTGGAAAACACCGTGACCCAGGTTATCGAGCAAAATATGACCGGCCTCGATAATCTGATGTATATGTCATCTCAGAGCAGCGGCACCGGTCAGGCATCTGTCACGTTAAGTTTTAAAGCAGGCACCGATCCGGACGAAGCCGTGCAGCAAGTACAAAACCAGCTGCAATCAGCCATGCGAAAGTTACCGCAGGCGGTGCAAAATCAGGGCGTGACGGTGCGTAAAACCGGCGATACCAACATTCTGACCATTGCCTTCGTCTCTACCGATGGTTCGATGGATAAACAGGATATTGCCGATTATGTTGCCAGTAATATTCAGGACCCGTTAAGCCGCGTGAATGGCGTCGGGGATATCGATGCCTATGGTTCGCAATATTCCATGCGTATCTGGCTGGACCCGGCGAAACTCAACAGTTTCCAGATGACGGCTAAAGATGTCACCGATGCCATTGAATCACAGAACGCGCAGATTGCGGTTGGGCAACTTGGTGGTACGCCTTCCGTCGATAAGCAGGCGCTCAACGCCACCATTAACGCCCAGTCACTGCTGCAAACACCAGAACAGTTCCGCGATATCACCTTGCTGGTGAATCAGGACGGCTCAGAGGTAAGGCTGGGCGATGTCGCCACCGTCGAAATGGGGGCGGAGAAATACGATTATCTTAGCCGCTTCAATGGTAAGCCAGCCTCCGGGCTGGGGGTTAAACTGGCCTCCGGCGCGAACGAAATGGCGACAGCGGAGCTGGTGCTCAATCGTCTCGACGAGCTGGCGCAGTATTTTCCACACGGACTGGAATACAAGGTGGCGTATGAAACCACCTCGTTTGTTAAAGCCTCCATTGAAGACGTGGTGAAAACGCTTCTGGAAGCTATCGCCCTGGTTTTCCTCGTTATGTATCTGTTCCTGCAAAACTTCCGCGCCACGCTGATACCCACTATCGCCGTGCCAGTGGTGTTGATGGGAACCTTCTCCGTGCTTTACGCCTTCGGTTACAGTGTCAACACCTTAACCATGTTCGCGATGGTGCTGGCGATCGGTCTGCTGGTGGATGATGCCATCGTGGTGGTGGAAAACGTCGAACGTATTATGAGTGAGGAAGGACTCACTCCTCGCGAAGCCACACGTAAATCGATGGGGCAGATCCAGGGGGCACTGGTCGGGATTGCGATGGTGCTTTCGGCGGTATTTGTGCCAATGGCCTTCTTCGGCGGCACCACCGGTGCCATCTATCGCCAGTTCTCTATTACCATTGTTGCGGCGATGGTGCTGTCAGTACTGGTAGCGATGATCCTCACTCCTGCTCTGTGTGCCACGCTACTTAAGCCACTGAAAAAAGGTGAGCATCACGGGCAAAAAGGCTTTTTTGCCTGGTTTAACCAGATGTTTAACCGCAACGCCGAACGCTACGAAAAAGGGGTGGCGAAAATTCTCCACCGTAGCCTGCGCTGGATTGTGATTTATGTCCTGCTGCTTGGCGGCATGGTGTTCCTGTTCCTGCGTTTGCCGACGTCGTTCTTACCGCTGGAAGACCGTGGCATGTTTACTACCTCGGTACAGTTGCCCAGCGGTTCAACCCAGCAACAGACCCTGAAAGTCGTTGAGCAAATCGAGAAATATTACTTCACCCATGAAAAAGACAACATCATGTCGGTGTTTGCCACCGTGGGTTCTGGCCCTGGGGGTAACGGGCAAAACGTGGCGCGAATGTTTATCCGCCTGAAAGACTGGAGCGAACGCGACAGTAAGACCGGCACCTCGTTTGCCATTATCGAGCGTGCAACGAAGGCGTTTAACAAGATTAAAGAAGCTCGCGTTATCGCCAGCAGCCCGCCAGCAATTAGCGGTCTTGGTAGTTCTGCGGGTTTTGATATGGAGTTGCAGGACCACGCTGGAGCGGGTCACGATGCGCTGATGGCAGCACGAAACCAGTTGCTGGCGCTGGCAGCGGAAAACCCGGAGCTAACCCGTGTGCGCCATAACGGCCTCGACGACAGTCCGCAGTTGCAGATTGATATCGACCAGCGTAAAGCTCAGGCGCTGGGCGTTGCTATCGACGATATTAACGACACACTGCAAACCGCCTGGGGTTCTAGCTATGTGAATGACTTTATGGATCGCGGTCGCGTGAAGAAAGTCTATGTGCAGGCAGCTGCGCCGTATCGCATGCTGCCAGATGACATCAATCTCTGGTATGTCCGAAATAAAGATGGCGGCATGGTGCCCTTCTCTGCTTTCGCGACCTCACGCTGGGAGACAGGCTCGCCGCGTCTGGAACGCTATAATGGTTATTCTGCGGTTGAGATTGTTGGGGAAGCCGCACCGGGGGTCAGTACCGGTACGGCGATGGATATTATGGAATCGTTAGTGAAGCAGTTGCCAAACGGCTTTGGTCTGGAGTGGACGGCGATGTCGTATCAGGAGCGGCTTTCCGGCGCGCAGGCTCCGGCGCTGTACGCCATTTCCTTGCTGGTGGTATTCCTGTGTCTGGCGGCATTGTATGAAAGCTGGTCGGTGCCGTTCTCGGTAATGCTGGTCGTGCCGCTGGGGGTTATCGGCGCGCTGCTGGCAACCTGGATGCGCGGGCTGGAAAACGATGTTTACTTCCAGGTGGGTCTGTTAACGGTCATTGGTTTATCGGCGAAAAACGCTATCCTGATCGTCGAGTTTGCTAACGAGATGAACCAAAAAGGCCACGACCTGTTTGAAGCGACGCTCCACGCCTGCCGTCAGCGTTTACGCCCGATTCTGATGACCTCGCTGGCATTTATCTTCGGCGTATTGCCAATGGCAACCAGCACAGGTGCCGGTTCCGGTGGTCAGCATGCGGTGGGTACTGGCGTAATGGGCGGGATGATTTCGGCCACTATTCTGGCTATTTACTTCGTGCCGCTGTTCTTTGTGCTGGTGCGCCGCCGCTTCCCGCTGAAGCCGCGCCCGGAATAAGCAATAAAAAAGGCGACATGCCAATGTGTCGCCCTTTTCAACTTTCCGATTAAGAACCTGCTCAGCGGGTTCTTGCTGTTTGTACTTTGTCTCAGGAATTACTTACGAAGCATAACTTCGATAAAGTCTTTCCAGTTCCCCAGTTCACGTTCAATCATAACAACCTCTCTTATAATTATGGGTATTCTACGGAAACAATATACCGTGGTGAAGCTAATTTACTCGATTGCTGTGATGACTACCTCCGGGGGACAAACCTTATGTAAATACTATGGTCCTGCGGTGATGATTTGTATGTGATGCACCGCAACATTTCGAGATATTCATACGGCATCTAATACTGATTTAATTCTGGTTAAAATACAGACAGATAACAAGATGAATATTCTTAATGTTTACGTTAAAAATGTTTAATGTTATTTAATGGTTGTTAATTTGAATACTTCGATAATGTTATATTTCCTGATAATCATTTGCAGGCAAAATGTTTTCACCTTTAAATGAGTATTTATTCTCATAAATCGAAAAAGGATTCATTATGGTTACACTTTACGGCATCAAAAATTGTGACACCATTAAGAAGGCTCGCCGTTGGCTGGAAGCTAATAACATCGACTATCGTTTTCATGATTACCGCGTCGATGGATTGGACAGCGAATTATTGAACGGTTTTATCAACGAATTAGGCTGGGAAGCGTTACTCAACACCCGTGGTACAACCTGGCGTAAACTGGACGAAACCACCCGCAATAAAATCACCGATGCGGCCTCTGCAGCGACATTAATGACTGAAATGCCTGCAATTATCAAACGTCCATTGCTCTGCGCGCCTGGTAAGCCTATGCTGCTGGGTTTCAGTGAATCCAGTTATCAGCAATTTTTCCATGAGGTGTAGTCTATGTCGTGCCCGGTTATTGAGCTGACACAACAGCTTATTCGCCGCCCTTCCCTGAGTCCTGATGACGCAGGATGCCAGGCTTTGTTGATTGAACGTTTGCAGGCGATCGGTTTTACCGTTGAACGCATGGACTTTGCCGATACGCAGAATTTTTGGGCATGGCGTGGGCAAGGTGAAACATTGGCCTTTGCCGGGCATACCGACGTGGTGCCGCCTGGCGACGCCGATCGTTGGATCAATCCGCCGTTTGAACCAACCATTCGTGACGGCATGTTATTCGGGCGCGGTGCGGCAGATATGAAAGGCTCGCTGGCGGCGATGGTAGTAGCGGCAGAACGCTTTGTCGCACAACATCCCAACCATACGGGGCGACTGGCATTTCTGATCACCTCTGATGAAGAAGCTAGTGCCCACAATGGTACGGTAAAAGTCGTCGAAGCGTTAATGGCGCGTAATGAGCGTCTCGATTACTGTCTGGTTGGCGAACCGTCGAGTATCGAAGTGGTAGGTGATGTGGTGAAAAATGGTCGTCGCGGATCGTTAACCTGCAACCTTACCATTCATGGCGTTCAGGGGCATGTTGCCTACCCACATCTGGCTGACAATCCGGTACATCGCGCAGCACCTTTCATTAATGAATTAGTGGCTATTGAGTGGGATCAGGGTAATGAATTCTTCCCGGCGACCAGTATGCAGATTGCCAATATTCAGGCGGGAACGGGCAGTAACAACGTTATTCCAGGTGAACTGTTTGTGCAGTTTAACTTCCGCTTTAGCACCGAACTGACGGATGAGATGATCAAAGCGCAGGTGCTTGCCCTGCTTGAAAAACATCAACTGCGCTATACGGTGGATTGGTGGCTTTCCGGGCAGCCATTTTTGACCGCGCGCGGTAAACTGGTGGATGCGGTCGTTAACGCGGTTGAGCACTATAATGAAATTAAACCGCAGCTACTGACCACAGGCGGAACGTCCGACGGGCGCTTTATTGCCCGCATGGGGGCGCAGGTGGTGGAACTCGGGCCGGTCAATGCCACGATTCATAAAATTAATGAATGTGTGAACGCTGCCGACCTGCAGCTACTTGCCCGTATGTATCAACGTATCATGGAACAGCTCGTCGCCTGATGAGTGGTTCTGCAAGAGGAAATAAGCATGGACTGGCTGGCTAAATATTGGTGGATTCTGGTGATTGTCTTTTTGGTAGGCGTCCTGCTGAACGTGATTAAAGATCTCAAGCGCGTCGACCATAAGAAATTTCTCGCCAACAAGCCGGAGCTTCCCCCGCATCGTGATTTCAACGATAAGTGGGACGATGACGACGACTGGCCGAAAAAGGATCAACCGAAGAAGTAAGCTAAGTGGCCGGATAAGGCGTTAACGCCGCATCCGGCCATGATGCCTGATACAGTCTTATCAGACCTACCCGGCTATTATTACATCATTTCAATCACATCATCATCGCCAGGCTTACCGCCGCTTAGCGCTTCGTCGAAATAATGTTTCGGAATGGTATAACGCAAGTGATCCAGGGCTAATTGCATACTGCGATTGTCGATCGCATGGCCTAAATCCTCCACGATATCCAGCGTCACATCGCCACCGGCACTGATTAACGCTTCCTGCGCCGCAACCGCATGCGCCAGATCGATAACCGGATCTTCACCGCCATGAATCAAGTGAATTGTTGTGGCTGTAGACGCGGTTTCCGGCAGGCTCGCGTAGCGTCCGTTGAAGGCAATGACGCGCGAAGCAAGGCCCGGTTCGGCTTTAATGCTCTCCAGCGCCATAATCGCGCCTTGTGAGAAACCGATTAGCGCCGTGGCATTAGCCCCTACTCCGCTTTGTTTCTGCCAGTAGCGCACCGTCTCAATAAACGTCGGCATGATGGCATCCACACGCGCCTGGCGATTATCTTCCGTAATACCCTGCACCGAAAACCACTGACGCCCCGCCGGATTACCGCTCGGCTCCGCGCCACCGACACTCACCACCAGCGCATCAGGAAACAGCGGCGCAAACCAGCTGCCTATTTCCCCCATTGCCACCGGGTTATCCCCGACACCGTGGAAAAGCAGTAACAACTGTTGTGCTGGTTTATCCGGGCTTTGAACAACAAAATGGTCATGTTTCATGGCGAACTCCTTAACTGATGTCATTAATTTTACGCCGCTGACTCACAATGACCATGGGAGAAAATTGAAGGAGTCAGTGAAAAAATTGCCATTGCGTTATGCGATCGCGCAGACGCTCAGTGCGAACATCATCAAGTGCGAATAGCGCCTGCGCGGCCTCTTCCCGCTGGCGAACCAGTAACAGCTTACGGCCTGAAAGTTTAAGTGTGGTACATAACTGCGCGTCACTGGCGTTTTTCTGTAAACGCCCACGCAGCGCCGGTAATGCCAGTTCGCTGGTTTGTAACAGACGCATTAAGCAACCTAACGACGTTAATAGCGGACGATGAGCGAAAGCAAAACCGGCCAGTTCAAGCCAGTCGTCGTCAGAAAGGACGGCATCGTTTAGTGGATCAACAGGAAGCATTTCGCCATTCCACTGCGCGAGAGCTTGCGCATCGCGACGTAAACGGTAATGCTCACGTTCAGCCAGCTGTTTACCCGCATCACTCATCGGTAACAGTGCCATCGCCGTATAGCAACCGCTGCTGGCTTCACGATGATTACCCATTCGCACCAGCACAAAACCGCAGCGTTGCCAGAAACGCCATAATTCCCCGGTGTAACCAAAACTCACCGAAAGATAGTCGAGGTCCTGCGTATATTGCAAAGCACCAGCAATCAGTTGCTGACCTGTGCCTTCCCGCTGACGAGCCGGATGAACTGCTATTCGGCTGACCCGCCTTCCGCGCAATGTCGCCGCCAGTGGATTGCTGCCGTGCGCCGCCAGCGACTGGGCCACCAGATTACCCCGCGGGCGACGAAGACCTGCCCATACCGCCTGACTGAGTTCTTGAGATAATCCGCCCTCATCCACCAGCCACAGCGCCCCGGCAATCTCGTTTTCGCCAGCCGCCTGTAAAAAATGTTGCCCTGGTGCATCCATCATCCGGCGTAAATCCAGCGGCGAAGTCCGGTAGTGCGCACCAGACAATAACTGATAAACCTTTAACGGCGTTTCTGGCTCGCTTCGCCATAACGTCTGTTCAAATGCGGAAATAACGATATTGCCTTGTGGTGTATGGGTGAAGTTTTCATCGTCAAAAACCAGTGCCTCACTAACCATTTTTTCCAGCGGGCATCCCTGCGCCCAACGGATCGGCTGTTGTAGTTCAAAACGGTGTAAATGCGGAAAGCGAGCGCAAAATTTCAGCAAAAAACCACGTCCGGTGCCTTCGTAGCCCTGCACCGTAGTGGTTAACAACGTTCGAGGAAAACGCGATACCAGTTGATGCAACAACGGCGCAGGTATAGCTGCGGCTTCATCGACCACCAGCCAATCGGCTTGCTCATCGCTGGCTAACAAGGCATCCGGTGCAATAAAGCGAAACTTCTCGCCCGCAAATTGTGCCAGTACATCCGTTGCCGCTTTTGCGGGCGCGGTGACAATCGCACTGCCCGCAATACGAGAAATGAGTTGCCCTGCCAAGGCCGACTTACCGCGCCCACGCGCAGCAGTTACCGCTGCCACGCCCGGCGGCATGGTCAGTAGCTGCTGTAAGAGTTGCTGTTGTTCTGGTTGTGGTGCGCCGGTAGCGGGGTGCCAGTCAGTACGGGGAGTAAAATGCGCCAACGAGAACGGCTGGTTTTGCCGCCAGAGGATAGCGTCGTTATTCGCCGTAAGTACGCGTTTGAAATGCTGGACAAAATGCGGCGTCGCAATAGGGTCAGGGCAATCACTCCAGCGCAGCGAGTCGGCATCAGGTTGGTTTTCCCACTCATCCCATACAGGGAGTAACAACACCAGCCAGCTTCCCGCTTTCAACGTTCCGCTAAGTGCCGCAAAGGCAGCGGCATCAAAGCCTTGGCGGGCGTCGAATACCGCATGCCGGAACTCGCGCCCAAGTAAAGTTTGTAGTGCCGAGGGAGAACAGTGGTTTTCAGCATCTGGCTGCGGCGAAATCCACAGCCAGTCGCCAGGTAAGGCATCACGCAACTTAAGCGCATGATCAAAACACCAACGCTCTTCCCCGCTCAACACCAGCAAGCGGCGGATCCCTTCACGTTTCATTTGCGCTGTTAATGTGTGAAGCGCAGTCAGTTCAGCCATCCCTGCCCCGGAAGTTAAATGCTTTTACCAAAAGTATTGCATTGTGCCGGATCGCCGCTGTCGAAACCACGTTTAAACCAGCTGTAGCGTTGCTGAGAAGTGCCATGAGTGAAACTGTCTGGTACTACTCGCCCCTGACTTTGCTGTTGTAAACGGTCATCGCCGATGGCCTGCGCCGCGTTCAGCGCCTCTTCCAGATCGCCGGTTTCCAGAACACCTTGCTGCTGCATACTATGCCCCCAGACACCGGCAAAACAGTCGGCCTGGAGTTCCATACGCACAGATAAGCGGTTTACTTCCGCCTGCGTCGCGTTTTGTTGCAGTTGACGAACTTTCGGCTCGATGCCTAACAGTTTCTGCACATGATGACCGACTTCATGAGCGATAACGTACCCCTGGGCAAAATCGCCATCCGCGCCAAGTTTGTCTTTCATGTCATCATAGAAGGAGAGATCGATATAAACTGTGCCATCCGCCGGGCAATAGAATGGCCCCATTATGGACTGGCCCGCCCCGCAGCCGGTACGCGTCATTCCACGGTACATGACCAGCTTCGGTTGCTGATAGGTTTTACCCATCTTCTCGAATTGCTGTCCCCAGGTGTCTTCCGTGGTTGCCAGAATCACCGAGGTGAATTTTGCGGCTTCGTCTTCATTAGGGCTAATTGACCGCGTTGATTGCTGTTGGGAAACCGGCTGTCCGGTCATCAACCCGGTTAAATCAACGCCATAGTAGCCTGCAACCAGTACGACTATCAGTAAAATCAGCCCGCCTTTACCGCTTGGCAGGCGAAAACCGGGACCGCCCATTGACGGACCGCCGGAGCTATTGCGCCTGTCTTCAACATTGTCACTTTCACGTCGCCCTTGCCAACGCATAGATACCTCAACATTATATTCATTATAGAAATGATCGTAGGTGGTTCAGAGGAAGATTACCACAGGAAAGCGGGATGAAATGGCGGAGGAATGAGCGTTCAATGCACATCTTATGAGAGCGGTTGTCTTGCCGTGCCAGCAGCACGGCAAGATGATGAACAGAAAAATCAGTCCAGCTGTACACCCAGGCGGCGGGCAACGGCTTCATAGGCTTCGATCAGGCCACCGAGGCTCTGGCGGAAACGGTCTTTATCCATTTTCTCCAGCGTTTCTTTGTCCCACAGGCGGCTGCCGTCCGGGGAGAACTCATCGCCCAGTACCACTTCACCTTTGTACAGGCCAAACTCCAGCTTGAAGTCGACCAGAATGAGACCAGCATCATCGAACAGTTTTTTCAGCACGTCGTTCGCTTTGTAGGTCAGCTCTTTCATACGCGCCAGGTTCTCTTTGCTCACCCAGCCAAAGGTTTCGCAGTAAGATTCGTTGACCATCGGATCGTGCATGGCGTCGTTTTTCAGGAACAGATCGAACAGTGGCGGGTTCAGCTCAATACCTTCTTCGATTCCAAGACGTTTCACCAGAGAGCCAGCAGCACGGTTACGCACGACACACTCAACCGGCACCATATCCAGCTTTTTCACCAGACATTCGGTATCGGAGAGCAGACGCTCCATTTGAGTCGGGATACCCGCTTCAGCCAGTTTGCTCATAATGAAGTAGTTGAACTTGTTGTTCACCATACCTTTGCGATCAAACTGCTCAATGCGCGCGCCATCCCCTGCTGACGTATCATTGCGGAATTCGAGCACCAACAGGTCCGGGTTTTCCGTGCTGTATACGGTTTTCGCTTTACCACGATACAACTCAGCTTGCTTTTGCATCTTTATCACTCCTGGGTGTGAATTAACGTTTTAAAATCTTTTGCTGTCTGGTGTGCCGGATGTTTTGTCGGATGCGGCGTAAACGCCTTATCCGACCTACGTCCGACAAACAAATTTCGTGCGAATTACCGCTAAAATCGCGTTTTTCTGTCGACGCACACGTTTGCGTATCATATCAGAAAAAAGGGCCGGATGACTCCAGCCCTGTATTTTTACTTGCTAAACGCAGCCTGGAAGACAGCTACCAGCGCGTCGTTCTGACTCTGAGTCAGAGTATGACCTTTCGGATCGATGAACTGTAGGCTGCTGCGGTTATCTAAATCGCCAACCTGCAGTTTATAGTCACCGGATGCCAGACCTGGATCGCTCGCGCCCAGTTCGTGCCATTCGCTGTCAGACAGCGGCTTATAAGTTACGGCCATGTTGCCCTGCGAACGGGTGCTGTCGGTCACTTTCATGCCCACTTTTTCTAGCGCAGCTGGCAGACGTTGCCAAACCACATTGAACGGCCCGCGTACGACCAGCATTGGTAAACCGGTGTCATCAGCTGCACTTTGTACGTCCATAGTGGTGGAGGCACGATTTTGCGCAGCGTTCGCGGCGTCAGTGGCAGATTTATCCAGACCGGCGGAAATAACGTTCATCATCTCCGTGCTGTAACGCTGCATGGAAGCCGCGTCTGCAACCGGTTTGCCCGCCTGTTCCAGGTTCAGCAGTTTAACCGTAACCGCCTGCTGATAACCCTGCGGCTTAACAGAGATTTGATAACGACCACGATACTGCTCGTCTTCGTCCAGACGGTTCCATTGTACCCAATCGGTGGTCAGTGTCTGACCAGCATCATCACGTTGGGTGATGGTGTAGTTTTTCGCCTGCAGCACGCTAACCACCTGCAGCCACAGAGTATTGCCACGACCATTTTCCACCAGCAATGAAGCGGTATCGCCCGTGAACTGGGTACGCGCGCCAGAAACCAGTGCCAGCGGCTGGGCTGGTGGACGAATGTCCAGCGCCTTACCGACAGCACCACTACCGTTGGTCACCGGGATTGCATAATCACCGGAGGTCACCGGCAAGATCATTCCAGCCGGGGCATGAAGCTCCGCAAGCGGTGCCGCTTCCAGGTAGGCTTCATCACCACTGACCTGACGCTTATAGCGTGAGTCAGAACTACAGGCAGCGAGTAATAAAACAAGCGAAACACCCGCAACCTTTGCCAGGCGCGACTTTTGAACAGAGTAAGCCATCAAATCTCCCTAAACTTTACAGCAAACCGGCATGCTTAAGCGCCGCTCTGACCGTCTCACGACCACTGTCGGTGATAGGTGTCATTGGCAGGCGCAGCGTATCGGTCGCCACAAGACCCAGTTCCTTACATGCCCATTTCACCGGGATTGGATTGGGTTCGACAAATAGTTTGTTGTGTAATGGCATCAGACGCTGATTAATAACGCGTGCCTCGGCAAAATGCCCTTCTGCTGCCAGTTTGCACATCTGGGCCATATCACGCGCTGCGACGTTAGCCGTAACGGAAATAACCCCATGACCGCCTAATTGCATGAAGTCCAGCGCGCTCGCATCATCGCCGCTCAGCAGAACAAAATCATCTGAAACCAGCTCTTTGATCTGGTTTACACGCGTTAAGTTCCCTGTTGCCTCTTTGATTCCGATAATATTTTTTACTTTCGCCAGACGGCCCACCGTTTCCGGGAGCAGATCGCAGCCAGTACGGGACGGCACATTATACAGAATTTGCGGCAGGTCAGTATGTTCAGCGATGGCTTTGAAATGCTGATACAAACCTTCTTGCGACGGACGATTGTAGTAAGGGGTTACCGTCAGGCAGCCGACGATACCGCTGTCATTGAAGCGCTGCGTCAGGCTAATGGCTTCCGCAGTAGCGTTAGCACCGGTCCCGGCAATCACCGGAATGCGCCCGTCAGCCAGCTCCAGCGTCATCATCACCACATCAGCATGTTCGTCATGATTTAAGGTAGCGGACTCGCCAGTGGTGCCAACAGAAACGATCGCCGAAGTACCGCTGGCGACATGATAATCAATCAGTTTTTTCAAGCTAGCCCGACAGACATTACCTTTTTCATCCATCGGAGTAACAATCGCGACAATACTTCCCGTGAACATGGGCCATCCTCTGTGCAAACAAGTGTCTCAATGGTACGTTTGGTATGGCATTAAAAGCAAGCAGACAGAACCGTTCTGATTGTTGTATGCATGTTTTTTTTATGCTTTCCTTAAGAACAACTCACCCCTTGAAGGAATAACCAGTTTGACACTGTCATCGCAACATTATCTGGTGATCACTGCGTTGGGTGCCGATCGCCCTGGAATAGTGAACACCATCACCCGTCATGTCAGTAGTTGCGGCTGTAATATTGAAGACAGTCGCCTGGCGATGCTGGGAGAAGAGTTCACGTTTATCATGCTGCTTTCCGGTTCATGGAATGCCATTACTCTGATTGAATCAACGTTACCGTTGAAAGGTGCCGAGCTGGATCTTTTAATCGTGATGAAGCGCACGACGGCGCGTCCGCGTCCGCCAATGCCAGCATCTGTCTGGGTTCAGGTCGATGTGGCAGACTCCCCGCATTTAATTGAACGCTTCACAGCACTTTTCGACGCGCATCATATGAACATTGCGGAGCTGGTGTCGCGCACGCAACCTGCTGAAAATGAACGGGCTGCGCAGTTGCATATTCAGATAACTGCCCACAGCCCCGCATCTGCGGACGCAGCAAATATTGAGCAAGCGTTCAAAGCCCTATGTACAGAACTCAATGCACAAGGCAGTATTAACGTCGTCAATTATTCCCAACATGATGAACAGGATGGAGTTAAGTAATGAATCCACTGAAAGCCGGTGATATCGCACCGAAATTTAGCTTGCCGGATCAAGACGGAGAACAAGTTAATTTGACCGACTTCCAGGGACAGCGTGTTCTGGTTTATTTCTACCCGAAAGCCATGACCCCCGGCTGTACCGTACAGGCCTGCGGCTTACGCGATAACATGGATGAGTTGAAAAAAGCGGGCGTTGATGTGCTGGGTATCAGCACCGATAAACCCGAAAAACTCTCCCGTTTTGCGGAAAAAGAGCTGCTTAACTTTACGCTCCTGTCTGATGAGGACCACCAGGTGTGCGAACAATTCGGCGTCTGGGGTGAAAAGTCCTTCATGGGCAAAACCTACGATGGTATTCATCGCATCAGCTTCCTGATTGACGCTGATGGCAAAATCGAACATGTCTTTGACGATTTCAAAACCAGCAATCACCACGACGTTGTGCTGAACTGGCTGAAAGAACACGCCTGATTACTTTGCTCCATTCCGTGCTGGCTGCGCTTGCGGCCAGCACATCTCAAATCTTCTCACTGCCCTGCAACACTCGTTTAAAATTTTTTCGCTGAAGGTCAGTCTTGCGCGATTTGCCCATCAGGCCAGGCGTGAATCACGGCTTTGATCAGCGTCGCCAATGGAATAGCGAAGAATACGCCCCAGAATCCCCACAAACCACCGAAGATCACCACTGATAAAATAATCACCAGAGGATGCAGGTTAACCGCTTCGGAGAACAACACCGGTACTAACAGGTTGCCGTCCAGCGCCTGAATAATCAGATACACCGCGAAGCAGCTCCAGAATTCCGTGCCAGCACCAAACTGGAATAGCGCCACGCCAACCACCGGAATGGTCACCACAAATGCGCCAATGTACGGAATAAGTACCGAGAAGCCGACCAGCACCGCCAGCAGCAGCGAATAGTTCAGCCCAAAGAGCAAGAACCCCAGCCAGGTGGCGATCCCTACCACGATCATCTCCAGCACTTTGCCGCGGATATAGTTGGTGATTTGTTGATTCATCTCCTTCCACACCTGTCCTGCCAGTCCACGGTTGCGCGGCAGCACCCGGCGAACGGCGTTCAGCATCTGCTCTTTGTCTTTCAGCAGGAAGAAGACCATCAATGGCACCAGCACCAGATAGACGGCAATGGTCAGCAAACCAACCAACGAGGCGAGGGAAATTTTCACCACCGAATCGCCCATGGTCAGCATCCTACTGCGCATATTTTCAGCCATTGCATCAATAATGCCCGCATCCATTAACGCCGGATAGCGGCGCGGCAACGTGGCGGCAAAGTCAGAAAGCTTATTGAGCATCCCCGGCATATCGCGGATTAAGTAGATGCCCTGCTGCCAGGCGATAGGCAGTACCACGAACGCCATCAGTAGCAGGATGCCCACAAACAGGATCAGCACGATAGATGTCGCCCAAGGGCGGGAACAGCCAATAGACTGCAGGCGGACAGTCGGCCATTCCAGTAAATAGGCCAGCACAATAGCCACCAGCAACGGCGCGAGTAGGCCGCTAAAGAAAAAGATAATGCCAAAACCAGCAACCAAAATAACCAGCAAGGCAATCGCTTCCGGGTCGCTAAAACGGCGGCGATACCATTGCATCAACATTTCGAGCATACAGACCTTCCCTGAACCTCAAGAGCGGGATTGCGATCCGCAATTGTATCGAAATGTCACAAAAAAGACTTCGCTTTTTATGACGGATTCAGGAAACTGAAAAGTCATTTGAGTGGGCTAATCTTCGCCGTTACACTCAAAGGCGGCGCGGTGGGAACGATATTTCACAGTATCGGTCAAATGACTATCTCCAGAAATACAGGATAGAGGTTATGTTCAGGCAGTTGAAAAAAAACCTGGTTGCAACCCTCATTGCTGCTATGACCATTGGTCAGGTAGCCCCGGCGTTTGCCGACAGCGCAGACACCTTGCCGGATATGGGAACCTCCGCAGGAAGCACACTTTCCATTGGTCAGGAAATGCAGATGGGCGACTATTATGTCCGCCAGTTACGCGGCAGCGCGCCGTTAATTAATGATCCGCTGTTAACGCAATACATTAATTCGCTAGGAATGCGTCTGGTTTCGCATGCCAATTCGGTTAAGACACCGTTTCATTTCTTTCTGATCAACAACGATGAAATTAACGCCTTTGCTTTCTTTGGCGGCAACGTGGTGCTGCACTCTGCCCTGTTCCGTTATTCCGATAACGAAAGTCAACTGGCTTCAGTTATGGCGCACGAAATCTCCCACGTCACCCAACGTCACCTGGCGCGAGCGATGGAAGATCAGCAGCGCAGCGCGCCGCTGACCTGGGTCGGCGCGTTAGGTTCTATTTTACTGGCGATGGCCAGTCCGCAGGCGGGGATGGCGGCGCTGACCGGTACACTGGCGGGAACGCGCCAGGGGATGATCAGTTTCACCCAGCAAAATGAACAGGAAGCGGACCGCATTGGTATTCAGGTGCTGCAACGCTCGGGATTCGATCCGCAGGCGATGCCGACCTTCCTCGAAAAATTACTCGATCAGGCGCGTTACTCTTCGCGCCCGCCAGAAATTCTGCTCACTCACCCACTACCGGAAAGCCGTCTGGCTGATGCCCGTAACCGTGCCAATCAGATGCGCCCGATAGTGGTGCAATCGTCAGAAGATTTCTATCTGGCAAAAGTGCGCACACTGGGGATGTACAATTCAGGGCGTAACCAACTCACCAGTGATTTGCTGGATGAATGGGCGAAAGGAAACGTTCGTCAGCAACGAGCGGCGCAATATGGTCGTGCTTTACAGGCGATGGAAGCCAATAAATACGACGAAGCGCGTAAAACGCTGCAACCGTTACTGGCGGCAGAACCTGGCAACGCATGGTATCTCGATCTGGCTACCGATATCGATCTTGGGCAAAACAAAGCCAATGACGCTATCAATCGCCTGAAAAATGCCCGCGATTTGCGCACCAATCCGGTGTTGCAGCTCAACCTGGCGAACGCTTATCTGCAAGGGGGGCAACCACAGGAAGCGGCCAATATTCTGAATCGCTACACTTTTAACAATAAAGATGACAGCAACGGCTGGGATTTACTGGCACAGGCGGAAGCCGCACTAAATAACCGCGATCAGGAACTGGCTGCGCGAGCAGAAGGTTATGCGCTCGCCGGGCGACTCGATCAGGCTATTTCCTTGTTGAGTAGCGCCAGTTCTCAGGTGAAATTAGGCAGCCTGCAACAAGCGCGTTACGATGCGCGCATCGACCAGTTGCGCCAGCTGCAGGAACGCTTTAAGCCTTATACCAAGATGTAATTCGCATTAAAGGAAGAACAATGACCAAACAGGTAAAAATCTACCATAACCCACGCTGTTCAAAGAGCCGGGAAACGCTGAACCTGCTGAAAGAAAACGGCGTGGAGCCAGAAGTGGTGCTCTACCTTGAGACACCCGCCGATGCGGCAACGCTGCGTGATTTGCTGAAAATGCTGGGGATGAATAGCGCTCGTGAATTGATGCGCCAAAAAGAGGATCTTTATAAAGAACTGAACCTGGCTGACATTTCACTTAGCGAAGAGGCGCTGATTCAGGCGATGGTGGATAATCCGAAGCTAATGGAACGCCCGATTGTGGTCGCGAATGGCAAAGCACGGATTGGTCGTCCACCGGAGCAGGTACTGGAAATCGTGGGTTAAGATGTGCTCCATCGCTAGTTGAAGCACATTGCCGGATGCGACGCTTGCCGCGTCTTATCCGGCCTACGAATACTATGGATTAACTTCGCGTAGGTCGGATAAGGCGTTCGCGCCGCATCCGACAATAAACACCTTATCTACAACTTCAGAATTTCTTTCACAAAAGGAATGGTCAGCTTGCGTTGCGCGGTAATCGACGCACGATCCAGCTGATCCAGCGTCATAAACAACGTGCGCATTTCTCTGTCGAGCCGCTTCAGCAAGAAACGCCCCACATCTTCCGGCAGTTCAAAACCACGCAAACGCGCGCGTAACTGTAGCGCCTGCAACTTATCTTCATCAGAAAGTGGCTGCAATTTGTAGATCTGCCCCCAGTCGAGACGCGACGCGAGATCCGGTAATCCCAGATTCAACTGCCGCGGTGGACGATCGCCGGTGATCAACAACCGTGTTTTGCCCGATTCCAGAATTCGATTGTAGAGATCGAAAATCGCCATCTCCCACAACTCATCGCCGGCAATACACTCAATGTTGTCAATACAGACCAGCGACAAATGCTCCATACCGTCGAGCACTTCCGGAACAAACCAGGTGCGTTTATCCAGCGGGACATAGCCCACCGCATCGCCACGCTGTGACAATTCCGCGCAAGCCGCGTGCAGCAGATGGCTGCGCCCCGCGCCTTCGCGTGCCCAGAGATAGATGTAACCGCTATGTTCCTGACGCAGCACGTTTTGCAGCGCGGCCAGTAAAGAGGAGTTATCCCCCGGCCAGAAACTTGCAAAGGTTTCGTCGTCAGGAAGATAAAGTGGCAAAGAGAGCTGTGCCGGTGTGTTCAGAGATACCTCAACCAGGATTTCACAAAATCGCGAGAAGTTTACCACAGAATCCCATGATGTTTGAACCGGGCAGCAACACTGCCCGGTCGGTACATTATTTGTCTGTTATATCCGCGTCTTCTGCGTCCAGCACCACTTCTTCAGGGCGCAGCATACTAATCAGTTTGAAGATCAAACTTAAGCCGATACCGACGATGGTCGCCAGCGCCATACCTTTCAGCTCCGCCGCGCCAATGTTTACCTTCGCACCACTGACGCCGATGATCAAAATAACGGAAGTCAGGATCAGGTTCTGTGCTTTGTTGTAATCCACTTTCGATTCGATCAACACACGAATACCGGAAGCACCGATGACCCCGTAAAGCAGCAGCGAAACGCCGCCCATCACCGGCAATGGAATCATCTGGATAGCAGCAGCCAGTTTACCGACGCAGGAAAGCAGGATAGCGAAAATCGCCGCACCGCCGATAACCCAGGTACTGTAAACACGGGTGATCGCCATCACGCCAATGTTTTCTCCGTAAGTGGTGTTTGGTGTGGAACCAAAGAAACCGGAGATCACGGTCGACAAGCCGTTAGCAAACATCGAACGGTGCAGACCTGGATCGCGCAGCAGATCTTTTTTGACGATATTAGCCGTTACGACCAGGTGCCCTACGTGTTCGGCAATAACCACTAACGCCGCTGGCAGAATAGTCAGAATGGCAAACCACTCGAAGCGCGGCGTATAGAGGGTCGGCAGCGCAAACCAGTGAGCATTAATAATCGGCGTGGTATCGACAATTCCCATTGCGAAAGAGAGCGCGTACCCCACCAGCACGCCAATTAAAATCGGGATAATTGCCAGGAAACCACGAAACAGCACGGAACCTAAAACCGTGACCGCCAGGGTGGTAATAGAGATGATGATGGTTTTGGAGTCTGGCGTTTGCCCTTCAGCCGGGAGTAAACCCGCCATACCGGCAGCTACGCCCGCCAGCTCCAGACCGATGACGGCAACGATTGCGCCCATTGCCGCAGGTGGAAACAGCACGTCCAGCCAGCCGGTCCCCGCTTTCTTCACGATAAAAGAAACCAGGCAGAACAGCACGCCGCACATAATAAAGCCGCCCAGCGCAACTTCATACCCCAACGGCAACAGTAACAATACCGGTGAAATAAAGGCAAAGCTGGAACCAAGATAAGCCGGAATTTTCCCTTTACAGATGAAGAGATACAGCAGTGTTCCTATACCGTTAAATAACAGTACAGTCGCCGGGTTAATATGAAATAAGACGGGCACCAGGACGGTTGCACCAAACATGGCGAACAAATGTTGCAAACTAAGCGGGATTGTCTGTAAAAGTGGCGGTCTTTCACTCACCCCGATAGCACGGCGCGTCATAGTATTATCCTCTGTATTATGTGTTATAGGCGCTTTACTCAAAAAAAAGCCGACTCTTAAAGTCGGCTTTAATTATTTTTATTCTTTATTTCGTACCAAAGATTTTGTCACCGGCATCGCCGAGGCCCGGAATAATGTATCCGTGCTCGTTCAGTCCCTGGTCAATCGATGCAGTATACAGTTCGACGTCCGGGTGCGCTTTTTCCAGCGCAGCGATACCTTCTGGTGCAGCTACCAGCACCAGAACTTTGATGCTGCTGCAGCCCGCTTTTTTCAGCAGGTCGATGGTCGCGATAACGGAACCACCGGTTGCCAGCATTGGGTCAACGATCAGCGCCATACGCTCATCGATGTTAGAAACCAGTTTCTGGAAGTACGGTACCGGCTCCAGCGTTTCTTCATTACGGTACATACCGACGACACTGATGCGCGCACTCGGAACGTTTTCCAGCACACCGTCCATCATCCCAAGACCCGCACGCAGAATTGGCACAACGGTAATTTTCTTACCTTTGATCTGGTCGATTTCTACCGGGCCGTTCCAGCCTTCGATAGTGACTTTTTCCGTTTCGAGGTCGGCGGTCGCTTCGTAAGTCAGCAGGCTACCCACTTCGGAAGCGAGTTCGCGAAAGCGCTTGGTGCTGATATCTTGCTCACGCATCAGTCCCAGCTTGTGTTTGACGAGTGGGTGTTTGACTTCCACGATCTTCATACTCTTTCTCCTTTGAGGGGCAGCCACAAAAAAAATCGACGGATTATACCTCCTTTCTTCAAGGCGGCAATATTATTTTCGTTGACTTTAGTCAAAATGATAACGGTTTGAGATAAAGTTATTTTATATTCAAATGGTTATGGAAGAAGATTATTCCATCCGAAAACGATCCTTTGCCCTGGTACAAGTATTCTTTCGCCGCGCGCCTGGGGAAAAGACGTGCAAAAAGGTTGTGTAAAGCAGTCTCGCAAACGTTTGCTTTCCCTGTTAGAATTGCGCCGAATTTTATTTTTCTACCGCAAGTAACGCGTGGGGACCCAAGCAGTGACCGATAAAACCTCTCTTAGCTACAAAGATGCCGGTGTTGATATTGACGCGGGTAATGCTCTGGTTGGAAGAATCAAAGGCGTAGTGAAGAAAACGCGTCGTCCGGAAGTGATGGGCGGTCTGGGCGGCTTCGGTGCGCTGTGTGCATTGCCGCAAAAATATCGTGAACCTGTGCTGGTTTCCGGCACTGACGGCGTAGGTACCAAGCTGCGTCTGGCGATGGACTTAAAACGTCACGACACCATTGGTATTGATCTGGTCGCCATGTGCGTTAATGACCTGGTGGTGCAAGGTGCGGAACCGCTGTTTTTCCTCGACTATTACGCAACCGGAAAACTGGATGTTGATACCGCTTCAGCGGTGATCAGCGGCATTGCGGAAGGTTGTCTGCAATCGGGCTGTTCACTGGTGGGTGGCGAAACGGCGGAAATGCCGGGGATGTATCACGGTGAAGATTACGATGTCGCTGGTTTCTGCGTTGGCGTGGTAGAAAAATCAGAAATCATTGACGGCTCTAAAGTCAGCGACGGCGATGTGCTGATTGCACTCGGCTCCAGCGGCCCGCACTCGAATGGCTATTCGCTGGTGCGCAAAATTCTTGAAGTCAGCGGTTGTGATCCGCAAACCACCGAACTTGATGGTAAGCCATTAGCCGATCATCTGCTGGCACCGACCCGCATTTACGTGAAGTCAGTGCTGAAGTTGATTGAAAAGGTCGATGTGCATGCCATTGCGCACCTGACCGGCGGCGGTTTCTGGGAAAACATTCCGCGCGTATTGCCAGATAATACCCAGGCAGTGATTGATGAATCTTCCTGGCAGTGGCCGGAAGTGTTTAACTGGCTGCAAACGGCAGGTAACGTTGAGCGCCATGAAATGTATCGCACCTTCAACTGCGGCGTCGGTATGATTATTGCCCTGCCTGCTCCGGAAGTGGACAAAGCCCTCGCCCTGCTCAATGCCAACGGTGAAAACGCGTGGAAAATCGGTATCATCAAAGCCTCTGATTCCGAACAACGCGTGGTTATCGAATAATGAATATTGTGGTGCTTATTTCCGGCAACGGAAGTAATTTGCAGGCAATTATTGACGCCTGCAAAACCAACAAAATTAAAGGCACCGTACGGGCAGTTTTCAGCAATAAGGCCGACGCGTTCGGCCTTGAACGCGCCCGCCAGGCGGGTATTGCAACGCATACGCTCATCACCAGCGCGTTTGACAGTCGTGAAGCCTATGACCGGGAGTTGATTCATGAAATCGACATGTACGCACCCGATGTGGTCGTGCTGGCTGGTTTTATGCGCATTCTCAGCCCGGCGTTTGTCTCCCACTATGCCGGGCGTTTGCTGAACATTCACCCTTCTCTGCTGCCGAAATATCCCGGATTACACACCCATCGTCAGGCGCTGGAAAATGGCGATGAGGAGCACGGTACATCGGTGCATTTCGTCACCGATGAACTGGACGGTGGCCCGGTTATTTTACAGGCGAAAGTCCCGGTATTTGCTGGTGATACGGAAGATGACATCACCGCCCGCGTGCAAACCCAGGAACACGCTATTTATCCACTGGTGATTAGCTGGTTTGCCGATGGTCGTCTGAAAATGCACGAAAACGCCGCGTGGCTGGATGGTCAACGTCTGCCGCCGCAGGGCTACGCTGCCGACGAGTAATGCCCCCGTAGTTAAAGCGCCAGCTCTGCCGCTGGCGTTTTTCAATTCACCTGTAAATCGCAAGCTCCAGCAGTTTTTTTCCCCCTTTTCTGGCATAGTTGGACATCTGCCAATATTGCTCGCCATAATATCCAGGCAGTGTCCCGTGAATAAAACGGAGTAAAAGTGGTAATGGGTCAGGAAAAGCTATACATCGAAAAAGAGCTCAGTTGGTTATCGTTCAATGAACGCGTGCTTCAGGAAGCGGCGGACAAATCTAACCCGCTGATTGAAAGGATGCGTTTCCTGGGGATCTATTCCAATAACCTTGATGAGTTCTATAAAGTCCGCTTCGCTGAACTGAAGCGACGCATCATTATTAGCGAAGAACAAGGCTCTAACTCTCATTCCCGCCATTTACTGGGCAAAATTCAGTCCCGTGTGCTGAAAGCCGATCAGGAATTCGACGGCCTCTACAACGAGCTACTGCTGGAAATGGCGCGCAACCAGATCTTCCTGATTAATGAACGCCAGCTCTCCGTCAATCAACAAAACTGGCTGCGTCATTATTTTAAGCAGTATCTGCGTCAGCACATTACGCCGATTTTAATCAATCCTGACACTGACTTAGTGCAGTTCCTGAAAGATGATTACACCTATCTGGCGGTGGAAATTATCCGTGGCGATACCATCCGTTACGCGCTGCTGGAGATCCCATCAGATAAAGTGCCGCGCTTTGTGAATTTACCGCCAGAAGCGCCGCGTCGACGCAAGCCGATGATTCTTCTGGATAACATTCTGCGTTACTGCCTTGATGATATTTTCAAAGGCTTCTTTGATTATGACGCACTGAATGCCTATTCAATGAAGATGACCCGCGATGCCGAATACGATTTAGTGCATGAGATGGAAGCCAGTCTGATGGAGTTGATGTCTTCCAGTCTCAAGCAGCGTTTAACTGCTGAGCCGGTGCGTTTTGTTTATCAGCGCGATATGCCCAATGCTCTGGTTGAAGTGTTACGCGAAAAACTGACTATTTCCCGCTACGACTCCATCGTCCCCGGCGGTCGTTATCATAATTTTAAAGACTTTATTAATTTCCCCAATGTCGGCAAAGCCAATCTGGTGAACAAACCACTGCCGCGTTTACGCCATATTTGGTTTGATAAAGCCCAGTTCCGCAATGGTTTTGATGCCATTCGCGAACGCGATGTGTTGCTCTATTATCCTTATCACACCTTTGAGCATGTACTGGAACTGC
This sequence comes from Escherichia sp. R1, assembly GCF_003000935.1. NCBI lineage: Bacteria > Pseudomonadati > Pseudomonadota > Gammaproteobacteria > Enterobacterales > Enterobacteriaceae > Escherichia > Escherichia sp. R1. Next base: position 126,260 of record NZ_PSRU01000013.1, read on the forward strand.
TGCGTCAGGCTTCGTTCGACCCGAGCGTACTGGCGATTAAAATTAACATTTACCGCGTGGCGAAAGATTCACGCATCATCGACTCGATGATCCACGCCGCACACAACGGTAAGAAAGTCACCGTGGTGGTTGAGTTACAGGCGCGTTTCGACGAAGAAGCCAACATTCACTGGGCGAAGCGCCTGACCGAAGCAGGCGTGCACGTTATCTTCTCTGCGCCGGGGCTGAAAATTCACGCCAAACTGTTCCTGATTTCACGTAAAGAAAACGGTGAAGTGGTGCGTTACGCACACATCGGGACCGGGAACTTTAACGAAAAAACCGCGCGTCTTTATACTGACTATTCGTTGCTGACCGCCGATGCGCGCATCACTAACGAAGTACGGCGGGTGTTCAACTTTATTGAAAACCCATACCGTCCGGTGACATTTGATTATTTAATGGTGTCGCCGCAAAACTCTCGCCGTCTGTTGTATGAATTGGTGGACCGCGAGATCGCCAACGCGCAGCAAGGGCTGCCCAGTGGTATCACCCTGAAGCTAAATAACCTTGTCGATAAAGGCCTGGTTGATCGTCTGTATGCGGCCTCCAGCTCCGGCGTACCGGTTAATCTGCTGGTGCGCGGAATGTGTTCTCTGATCCCCAATCTGGAAGGCATTAGCGACAACATTCGTGCCATCAGTATTGTTGACCGTTACCTTGAACATGACCGGGTTTATATTTTTGAAAATGGCGGCGATAAAAAGGTCTACCTTTCTTCCGCCGACTGGATGACGCGCAATATTGATTATCGTATTGAAGTGGCAACGCCGCTGCTCGATCCGCGCCTGAAGCAGCGGGTGCTGGACATCATCGACATATTGTTCAGCGATACGGTCAAAGCACGTTATATCGATAAAGAACTCAGTAATCGCTACGTTCCCCGCGGCAATCGCCGCAAAGTACGGGCGCAGTTGGCGATTTACGACTACATCAAATCACTCGAACAATCTGAATAACCCTATGCCAATACACGATAAATCCCCTCGTCCGCAGGAGTTTGCTGCGGTCGATCTTGGTTCAAACAGTTTTCACATGGTCATAGCCCGTGTGGTAGATGGTGCCATGCAGATTATTGGCCGCCTGAAACAGCGGGTGCATCTGGCGGACGGCCTGGGGCCAGATAATATGTTGAGTGAAGAGGCAATGACGCGCGGTTTGAACTGTCTGTCGCTATTTGCCGAAAGGCTACAAGGGTTTTCTCCTGCCAGCGTCTGTATAGTTGGTACCCATACGCTGCGTCAGGCGCTGAACGCCACTGACTTTCTGAAACGCGCGGAAAAAGTCATTCCCTACCCGATCGAAATTATTTCCGGTAATGAAGAAGCCCGTCTGATTTTTATGGGCGTGGAACATACCCAACCGGAAAAAGGTCGCAAACTGGTTATTGATATTGGCGGCGGTTCTACAGAACTGGTAATTGGTGAAAATTTCGAACCGATTCTCGTTGAAAGCCGCCGGATGGGTTGTGTCAGCTTTGCCCAGCTTTATTTTCATGGCGGGGTCATCAATAAAGAGAATTTTCAGCGCGCTCGCATGGCGGCAGCACAAAAACTGGAAACGTTAACCTGGCAATTTCGAATTCAGGGCTGGAACGTGGCAATGGGCGCTTCCGGTACCATAAAAGCCGCCCATGAAGTGTTAATGGAAATGGGCGAGAAAGACGGGATAATTACCCCGGAACGTCTGGAAAAACTGGTAAAAGAAGTTTTACGGCACCGTAATTTCGCATCGCTGAGTTTACCTGGTCTTTCCGAAGAGCGGAAAACAGTCTTCGTTCCTGGACTGGCGATTTTATGCGGTGTGTTTGATGCTTTAGCCATCCGTGAACTGCGCCTTTCTGACGGGGCGTTACGCGAAGGCGTACTGTATGAAATGGAAGGACGTTTCCGTCATCAGGATGTGCGTAGTCGCACTGCCAGCAGCCTCGCCAACCAGTATCACATCGACAGCGAACAGGCCCGACGGGTGCTGGATACCACTATGCAAATGTACGAACAGTGGCGGGAACAGCAACCGAAGCTGGCGCATCCACAACTGGAGGCGCTACTGCGATGGGCCGCCATGCTGCATGAGGTCGGGTTGAATATCAACCACAGCGGTTTGCATCGCCACTCCGCTTATATTCTGCAAAACAGCGACTTGCCGGGTTTTAATCAGGAACAGCAGCTGATGATGGCGACACTGGTGCGCTATCACCGTAAAGCGATTAAACTCGACGATCTGCCGCGCTTTACCTTGTTTAAGAAGAAACAGTTCCTGCCACTGATTCAGCTATTGCGCCTTGGCGTATTACTCAATAATCAACGTCAGGCAACCACCACACCGCCAACATTGACGCTGATTACTGATGACAGTCACTGGACACTGCGTTTCCCGCATGACTGGTTTAGTCAGAATGCGCTGGTACTGCTTGATCTGGAAAAGGAGCAAGAATACTGGGAAGGCGTGGCTGGCTGGCGGTTGAAAATTGAAGAAGAAAGTACACCAGAAATCGCCGCTTAATGCTTTGCGGGCCGACGAGAAATGTCGGCCCGCATTATTCAGGCACTTTCGCGAATGGGTTCGATTTCATTCAGCGTATCAATTAACGGTTGCGGCTTACCAATAAGATAACCCTGCATATAATCGATCCCCAAAGAGAGCACCGCCTCGCGGATCTCTTCGTTTTCAACGTACTCTGCCACTACCCGCATTTTCTTCATTCGCGCCAGGTGGCAAATCGACGCCACTATCTGATAATCCAGACTATTTGACACAATATTGCGGATAAAACTGCCGTCAATTTTAAGCAGATCGGCATTCACATTTTTAAGCCGCGCATAGCTGGCGTAGCCGGTGCCGAAATCATCAATCGCAATCTGGCAGCCTAATTCCTGAAGATGCTGCAAGGTGATTTGCGCCTGCTTAACATTGGTCAGAGCATTACTTTCGGTGACTTCAAAAATAAGTTGCCACGCTTCAATCTGATATTTAGCCAGCAGCTGACTGACTTCAACAGGAAAACGAGCCTGACATACCGAGGTTGGAGACAGATTAATAGCAAAACGGTGAGCGGGCATCTTCGCTCTGTTTTCAGCCATAAATTGCAGCGTATGCTCAATGACCCACATGTCGATACTCGACGATAAACCAAATTCGTGCGCGACCGGTAAGAAGCTATCGGGGCTGATCAGTTCATCATTCTCACCTTTCATGCGCAGAAGAATTTCATGGTAGACATCACCACGCATACCGGTAATCGGCTGGGCCATCAGGAAAAAATGGTTGTGTTCCAGCGCCCGCTGTAGCCGATTCATCATCGCGACTTTATCTTTCAATTCGCGTTGCAAATACATTGCTCCGCGACGCTGCATATTTTCCGGGGCGTTGGTCACGATGGAAAGTTCGGCCACTGTATTTAGCTCTCCCAGCAGCAGGTAGATATGATTCACTGGCGAGCGCACATAGCAGTAACTGACGCCAATCTGCGGTTGCATCGGCATTCCATCCCAAAAGAAACGAAATTGCTTGAGATGGCTATCCAGTGCGGTAATGCGCTCCTGGTGCGATTCTGTATTCAGCCGCAGCGCGAGATCGTTACCCGAAAGCTGATAAACATCTTCACCCGGTTCCAACAATGGTGACAGCCAGTGAGAAAGTTTTTGCTTGTATTGAATCCGCAGCATGATGCCATAATTCTTAACCAGCATTTCCATGCCAGGGATGCGTAAATAACAAAGCGCAGACCAGGGGGCATCACGTAACGCGCGATTCAGGGCGCGAACATTTGGCAGATGAACCACCGGGTCCACATACGCAAGCCGCTGAATGCGTCTGACTACCGCTCGCTGACGGGTTGCCAGTACAGCCATGTAATTGACAATAAAAGAGAATACCAGATAACTGGAGGAGGTTATGGTGAGCTGCGTGGTATAGCCAGGATAAATGGGAATGTAATTTTGATAGCTGTGGATGCTGATCATCAACACGACCGCCCAGAGCAATGAAATCAGCTTATAACCATAGCGCATCGCTCCCCACATCATCAGGGGCAGCAATAATGACAAGGTGTAATTGGTGCTAAAAATCGTGCTTTTTTCATTTAACGGCATGCATAACAGCAATAGTAAAGCACCTAATGCCAGTAGCCAGATTGCGAACTCTTTTTTGGTAACTTTGGCATCAACCTGCTGTTTTAATTGCGAATAATAGCTACGTAAATAAAACGGATTTCGCACCACCCGAATGATGAAGTAGCACAGCGGGACACCAATCAGATTACCCACCAGCAAGGCCTGATAATTGATTAAGGTCCCGAGGTTAAAGGGCATGACGCCGACCAGATTTTCTCTGCTCGCCAGTAACCCTACAAACGCAGCAAACTGGAAAAGTATCAGAAACAGCGTTGCAGGAAACACAATCTGCCAGAATAGTCGCTGGGAAATTAAACGGCTATCACCATGTGAAACGTTGTTACGCCGGGGGGTAAAAACCCTGTAACCGCCCCAACAGAGAATGATAATGATAATAAAATTAGCCGTTAATGAGAGCGTTTCGTAAAAACCCAGCTCTGCATATTTGCGGACAAAAATCCCTAAGGCGATCCCTGGCAATGCCGCCCAGCTGAAAAACATCATCATGCTGATCATCAGTGCCAGTGGCAGATAAAAGAGAAAAACTTCACCGGAAGAAATATGCGCGAAAGTATTAATGTGGGCGAAAATGGGCAAGATTAAAGAAGGCAGGAACAGCGGAAGCCCCCACCATTTATCACGTATTTTTATATAAGTTGCATTCAGTTTCATAGATGCTCAGCAGAATCCCCCACATCCTGAAGGAGGTGTATTCAGACAGGCATCCCACCTGACTTCGAATGATGATTATTCATCACTATAGAGAGCAATGATTCTAAGTGTCATATGAAAGTTCCAATTGATATATATCAAACAAAATAACCCTGATTAATGAATTATTACGTTTATCATGTTAACTCATCATTATTACATCATCATTGTAAATAATTAAATTAACTTTCATAACATTAAAATATGTATCAACTGACGCTTTTTTACATAACGAAGAATTGACCATTTTGTCCTGTTGTGCCTTAATGTAAGTACCGTCCACGGCGTGGGACATACTTCAAGGAACCTTTTGTGAGTCAGGCAACCAGTATGCGAAAACGACACCGATTTAACAGTCGCATGACCCGTATCGTACTGCTCATCAGCTTTATCTTCTTCTTTGGCCGTTTTATCTACTCGTCCGTCGGTGCCTGGCAGCACCATCAGAGCAAAAAAGAAGCTCAGCAATCCACACTCTCCGTCGAATCACCGGTACAACGTTAGCGGTTACCTTCTCCACTCTCACAGAACATAACGGCACCTCGCTGTCGGATGCTTTTGCTCTTTGGGATTATCAAAGCGGCAGATATTTTTTCATCTTAAATTTTACGTCTTTGTTCTGACTGAAGTTCATCCTGTTCGGCTGCGAAATAAATACATCATTAATACATATGTTGTGATGATGTATTTTTATAAATTATTTCCCGCATGAATTTTAATAAATTTAATCTATTCCTTTATACGCAATACATTTACTTTCCTCTTTTGATGATCTTAAATGTCTTATTTTTCGTAATGTGTATAACAAGGAATAGTGATGAAATTTAAAAAATGTCTTCTGCCTGTGGCAATGTTAGCGTCATTCACTCTGGCAGGATGCCAGTCAAATGCTGATGATCATGCCGCCGATGTTTATCAAACCGATCAACTGAATACCAAACAAGAAACTAAAACCGTTAATATTATTTCCATTCTTCCCGCAAAAGTTGCCGTAGACAACGCCCAAAATAAACGAAATGCACAAGCCTTCGGCGCGCTTATTGGTGCAGTCGCTGGCGGTGTAATCGGCCACAACGTGGGGTCTGGCAGCAATTCCGGAACGACGGCAGGTGCAGTTGGCGGCGGAGCTGTTGGCGCGGCAGCGGGTTCTATGGTGAATGATAAAACCTTAGTGGAAGGTGTTTCTCTAACGTATAAGGAAGGCACCAAAGTGTATACCTCCACCCAGGTGGGTAAAGAGTGCCAGTTTACGACAGGTTTAGCCGTTGTTATTACCACGACGTATAACGAAACGCGTATTCAGCCAAATACGAAATGTCCTGAAAAGAGCTAATGATCAGGAGGAGTCATGAAGAAAGTTTTTCTTTGCGCCATCTTAGCCTCCTTAAGCTATCCGGCTATCGCCTCATCATTGCAGGATCAACTCTCGGCTGTCGCAGAAGCGGAACAGCAAGGTAAAAATGAAGAGCAAAGGCAGCATGACGAATGGGTCGCGGAGCGCAACAGGGAAATCCAGCAAGAGAAGCAACGTCGCGCAAACGCCCAGGCCGCGGCTAATAAAAGAGCGGCAACGGCAGCGGCGAATAAGAAAGCTCGTCAGGATAAACTGGACGCCGAAGCCACTGCGGACAAAAGACGCGATCAAAGTTATGAAGATGAGCTACGCAGCTTAGAGATTCAGAAGCAAAAACTGGCGCTGGCGAAAGAAGAAGCCCGCGTTAAGCGAGAAAACGAATTTATCGATCAGGAACTGAAGCACAAAGCTGCGCAAACCGATGTGGTGCAATCTGAAGCTGACGCAAACAGGAATATGACTGAAGGCGGTCGCGATCTGATGAAAAGCGTGGGCAAAGCAGAAGAGAATAAATCAGATAGCTGGTTTAATTAATCGATGTTAGTAACTTCAATCCTATGATTCGTGAGTATAAAAAACCCTCTGTAGTAACAGAGGGTTTTGTTCATTCATAGTGCAGAGTCAAATCATTCCCACTCAATTATTTACGATACACATAAACAATTGACTGATAACAACTTTCTTCCAAATGATTTTCACCGTACCGTTTTATATACCGTCACCGGAAATCAGTGCCACGATTTTTGCTTCTTCAGTGAATCGTATTGCTGTTCGCAGGATTCTCCTGCAATCCGATACTTTTCAGCCTCAGCTGCTGTTGCGTTGTAAACTCGGTTGCTTTCTTCAAGCATGTCGGCGAGCACACCGATGACCTTGCTGGCTGGCGTGCCAGTGGGGAAAGATCCGGTATAGTGTTCGGCGAGTCGCTTGGTTTTGTCAAGCTCGGCGCGCAGGCTGTCAGCAGCGGCATTAGCATGCTCAGCATCAACACGCGCCACATCGATACGGGACTGTGCTTCACGTTCAATTTGTGTTTTCTCCTGATCACGTTGTGACCTGGCCTTATCATCAGCCTGTTTCTGATCTTCCTGTGCCTGCGCATACCCGGCGTCGTACTGACGACTGCCGTGTGCATTCCAGGCTACAACTCCTGATATGACCAGAACAGCAAGCATCGCCATGATAACCAACTGTTTCCAGTATGCTTTTGCGAATGCCCAGATCATACCGCCAGCACCTTACTGGCAGTGATGTACCGCGCGCGCCGGTCGTCGATGCCGTTCCGGCCACCATTGATAATCAGAGTTACACGTGCAATATCGCCGGTATACTTCATGCATCCTTTGCTGGCAAAGAACCACGCCGCGCTACGAGCCGCGTATTCGTCCTGCGCCAGCAGTTCAGGACTCTCCAGCAGGTCAACCTTAAGACCGTTTCCACAGTCACGATAGTTATTCAAACCGGTAATCTGGATAAGTCCGCGACCACGGTAATTCCAGCCATCACCAGAGGCATTGTTACCCATGCGTTTGCTGTACACCAGATTTGCGATCGCGCGCTGGCGCTCAAGTGGCAATGGTGGCTCACCAGCACGGCGGCCCAGTGCGTTAGCCTGTCCCTGGGTGAGACGCCCAGCCCGAACGAAGTTAGCCAGTCCGGTGACGCTGTAGTTGAAATTTTCCTGCAACCGGTTGAAGCCACCAGACTCATGCCCGACCTGAGCAATAAACATTGCCTGATCTTCGGGTTTGCTGATACCAAACTCTTTCATCGCAGAAGTTATATGCGAGAACCAGCGAGCGGCCAGCGCCTCGCTAATACCAGCAGCTCGCTGGAATTGTTTAATCTCCATGTTTAGACCTCGATATTTTGAAAATATGAACAACGTTACCGCGTGTTTTAATAACCGCGGCAAGCATGACAGCGTTGATAATGACCTCAGATAAATCCACAGCCATTGGCGTGCGTAACCAGATTGCATAGACGACACGAACAGGAATACTTGCCGCAGCAACAATAAGGAAATAAGCAAGCCACCCTCCCCATCTTCGATGTTGAGAGCCGTTACGCCGGAATGTGACAACGCGAATTGCTATGCCAGTACAAATAACTGCATTGGTGATAAGCAAAAAAAACTCATGCGTTACCATCGTCTTTTCTCCCCGGAATTAACTCGCGTGGATTATCGGAACGGTGATAGAGCCAGATGCCAATACGCACGGCGACAATTGCTGACACGAATGCGCCTGCAGAGAAAACAATCCCTTTTTCAAAAGAGTCCTGCGTGATGGTAGGGATCAGGCTGGCTATGCCGATAAGAATTGATGCTGCTGGTTTGTAAAAGAGAAGGCCGCAAAGAAAGCTGAGCATCGACAGGAGCACCCGGCGACGGATGGGGTACTCTACTGCAGAGGTAACAAAAATTACCGCCCCAGCCAAAGCCCCTAAAGCAACCTCCGGAGGGACACCTGCAATAACCGCAGCAAGAGAACTAACACTAAGCCACTGATTTGAAGTTTCATTGGTTAGTTGGAATGACATAACGAAACCCGTTTATTTGCAAACACCCTGCTTCAGGAAAAGTATACCGCGCAACAACACACCATTTACGGTTCAATTCCCTGTTAATTGCAAAACTTGCTCTTCCAGCTTTTTAACCCTGCGTCTCATCATCGCAGATTCCAGAATCAGAGCCTCTTCATAACGGATACCGTAACATTCACCAGCCTCGACGGCTTCGCGTACCAGAACCTTTGTCTGTATAAGTGGGTAAACTCCTGCAGAATGCTCTTCTTCCGTCACATCCCTGTATTCTGCCGGGGTCTCATTCCACTTGTCATAACAGATAAATGCCAGTCGTGACACATCTATGCCTTCATTCTGAAATACACTGATAACATGCTGCGCAACTGCACCAAAGTGCCATCTTGCTCCGTCTTTACCTTTCACTTCGATCCTGTCAAGGTACTGGTATGAAACCCATTCCACTCTTTCCCATGCGTCCAGTATTTTCTCATCAATAACCTCTGGAGCAGTCTTGAAACGCGCATCGGACAGCACCGTAAACGCTGACTGGGTAAATCCCCCCGACCATGCACGACCAGCCAACCCAAGAGAATAAGTATTCGTTGTCGATGGTGTCATGGCTGAATCAGAAAACTGTATATATTCTGAATTTCCAGTAGATATTCGAATATTTCCATTTATTAGCGACATAGTGCCTTTAGTATTATCACTATTGAATAATTTCAATTGCGAACTTATACCGCCTCCCACAGCCAGAGATACATCGCCTTCAGCAAGCATTCTGAATTTATCTGCAGAAACAAGCGTCTGGTTAGCAAGGTTAAAATATTTAACCCACCATTCAAAACGCCCTGACATAGTCCCAACGTACTGACCAAGCGCAGGGACGTGAACAACATTGCTATTTGTAGTGCCGTCTATACTGGAAATACCAGTCACCGCTGATGCAGAACTCAGAATATTATTTCTGTCACCCGGATGTTTAATTTCAACAAAGTTCCTGATACACCCTTCCTCGAAGGTAACCACGCCGGAAGAACTATACATGGGGAATATTGACGCATAATTACTGCGTGCAGCATCTAAGAAACGAATGGTTGTAGATGTCTGCAGATCTCCTGATTCATTTTTCCCATCACACCCAGTCATTAGAATATTACTGGCAATATTATTATTTCCCTGAACGGTGACTCCGTGCGCCTGCTTTGCGTCCGATTCAGAGTAATCAACCAGCACATTCGAAATCAGGTTACCAGTCCCCTTGCCAACAACTACTGCGGCGTATTTTGGGTTGTTAGCCATTACACTGCTAATGATATTATTCGTTGGGGCAGTTTCCGTCTCAGTTCCATTGTAAACAACGTGCTGACACTCTTCACCAATAACATTGCTGACAATGTTATATTTTGCTGCTGTTTTAAGTTCCACTGCACCAAACTGAGGATAATTTCTGGCTATCACACCATCAATTAGCGTATTTTGCGATGAATCAAAAAGCACACAACCTGCTTTTTTATTATTTGCGAACCCTAAATACTCTCCTCTTATATCTCTAACAATGTAACCTGACGGAATACCATTATTCGGATAAGCGATCAAGCTAAATCCTGTTCCTCGCGTATTTGTAAATCTGATATTTTTAACCGATACATCATGGCCACCTGAAAATGACACCTGGTGTCCCTGCACACTATCATCTGATTTATTTCCCATAATTGTTAGCGTACTAAGCATGCCACCATCGGGCATGTTAAAAACCAGATGATTACCATCTCTGTCATACTGTTTTATCGTTCCCCCACCTGTTCCGTACAAGCCACAACGTGAAAGAGAAACTAAAGATGTATTGAATACCCCTTCCGGAACAAAAACACTGCTAAACGAATGTAATGATTTTGTAAAAGCCTCCTTGTTATCATTTAAGATTCCATTTTGAGCTCCAAAATCCTTAATGCTGACACCATCACGCATCTTATCCTGGAGTGTTCTGTATACCGCTCCAGAACCATACTGAATAAACCAACCAAAACCACCAACAACCCCGGCGATTGCAGCATCGACATAATTACGCATTGAGCGATTATTTACAGCGTCCTGCTCAAGTGATGGATCGGCAAGGTTAGATATTCTGTTTTGCTTTGCATCGTAATATTTTGCAAGCAAAGATGGTTTCATCAATGCACGTCTGAACCACCCAAAACATCGCTGGATCAGCATCGTCAGGTAGTCAAATGCATCCTCATGAACTTCGGGGAAAAATTTTCCCTGATTGCGAAGATCAGTCTCCTGCACCACATCAAGCACACGCTCTATCGTGATTCGCCAGCCAGCAGCAAGCGGCGACGGAAGAACCACTGCACCGCCACTATAAGTTCCCGCCCCTGTTACCGTATAACCAGCATCCAGCACTAGTTTTGTAACGTTACCGTTAAGGTCAGACACCTGAACAACCAGGTCGGATTTTTTGAAAATACGGAAGGTATACGGAAATGATGTCGTAACGCCGTTACCTGTGTATTCGTTGTGGTCAACTTCGGTTGAGACCGTCATGTTAAATCTCCAGATAGTCGCAGCACCCGTTGCGCCGCATATCTGGTTATTCTATTACCCGAAAAACCATATATGGATAGAGAGACTGTGAATATGAATAGATATTACCTTTCAGGTAATTTTCAAAACGTGCTGGATAGCAAACAAATTATTTGCTACTGTATAAATATACAGTTATTGCATGGAGAAGATTAAGATGCAGCAGTATCACTATCCACTGGAAGAGGGATTTACCGAAAGGATTCACACGCCGGGAGGCGTCAGGTCACTGGTGGAGGGATCGCACTTGATGAAATTACTCCGGGATCTCGATAAGGATGGATTTAATGTCGATGGTCCACTTGCCGAACTGACTGCACTGATTAACTACGTCACCAGCTCACAGATGTCTATGCGGGATCTGCAAACACATCTCGACTATTGTGCCGAACAATTACGAAAACAAACCAGATAAGGTTTGTAATTACCAAGTGGAGTGCTTATATTTACCTTTGCGGTAAATTTACACCGCACTCCTCTTGTGCCATAGTAATCGGGCACTGGCAAAATCCAGTGCCGGGATTGGTCTCCCGGATTACTAAGTGGCGCATACCACGCCAGACGTGGTTTTTTTATGCGTATAGCACAGTCATGCCAGAATTATGGTGGGCTGAATGGGGGTCCGAAAGGACGCCGGTACCACTTAGGCCGGTAAGACCAACTCCGTTCAGTTCACCACCATCTGATTGGTCTCAGCGGTGGTGATGTAATTCGCTAAGTGGAGACGCCATCATGAACGCTCAACTCATCCCCGTATTCAACGGCACTATCGCCAACGAAACCACTCTTCTCGTTAATGCTCGCGATTTACATACTTTTCTTGGGGTAGGTAAACGCTTTGCATCGTGGATTACAGAACGCATTGCTGAATATGGTTTCGTTGAAAATCAGGACTATATTTTGGTTTCCCCAAATCGGGAAATCAAAGGTCGAGGAGGCGATCGCCGTAGCAAAGACTATCACCTCACCCTCGATACGGCCAAAGAAACTGCGATGGTCGAGCGCAACGAAAAAGGCCGCCAGATACGCCGATACTTCATTGAATGCGAGAAACGTTTAAGACAACAAGAAACAAAGGTGGAGAAGGTCTTGTCAGGCTTCATGCCCGCCATTATGGAGGCGATCAAGCTGGAAGACAAAAAAGAATACAGTGCCCCACTGAAGCCCGGCTACCGCAGTCTGATTCACTCGCCGTCGGGTGTTCTCGGCCTGACGGAGAACTCACTGCTGATGAATCTGCTGAACCAGTTACAGGAAGACGGGCACGACGTATCGGGCGCGGCGGCGGAGCTGACCACCATGTTCTGCTACATCGTCGGTGTGAGCAAATGCCTGCGTGATATCCAGACCCACGCGGAGTACATCAACGACAAGGCAGGGTTCTTCTGACGGCGGCGGCACAGGGACGTGCAAAACGAAACTATCGTGACATGTCACAGGCCGCTTTCGCGGCCTTGTTTTTAACGAATGCCACCGCCGCCTGGGCGGGAATCCGCAGAACGCCCACCGCAGCGGGAGCCGTCAGCGGCAGTATCGCTGTCGTGCTGACAACGACCGGCAAAGGCCTGAGTTGAAGCTACCAGAGACAACAAAACGAACAGTGCAGCAAATGCTTTTTTCATTGTGAAATTTCCATCTATAAGCCACCTCAATGTGGCGTCAATGAGTGTAGCACTGACTTTTGTTTCGTCCACAAAAAAGCCCGCGCTGCGGGCTTCTATTAATGCAGTTTATCTTTGCTTATAACCAGTAGTCTGTGGGTATGCACATCTTTATCACTGCCCCAACAGAAATCAGCCCACTGGCTATAGAAATCATCCCATGATGTCATGAAGCTAAGAGGTCTATCTTCTTCAGAGCCATCTGAAACGTATACATTATATCCTGGGGTGTTTATAGCCCAAGAAATCATTCTTTCCCAGAATCTTCTCCCATCGATTGTTTGTTGCTCATCAGATACAACGATCGCATATTGCTCTAGGAAGAACTGAAAAAAAATCTGAGGCAAACCATGAACAGCACGGTCATGAATAACATTAGGCGTACGCCATACCATGATCTGCGTACATGTTCTTTTGGCTTCGACGATATCTTCCCGAAAGATTAACTTAACCGCATACACCGTTTCTGGAGTATCGCTGGTAGTAATCATTCTGTAATGATCGCCATTACAAGATTTTACAAGGCGATAACCATAAGGTGTTGTGAATCCCGGAAGAACGAAATCAACCACACCTTTCGCTAAGTAGCTTTCGGTGTGACTAGTGTTCTTCTCAGACATGTTCAGTTTTCTATCGAAATCTGCTTCTGGGATAATGTATGGCATCGCTTTTCTTGTTGTATTTGTTCTCATTTCGTCCTCCCATGTTTGGCTACAGGACGCGTTTTGAAGGGAAGATTAAAAATGCTTTCTTACCCTTGAGGTAATAGTACGCTATTCACCCCCAGTCTGCAATCTGTACAGAATTATTTAAAGGCACATCCCTGTGCCGCCGCCCGTCAGAAGAACCCTGCCTTGTCGTTGATGTACTCCGCGTGCGTCTGGATATCACGCAGGCATTTGCTCACACCGACGATGTAGCAGAACATGGTGGTCAGTTCCGCCGCCGCGCCCGATACGTCGTGCCCGTCTTCCTGTAACTGGTTCAGCAGATTCATCAGCAGTGAGTTCTCCGTCAGGCCGAGAACACCCGACGGCGAATGAATCAGGCTGCGGTAGCCGGGCTTCAGCGGGGCACTGTAGGTTTTGTTCTCTATCTTCATCGCCTGCATTACTGCTGACGCCGTGGCGTTGGCTACCTGGTCGGCAACCATCTTTATGCGTTCTTCCTGCGGGAGCGAGTTTTTAATGTAACTTCCGGTGCGGCGGATCTGAGGAAGAACCTCACCTGTAACCCATTTACGAAAGCGGTATGGGATAGTGCCTGGTGTCACCGCATCGCGGCAGCGGAGGATCAGTGTGTAGAGGCCTGACTCGGAGATAATGATCGATTCTTGCTCACCGCCAGGGGTGTCGGTTGAAGCGACGCCCTTCTCATCATCATCAAGTTTTCGAACAGCATCTCGATGGTTTGCTATGCCTATAGCCCGACAAACATCTGAAGCGATAAACCATGGCTCACCATTAATGACGATTACCCGTATATCGGCTTGAGATTCGAAAGAAAAAATGGACGTGCTTTTTGTAGCTGTCATAGTGGTTACCTTTTAGTCTGGTTAATCACCACTACCGACGCCAATCGGTTGGTGGTGAACTGTGCAGGGTTGGCGTAACCGGCTAAAAGGACCCGGCGCACCTTTCGGTGCCCCCACACAGCCCACCATAATACGAATGTGGCCGTGCTATACGCATAAAAAAACCGCTTGCGCGGTGAATGCGCCTTTTAGTAATCCGGGACGCCAATCCCGGCACTGGATTTTGCCAGTGCCCGATTACTATGGCACAAGAGGAGTGCGGTGTAAATTTACCGCAAAGGTAATGATAGACACAGACAAACATTAAAATCAACCATATTTGGTTAATGTGTGTAAAAGAGCCAGCAGCGAGAAATTGTGCCGCGACGTAAAATAACGAGCATCTGCTGGCTTACAACCAGCGATGTTTCAAATTTGTCACTACTATCAACGTGCCATTACACGGCGCAGAGCTTTATGTCGTCAATCACAACGGCGAACCGTACACCCCAATGAAACCTATCGTTGAAGGCATGGGTATGGTTTGGGCTGCTCAATTTGTTAAATTAAAACAGAGATTTGTCAAAGGTATTTCGGAAATCGAAATACCTTCTGCTGGCGGTAAACAGTTAATGATATGCCTTGCCTTTCGTAAGTTTGCGGCTTGGCTTTCAAGCATTCAGCCAAACAAAGTCTGCCCTGTAATCCGCGAAAGTATTGAAACATCAACCGTATCGATATCGACACGGTTGATTATGACGGTAACTTATTTCCGTGTGTACTATTTCTCCCGCCACTAACTAATTATATTTGTCTTTAAAAATTTCATGGAATGATTGAGAGTAAGACTTGCCATACTTCAAATAACATTCTTCATCCAACTTTCTTAATGAACTTCGAACCTGTTCGTGGCATACAGCAAAAAAAACAAGTCCGCCGCCTATTAATACCCCTATTGATATTGGGTTCGCAACATCCCATAAAAAATCGGCTAACAGAGCAAATACCCCACCGCCGCCAATAAATGCCCCTATAGCTCGGTTCGTTTTAGCTTGCTCATAGCGTCTCTCTAACTCACTAAACTCTTTAATATCCATATAAGCACCTCTATAAAATTACTTCATCACCGGATCCACCTGGTTTATTAGTGGCGCAATCCAGAACAGATGTTTTATTATTGTGAAGTTTTCATTGCACGATTTTCAGCTCTGAATTCAAGAACCGTTTCAATATTTCTTTCCTTCAGCATATCCATAACATTTTTATTCATTTGACTATCACTGGTTAATAACTGATAAACGTTTCTTTTCTCTTTATCAGAATTTTCTTTAACAGCTGATTTGCATGACAAATGCTTATTGAAATTTTCTACATCGCTAGTACATGAATTTACGGCTGCGGATGAAATATCAGACGCTGAAGAAACACCGTCATCTAAACGTTTTATAGCATTTTCTATACATGAGTTAAGGGAATAAACGACAACTGAGCGATACCCTTCAGACGCACACCATTCTAAATTTCTTGAAGGATCGAGTGGTTTTACTTCGCTGGATTGAATTAACTTGTCAAACACTGACTTATATTCAATCTGTTTTTTATCTATAGCCCATACCTCAGTAGCTGATTTATAATGCCCAGTATGCTTATTAACATCAAACCCATGTTTTATAAGCAAATCTGCCCATGAAAGATTTATTGATTCATTGTTATGAGGCCATTTCCCTGTCAGAACCGCCCCCATAGACCCCATATATCCGCCATATGATGGTATAGCACCATGGCTCAATAACTTCTCAGCAACCACAGGGCAATTAATTACATAGGAGACGTAAAGCCCATTCCATAAAGCCCCTCTATAGTAATCGCCGCGATTAGGTTCTTTTAAGTCGATAGCCTTTGATAATTGTTCACACGTTTTGCATGCATCAAAGTTATCCTTATTGCATTGCAATGAACTGGCGGCTGTAGGATTTACAGCGACTATTGAAAGCACAATGCCAAACAAATTTATTTTTTTCATCCTATTTCATCTGCTCTTCAACTTTATTCAGTAATGGTGATATCGCCCACAGGTTCTGAAAAGGTAGCATTTTACGGACCGCGTGGGTTTGCTGGCTGTCAAATTCTCCGTTAAGTACACCATTCGCAACCGTCGCGGCATCACCGCCAAGATCAAAGGTAGGACCAAGTAAAGCACCAATAGCATTACGACTCTGAAACCTTGATACCGGAGGCGCACCAAACATCGCGCCAAGACCAAACCTACCGCCGCTTATGTTCTCAACGGTATTCAGCGGCTCAGAGAGCCAGCCAAGCATTCCGCCCCGGTCGATCCCCTCTTTCACAAGGTTATTCCAGCTGTAGTCGATATCGCGACCGCTTAACTTCTGTTTCATCATATAGACCATTGAGCCAAGCGCAATCGTGCCAAGCGCACCAAGATAGAATGCAGCATCGCCCTGCTGGATACCAGATACCAGCACCCTGTTATGCTGTGCGAAGATAAACGTTTTGAACTGCGTGATCATCTTCCAGCCTTCTTTACTAAAAAACAGCGGTGTATCACCTACGCCAGGCGTTACAATCACTGAGTCTACATCTTTCAGCACTGCAGACTGGAAAATCTCTCTAGCGAAACGGTCATCCCACAGATGACTATGCCCGGTTAACAGCCCGTCCATATCCTCTCCGTGCTTCCCGAATTGCTCCCCGATTCGGCGCAGAACATCTTCATTGATGCCGACCTGTGCCATCTTCCGCATTTCACTTTTGGAGAGCGTGCCACCAGCAGAAACTTGGCGAGCCGCGTCAAGTATCCTCGACTGCACTATCATCCCAGACCATGATTTAAGTGCGCTGTTCCACTGATTCATCAGCGTCCAGTTACCGAATTTCTGCGTCATCCAGTTCAGACCTCGCTCAGCGGCGCTTCTCCGGCTATAGGGGTCAGTAAGATCCGCTATAGCCTTTGTACGCGTAGACAGGACATAATCAAGCCCAACTGCCATTTCTCGCAAATCCCTGGTTGCAATTTTCACTGAGTCCATATTTTTAAGCATGCTTACCATTGGTCCGAGAGATTTTCTCAGGCCATGCTGCATCATCGGTCGCATCAGATCAGTTGCAGCGGAGACGGTCATTCCACCAAGCAAACGGAGGAAGTTAATATTCCTAGCAACTCGCCCGGCACGAACAAAGAAACTGCGTGGATCTTGAGGTGCGCCGTAAGTACCAAGCAGTCGGTCACGCATAGCCGTAATATCCCTAATATCAGCCTCCCGTTGCTTCTCAAGAGCTGCACGTCGTTTAGGTGTTTTAGCCTCTTTTATTAGCCGGGTATATTCCTCACTAACCTGACGGATTTGCTCCCCCATATCTTTACGGCCAAACTGCGCAGTCAGCTCAATTTCTGGTGCCACCTGCCGGAGATAACTTTCCATGATGTAGTTAACATCTGATTCAAGAAAATCTTCTATACGCTCATCAGGAATAAGCAGCGTTCGGCTTTTAGTGAAACCAGCCCGACCAACGAGTCTCTCTGGGATAATATCGGCTGGTACAAGCCCGGAAGGTGCGCCTATTATTTTATTCACGATCTCGTCAGCAGCGTCCTCTGCTTCCTCTCGGGATAGAGGCTCCATCTGCTTCAGTGCTCGCTCGCGGCTTGCATTCAGCCTTGTGGTTGAATTTGCCCGTTTTTGCAGTCGGCGAAGCTCAGAACGATATTTCCGTGGATTATCCAGCAACTCCATATGGCGCTGATAGACAGGAAGCTCACTCTTTGCCTGCGCTATATCATCAAGGCGTGTTTTAAGGTCAGAGCTTTCTTTCATCATTCTTGCCTGAAGTTTTTCTGATGAAGTCTCGGCCAACTCTTTTTCTATTCTTGTAAGACGCGCCTGTGTGTCAGTCTCCTGAGATATAAGCTTATTTCGTTTATCCAGTTCTTCCATGAGTAGAATTTTTTTACCAGACCATTTCTCCGCTTCAGCGATTTCACTAGCGAGAGCATCAGCGCGCGGTGCTGATTCCTCTGCAGTTTTTAGCAATGAATTTATCTTTTCAATTCGCTGACCTGCTTTGTCAGCACCTTTGGCACTAATCCCTTGTATCCAGTTGGCAATTCGCCCTCTGAATTCAGTGCGGTCGGAAAGTATCTTATCGAACTTATAAATGCGGGGAAGATAACTCTTCGCCGTCACGACATCGATATCCTCAGGAAGGATCCCCAATTCCTGCATACGGGCTTTTGTGGTCTCAAAAATGGGGCGGATTCTGGCGGCTGCTTGTGAAACCTCAGGAATATCACTCTGATCACCACGGCGCATAGCCATGCCAACAGCTTCATTGAAATCAATAAAGTTCATCCTCTTCACGCCGCGGGCGCTGACAGATTTGCTGTACTGCTGGTAAGCATCACGAGTAGCTTCCATCTGCTTATAAAGCATGGCGTCGTATTGCTTAATCTTAGTCTCGACTGCCGTAAACGTAGCCAACCCCTCATCATTTTTGGCGAAGAAATAGTTATTTTCGGCAAGCTGCTGGTTAATCTGACGGGAAACAAGAGATGGTGATTGCGCCAAGCGGCCAGCAGGAGTGACACTCAACGTTTTGTTAGCAAGTCCAAGTCCAGCAAGCTGTTCCTGATCGAGTGTGGTATTGAAAACCTGAGCTGCACCAATGCTTTGAGGAGAATCCATACCTCGCAAATGATTACCTACTGAGTTAACCACTGCCTCGCGCGCGCTAGGTCCAGCAAGTAGCTGTGCACCAGCACCAAGGATCCCACCAACGAGAGCATCAACAACAACGTTCGATACGCTCTCCATCGGTGAGCGAGCTTCCTGAGTGGCCTGCAATGCGGCCTCTGAAGCAACACTGCCAGCAGCATTGGCTAAAGCAAAACGTCCGGCTGTTTCTGCAATACGACCGCCACGAACGACAGCGCCGAACGGAATAAACATAGAAATCGCATTGAATGGATCTGCTAATCTCATTGCTACAGAAGAGACTGTACCAGCAAATCCCAAGCCTGAATTGTATTCCATGTCAGCTCTCTGCTGATCGATTCGATGTTTAATTGCCATTGTTTCTTCATGCGAACCGGAGTTGATAAACGAATCTGCAAAATCTTCATAGCCTTTAATATCTGCTGCATCGTTATCAAATGGGTTATATCCTTCAACCCTGTCAAACTGACTGAAAGGAGCACTGGCAATAAAGCTACCCAGCGTGTTATCTATACGAAATGCTGCTTGTCTAGACCTTTGAACGCGTTGATCACTGGTAAATGGGTTCACAGCAGAAAGCAAAGAAGGTGTTTCCATATAGAAATTACTGTCATCAGGTGCTGCTATTTGCTGAATACCCTCGCCAAGCAACTCTTTAGGATCCTGTTCATATATCGGCATTATTTGCCCCCTGCGTATATATTGCTCGGAAGGTAATTGGCTGAACCATAACCGAATGGTTTTGTCAGATCTGGAGGAGTATATCCATCTTTATTGCTGAACTGCGGCAGCGGATTGCCTTCTCTCCGCACTCTAGCCTCATCAACACGCTGTTGCTGGAACTGAATGGTTTGCCTGTACATTGGAGATGTCAGCTGATCCGGCTTGAAACGAACAGGGAGACCATTTTCTCCAATATAATTTCTCGGTTCTATCGCTCCGTTTGCGTCAGGCTGTAAAACCATAACAGCATAACTCCTATCCCTTGCCGTAAGGCCATCAGAAACAAGTATTAAGTCCGTATCACTGCGAGGACCGCCAAAGGATTTTGATTTAAGCTCGCGTTTTTCCTGCTCCCACTGCCCCTGTATCCAGTTACCAGCACCATTATTTACTCCGTACAATGCCTCAGGTGCATACTTCATAACCTCTGCTTTGCCATTAACCGTAGAAACTCCCCAAGTGGTTCTGATCATGGCATTGGTCATTTTCTCAGCCTGTTCTGCATCGCCACCTGTCTGTACAAAGTTAGCATCGTAAATTGTCTGGTAATCTCGCTGATAGGCCGCATTTGATTTTCCTGGATCGGTAATATCCGGAGACCACGAACCAAAGGAAGTCAGACTGCTGGCGTTATTTTGTGCAGCAGTTGCCCTCGCCGCGACATATTTTTTGTCTCGCATGGCAGTGGAAAGCATCTGTTTCATTCGGTCATCCTGTTGGAACACCTGGCTGTAAGCCATATCAACAGCCTTATCCTCCGGCACGCCAGCGCGGGAATAATCGTAAACCTTGCCGTAAAATGCCATCGTACTTTTATCAAGTGTTGCCGCTGCCGCCGGATTATTATCGAATAACTGACCGTAGAATTTTGCCATCGGGACAACCAGCGCAGGATCTCTTGATGTCGCTCCACTGTTAAGCATTGTTTTAATCTGAGTTGGTATCATGCCGCTTTTAGTTGTGACGGTGACCAGTGTATTGATGCTCTGCGGATCAGATATGGAAAACGAAGGCGCGATATCCTGCGCGAAATAACGGTCTACCGCTGCCTGATTGTTTTTGTCGTTCGGGTCCAGCGGGAAGTTATTTTGCATTGAAGACACGAACCTGTTTCTTCCCTGCTGAATCTCCCACTCCCTATCCATCTCTTTAAATTTGGCCTGCATTTTCTCCCAGCGTTGCTGGTTAGCTGCAAATCCAGGAGCGTTTGGATCCTGTGGACGTAAACGTTCAAGAATGTCTTGCCGTCCTTCTGGAGTGAGGTCTTTAGCGGCACCAATGACACCTCCATATTGTATCTGCGCCTGCATATCCTTCCACTTCATAGCGCCAATGCGCGGACCATTGGCCCGGATAAAATCGTCCTCAGAAGGTAACTTCTCAGGTTTCAATCCTTCATCAAGGGCTGAATATGCATCTTTAACTACGGTGCTAAGCTGGTCCGCATACTGCTGGCGGTACTGATTTCTCAGCTCATTAGCCTGCCTCAATGCCTGTATTTGCATTTGAGGGCTCATAGCATCAAATGCCGCATTGCCCGTATAACGCTTAGGTGAATCAAGGTTAGTTAGACCAAGGGCTGCCGAGATACCAGTTTCAAGCTGTTCGGTGCTATAAGGCATACTGCCATTTTCGTGTTTAATAATCCCAGCACATAAAGCAGCTAGTGTCTTTGGGTTAGAGATATCAAGCTGATCATTCTCCCCAACACCAAGCTCACCACACAATGCCCTAATATAAGCATCAGTATTATTACCATCACTAGCCGGAGCATAGCGATTAACAATCTCGCTAACGGTGTCATAGCCTTGACGCTGGTAAGACAACATATTTTTACCCAACGCGCGGATTCCATGCTCAGGGGTAGCAAACGTTGCAAAACGTCCATCGCTACCGATCTGACCTTCCCACGGGTTAGATTTGCTCGCTTCAATATTACCGGGGTTATTATTACGTAAACCACGAGCATCCAATGAATTACCATGTGATATTGCACGACTCACACCATCAAGATCCCCTGGCTCTCCATTAACCTGAAGAAACTCGTTGTATTTTTGAGCGATATTTCCTATCCATGCTTGCTGCCCCATTTGTTCCTTGAGCTGAGTTTTCTGCTGAACACGCCACTCATCAGGAAGCCCATGCGCATCAGCGTATTGATCAATAGATTCAAATCGCTGCTTGGCTAAATCGACAAATGCTTGGTTATCGCTATATAGCCCCGCAGACTGAGTGACAGCCAATGCATTTCCTGACAAATACGTTTGATCTTGGAATTGCTGAAACTGCCCAACTTCATATCGACGTGCCTGATTGTAATAAGACTGCATAGACTGCTGGAGTTGAAAGGATAATTTATTCCTTTCCTCACTTTCAGGAATTGAGCCTAATAATGCCTGAGCCCTTTCCTGCATATTTTTCATAACAGCGTCACTCTGACCAAGAGCGTTTTTACCCTGTTTAGAAATCAGCCCATTTTCAGGGTTGTTAATCTGGTCATCTGCAAATTGGTTAAATTGCAGTAACGCCTCCTGGGCCATAGCAACATTCGCTTTCTGCCTGGCTTCACCATATGCCACCGCATACTGATCTGCGACATTCGCCAGCACCTGACCTGCTTGAGGAACATCGAAGGTCTGAAAACCACCGGTTTGCACACCACGACTTTGCACCTGGCGTCCGGATGTAGTAGGAACAACAGGCATCAGTAACCTCCTATTTTGAATCGGGAGTCAGAATTCATAAAACCTGAGTTAGATAACATTGGCGTGTTTCCTTGCTTACTAATCGGATTGATACTTCCGCTACCCAACTTATATGCACCGTATGCTTTTAGTGGTGCCGTTAACAAAGTGCTGGTCATCGATGATTTAGCAGCCGACTGAGCAGCAGCCCCCTGTGCCTGAGCATTCATTCCCTGAACCTGATACCCATATGCCTCACGCTGAGCATTATTCACTGTCGTTAACGCATCAAGAGTGCCGAACTGAGCATTATCCGCAAAAACGTCAAGAGCTGTTCCGCTACTTAATTCCGCACCGGTAGCCCCCATAGTGGCCGCCGCAGTGCCTGAGCGTTGACGCATTTCACGACGACGCTGATCCGCTTCAATATTCCCACGATTGATTGAATCCTGTGCCTGAGCTTCAGCAATTTCAGCATTCCGATCAGCTATGGCTGACTGGTATTTTGCCTGCTTGCTCTGGCTGTACATTGACGCGGCTGTGGATGCCACTGTGACGGCAACCAAAGCGATGGCTGGGTTACACATTATTTTCTCTCCATGTGAAATCTGTGGAAATTAAGACCAAGAGCACCATAAGGCGCGGCTTCTTCAAGCCTGAATCCAAGCCAGTGCAGCCATGCTTTGGCAACATGGTTTCGCTCGTCGACATAGTTTTCCAGGCGCGGATAAACTGCCAGCATCTGCTGCAATACAGGGCGGCAGTGGCGAAGAAATGTCTTCTGATATTTTTCGATGCGGCTGGTTCCGACCAGCCAGGGCGTACCATTGCCACCGATCATTGACGCCGGAGATACGCCAAACATGGTTACCAGTTCTCCGTTCGCAAATCCTGACCAGGCCATAGTCGCAGTACGCAGACCAACACGCAGCGCATCTTCGGTAGTCATCAGTGATACCGCATACAGTTCGTCAATATCAGCCTGACGAACATCCGGCAAAATCATCTGAAGATGCTCTTCGGTTGCGGGAATAATTTGAACATCGATCATCAGAATCCCCCAACAGTAAGGCGAGGAATAACGGCAAGAACAGACAGCGGCAACGGATCAAGCTGACGGATTTTTACACGTCCGTTTTTGCCCCAGTTACTGTCCAGTTTCACTTCTACTTTTCCGGTAGCATCATCAACAGGATCATCGTAGAACTCGAATTCACGCTGTGGATATTCGTACCATTTACCGCCGGGCGTAGTCGCCCAGATGCCGCGACTGGCATTCACAACCAGAGTAACGGACGGGATCACCTGTTTTTTGTCCAGCAGCGTTTCCTGTCCGTTAATGTTGATATCCAGTGTTTCGAATTCAGCAGTTATTGGCAGGCCGATGTGCACTACAGCCCCCGGAGATTCCAGCGTGACGGCACCTCCGGAAACCACTTTCTGTGGTTCCACGTTCGCATCAGAGAGGATGTTTACGGTCTGGCCTTCAAGATGAGACAAGCCGCCAAATGTCCGGCGCGCCATCTGCCAGTTCGTGGTGGCCACATTCCTGAGGGATGGCGGGACGTTCCTGTTAGCACGAACCACTACAGCGGTATTGCTGGTTACAGAAATAATGTCGCAACGTAATTCTTTTGACACTTCATCGCCAGTATCAGGATCAGTTCCGGTATAAGGGAACTGTAGTTGCGCGCCGACATCACTACTGGTGAAGTACGCACCACCAGAAACACTGATTGTATATTCCGCATGGTAATCCCATTCACCAGAACCACCAGTGATGGTCATCGTTCTGTCAGACGTATTTCTTCCATCATAGCTAAGGCCAGAATCAACAAAGAAAGCATCTTCATCGCTGGTAAATAAACGGCTGGACAGTCGCTCGATGTATCTCACTGTTTGCCCGTTAACGGTTCGGTTAACGACGAAATACACCGCATCTTCATTGCCTTCGCTGATACTGCATGTGCTTTCATATTTTCCGGTACTGGATTGTGGTGCCCATGCAAAAACCTGCTGATCACGCAAATAGGTCATCACCAGTAATTTACCGTCATCACGAATGCAGAAGGCACTGGAGTAAGGGACAATCGAGAAGCACCAGTCAACAATGCTGTGCTTCTGAAAAAGATGATTGGCAAGGATGGTCAGGTCGTTCCCCTGATAGCCGTCAACATCGAATGAGTAGGCCAGATCACGGACAACGCTGCCTTTCTCCTGGACGAACAGAGCAATATTCGCCACGGCAATTGGCGGGACGTTGCTTGAGCCATTTGATCCCTGAGAGCTGAATGCAAATGATGATGGGGTTAACACTTTGTTCTGGTCGCCGGTGATGACGTACTCACCTCCGGAAGTCAGCGCCACCAGAGAACCAACATCAATCAGGTGGCGGATCTCATTAACCTGACGTCCGGCATAGGTGTAGATAATTCTGTCGTCATCCTGCGTAGGATTGCTTTTGCCAAAATCCTTATAATCCCCGGTACGGCTGGCCCAGATAGTCTGAGGAAACGCAGTCGATGCGGCGAAGTAAAGACGTTGTTGATAATAAACAACAGTGCCAGGATAACCATTAACACTGTTCCAGGCATATTTAGCCCATTTATAGCTGGCATTATCCTCGCCAACGACCTGCGAAGGGATATAGGAAATCACCTCAGCAGTTGCAGTAGTGCCATTTGCAGCAGTGATACGGGCAATGCCAAAACCACTGTGCAGATACTCCCACTCAATGCCAGTATCATCATCACCGGATCCGCCCCAGCCATCCCATGATGTGCCTTCTGTATGCGAAGGGCGCAAAGTACCTGTTTTGCCTGCTGTAACGGCGCGATAGTAGTTACTGTCTGCACGGCGAATATCGCCAATCGACGTACTCTTACTGGTTTCCCATACCGGCACAGAATCCACTGCAGGCTGTTCCAGATAGAACAATTTGCCTACCTGCTCCGCGCCAAAAATAGAGGCGCTTGCCGTTAACGTAATTGTCCCGGTGCTGGCGCTGGCATAAACCGTCACTGACTCGTCAATATTGATATCTTCAAATGGCCCGTTCTTCGTTACCACATCAACCAGTTGCCAGTTGTCATGCGCATAGCGGCGCAACTCTTTCGGCGGGTATGCCGGATGAACCAGCGTAAGCACGTCTGCGCTTTGCGTGAATTTAATTCGGAACAGATCGGCTTCAGTATATGGCGTGGAAATTTCATAAATAACATTGCTGCTGTTCAGCACCAACGCACCATCTTTGATAACGCGCATGTACTGGTGTCCGAACTCCAGAGCATAGGTCTGAACCGTCGAGAACTGGAACGGGATCAGGCGGCATTTCCGATTTGGGTATTTGGCGGCACCGACAAAACGCGTACCAGGTCGATTCTCAACGCCGCCATACTGCCGCACGATAAAGTTATCGCACTTGCGCAATGCCACCTGGTACTTCGCCATGTCGATACGACCGTACAACGACGGTCCAATCTCACCACCGGCAAAGCTGGGCTGTATCCAACTGATAGCCATCAGGACAACCTCGCAATGGTAAACTCGTCAACCGGTGGCTGTGGTTCCTGTGATTCATTCTGGCTATGCGAGCCAGCACTAAGAATCACGCGATTGTACATATTGAGGGCAAACGTACCGAGGTCTGCATTCCCAGTCAGCGCCATGTTAATAGCTGCCGCAAGACGCCAGGCCAACGCCTCCATAAAAATGGCATCAAACATGTTCACATCTGTAACGCGAGAGACATACTTGAGCCATGCCTGAGGCTGGTCTGTGTAGATCAACTTTCCTGTTCCGTTGGTGTCTACACCTACTTCGTACTGAACGCGCATTGCTGCTGTTGGATTGCGTACACCAGGAAGCATAATTTCAGTAATGCGCAGACAATCGGACGGGTACTGATACGCATATTCCCAGTCAGGCGGTGGATTGCTCGTATCTGCCAGCGCCACGCGTTTGGTAGCAAAGTTCCAGTCAAAATCAGAAAGCACAGCATCACGGCAGGCCTCAAAGTGCAGCGAACATTCCCCCGCTTCCTTGCTGGCTTCCGTCAGGCTGTTAATGCTGCGGCTATTGCCAATATTGGACAGCGCACGATTGCAGATCTCTACTACAGAGGCCATTACTCACCCCCATTGCCGTACAGGGTTTCAGCCGCTGATTTTTCTACATCCCCGGAAACAGGAGCGATCGCCATATCAGTGATCTGCAGATCGGCGCTGCGATTAACACCATCGTCAGTTTCTCTGGCAGACAGGCCTCGAATAACAGCCTTTGCAGTTATCATCACTTCTGTTCCGACGCCCTGAGGTTGCGCCTTCAGCTTATTCAATGTGTCGTTATTAAGAGTGATGCACAGCCCCCACGGGTATTCATCGCGAGTTCTGGTTTCTCCGCTCTCATCCTGGTAGCTGTCAGTGCCGGTTTTGAGGTTTACGAGTTCCATATACACTCCTGCAATAAAGGGGCCGAAGCCCCTTGTCTGATCCGCGAGGCTTACACGCCCAGTTCTTTACGCTTATCTGCGATCTTCTCGCGGAGCGTTTCGGCTTTGGCGTTATGGTGTGGCTTCTCGTTAAAGAGCAATTCGTACTCTTCACGGAGCTTATCCAGTTCACCATCATCTGACACATCGTTGATGATTTTGGTGCTGGTTGCTGCCATTGACTCTTTTCCTGCAACTTTTGCTTTTGCCTGTCTGGCTGCATCGTTAACAGGTTCCAGTGCGCTACCAGGCTCACCTTCGTATTCGATTTCTGCCCCCTCCGGCCACAGAGTGTTATGGATATGAGAGAGGCGCAGAACGCGGTATCTTGGTTTCTCACCTGACATCAATATCACCTTAACCAGTTACTTTTGAGCGGATCGGATACGGCGTATTGGCATCAACATCAAGATTGATACCCGCAGTGAATTTGCCAGCCGTTAGTGGGCCAGTTGCGACGGAGTAGTTAACACGCAGATATCGCTGAACACCGGCTGGCACCTTTGCAGAAACAACTCGCTTACCTGCTGTCAGGGTGGCCTTTGCCAGTGCGCCACTATCATAAATAGTGGACCATGAGCTGTTATCCTCACTCGTCTGCAACTGGATGTTTACAGTTGCATCACCGCTTGCTGCGGCGGCTGTGTTAACCAGCGCCCAAAACTCAAGCGGGTAACCCACGCCGATATCACGACGTTTTCCGTCAATTGGACCGAGATCGATTACGTCAGTAGAAGCCGCGGTATCAGTTACCGCCTGTGCTTCGGAGAACATCAACAGTTTGTCGGTGATCATCTTCTTTCTCCATTAGTGGGTCTGTTACGACCCACAGGTTAATAACAGGCGTTACACCACGCGGGCTTCTGTTTCCAGAAGCGCATCAGTTTCACGGATTGGTACACCACGGAATGAAGTCCACCACTCGCCTTCTGTCTCTTTTACGCTGATCGCCAGAGATGTTTTCTCCAGAGATTGCAGATCAAGAGCCTGGCCTACAGTGCGGTTCATGTAGAACACCGGGCGACCCATGCCACGATTTGGAATGCGATGCAGTGCTTTAACCATCAACTTCGCAATATTTGCGGCAGAGGAAGGTTCTGAAAGATTGCTGACATCGATGTTTGCAATGCGAACAACATAACGCCAGTCACGCAGAGCAAGTCCGTTATCCCATTTGTAATGGGTGCGATAGCCTTCGTACTTGCCGCCATTAGCATCTTCCAGTGTCACCTGGCCTTTATCTTCCATCTGGATGCCAGCCTTCTGCCCTTTCGGGAAGATGCCATGCACGGTGTTTTCGCCCCACACCACTAACCAGATTGAGGTGTTATCTGTACCCGTGCCACCAGCATCAATGATGTTCTGAGCATTACCCGCAGACAGGCTGGAATAGCGGGAGGACAGTCCCATAAACTGCTGAGGGTTAACGCTGGAATCACCATAAAACAGCGTCTGCGCCATCTGCTGATTCATCGCTTCAATAAATGCGCGGTCTTCAGACAGGCGGAATTCGGCGGTATTGCCGTTCAGATCAGCCAGTGACTTATCGACTTCCGCATAGGTTTCCAGCATGCCAACGGAATCGGTTACCTGTACTGTGGTTGATTTGCTTGGCTGTACGCCATAGTTCAGCAAACGCCAGGTAGCTGAAGGTAAACCAGAACGAA
Source organism: Escherichia sp. R1 (assembly GCF_003000935.1). NCBI lineage: Bacteria > Pseudomonadati > Pseudomonadota > Gammaproteobacteria > Enterobacterales > Enterobacteriaceae > Escherichia > Escherichia sp. R1. The sequence goes on from NZ_PSRU01000013.1 coordinate 155,064, forward strand.
TGGTGGTTCGGTGTCCGGTAGGAAGGTTCCCTTCGACAAAAGGCATATCCTGAAGGATCGGGTTAGTTTGACCGAGAAGCTCGATAATCTTATCGACTTTCCCGTTTGGATCGACGCGCTTACCCCAGTCAGCCAGCGTTAGCGCAGTTAAGCCTTTAACAGCCATTGTCATTTCCTCTCTTATTTGCCATAGAGCACTTCGGCCGCACTACGCTGGCCTTCATTACCACCGGTGACCATGCCATCTTCAGACATCGCCTTTCCGATTTTCACGAACGTTTTGACCAGATCAGGGTGATTACCCAGCCCGGTGGTGTTCAGATATTCTTTGAGTTCAGGTGTCCCGAACTGGTCAAGCGCACGCTGTGCGGCGCTAAGGTTAGAAATCAACTTGTCGCCACCGATTTCTTTGTCAGCTTTTACATCAGCAGCCCACTGCTCGGTTGTTTTCTGCCAGGCTTCTGCCTGGCGCTGCTGAACACCTGCCAGAATCTTCGGATAAGCATCAACCAGCTTTTGCGCTTGCTCGTTGGTCAGGTTTAGTTCTCGCGCCACCGGCTCGAATTCCTTCAACGCTTCTGTATCCAGCTCTACGCCTTCGGCAGCCTGAAACTCGTACTTCTCAGGCGCACCCTCTGTTTTATCGCCGTCCTTTTTTTCATCCTGCTTATCGTTTTCAGGCTTTTTGTCATCAGCAGGTTTATCGCCATCAGCAACAGGTTGTGGCTTATCACCTTCCGGTTGTGATGGATCACCAACTGGAGCAGGGTTATCACCTGCAGGCGCTGACGGTTCTGACGCAGCCGGAGCTGCTCCACCATCGACTGGTTGCTCATTGCAAAGACGGCGATACAGCAAACGCTCAAATAAATTCATGATCACTCCTGTTCACTGGCCTCTTTGGCCATCTTCAAATACTGTTCAGGGCAATGCGCCATAACGCGCTGAAACAGTTCCAGCGCCAGATTGCGTTGCCCCTCATTAAATGCCATAGCCATAGCGTCCATCGGTGAGATAGCGGAAAACACACGGCCTTTCTCCAGCACCGACCAGACAACGCGACGCCCCTGTTCACTGCTCATGACAAAGCAAATGTCATCAATTTCACGCTGTGCCATGTCACGTTGCTTACGGGCGTTTTCTTCTTTCAGTTGATCGTCTTCGTAATCTGTCATTGTGATTGCCCACCCTGACCACTAACTGCATTCGCCATAGCTGACAAAACACTCGGATCCGAAGTTTTAGCTTCGCTTAGCGTCTTGGCACCCTGTGCCGCCGCCATCCCCATCGCCATCATTTGTTGCTGCTGTTGTTGCTGTGCCCGTTGCTGGCGAGCCTGCTCAACCTGTTCCTGCGGAACAATGACGGTTGGAGACACTCCGGACATATCAGCGAATGCATCGATCGCCTGATCAACGTTGAGTTTGTCGAGAGCTTCTGGTTTCGCTTGCGCAAGTTGACCAATGAAGTTGACCGTAGACGCCAGACTGGACAGGCCGATAGACTTCTGCGCCTGAGCCATGACGGAAATGTATTCGACCTTCAGGGGCATACCTTCCATCGCGTCAGGCGGTGGCGGCAGCATGTTTTTACGCACCATCATCGAGAAAGCGCGGTCAATGAGAGGATTAAGACATTCGTCGTTCAGACGCTCCAGAACCGGCCCCAACATCAGAAGTTTTTCTTCTTTCATTTCGATCACCGCTTCAACAGGCATCGAGCGGGTATTGATGTTCTGCAACATCATGAACAGATCGACAAAGTAGGCGCTGTTAATGATTTGACGGGTGTCCTGAATGTCTGCCACCAAATCTGCTGTACTGGGGTTAACCAGATAAGCAGGCCTGAAACCATCCTGACCAGTAATCTGATCGATATACGTGATGTCGCCAGGAAGAAGGGAGGCACGCTGATTCTTGAGGGAAGTCGGAGCAACCATCGGCGGATTGGTGGCTTTATCAATCAACTGCGACTTGCGCTTCTGGAGAAGCTGCAATGCCTTAACAGGTCCAAGCGCCAGCATACCCGGGCATGATGATCCATAAACATCTTCGCCGTTAACTTCCCAGCGCGGAGCCATAATTGGAAACTCATCGAATCCGGACTCACGCAACAACTTGTCGTTATCGCCACCAACCTCGTAATAAACCGATTTGAATGGCTTGTTCTTGCTATCCAGCTTCGATGTATCGCGGTCAATGTTCGGGTAAACCGAATGCATCACTTCAATCCACTTCTCGTAGGTTCCGCTTTCCCACATGCTTTTTACGGATTCGCTGACGTTATTTAGCCCGAACTCCTGAACAAGCTGACGAACAGTCATAGAGAACTTGCGAAAACAGGTGTCCACACTGCCACGAGGTGAGTTAGCCAGGTAGTAACTGCCTATCGGGAATGGCATTGTGCGAATGATGTCCTCGTCATCCTCCAGCACTGCCATTGCACCAGTGCTGTATGTGCCGAGGCTTCCGTATAACTGCGGCAGCGACTGATAGAGATTCGACTTATTGAACATATCGTTCATGCGGTTCTGCACCGCCTCAAGCCACAACTTAACAGGGCCATAATCCATCATTTCAGGATCTGGCGTAGCCAGGCGAAACCACGGACGCGCGGGGCTTGTGATGCCTGACATCATGCCGCTGGCGAGAGTGCGCGCCGCCATAGTCCCGGTCGAATCAATAATGCGTGTATTGCGTCGATCGTTACGGTTAACCTCAGAAGTCAGAAAGCGGGAACCACGCGGGTTGATGTAATCACTCAACTCGCGCCAGTGCGGCTCGAACGACTGACGCTCGCTTTCAAGTTGTGCGAACTGTTTGTTCAATCGCTCTTTAGTTGTTTCCGCCATTTCAATGACTCCGGTTACTGACCAAGCAGCGTTTTACCGCTGGTATTAGCAGTTGATGTGTCGCCCTGAGAACCGGTAAGCAGCGTAGAACTACGACCAGCAGCAGCGCGACGGCGACGAGTTTCTTCGTCGCGGGCATCAACAACGGCGGCATCCTGCTCCTGTGGTGCTGCCTGAACTTCTGGTGTTGCAGGCACTGATGGTGAGCTACCCATGCACATATCAATGACTCCGTACGCAATTAAATTATTACCAATTTAACCACATATGATTTATTTATCGTAGACAGTTGACATTTAACGTGCGAATTATTACCTTTCAGGTAACCAAAGAGTTCATTCCGGTTACTAACCTGACTGGCTTGTCGTTAAATTGAACAGGTGGAGTGAGCTTTTATTTTGAGCAGTACGGCGTATGGCACATGCGCCGATAGCGGTCTGGATGCGTTTAAGGGGCACCCTCCCTGGCTGTGGCAAACGAACCAGGTAGCCGGAATGTGCAAGTCGAGCGGTTTTATTCCGCGCACGGGGATTCACCATCCCGGCGATTCGGTGTGACGCCTCGGAAGAGACGAGGGTACAACGATGAGAGCATTTATGGAGCCGCGACAAAGTGTGGCGCCTTAACAGGCTAAGTGCTCTCAGCGTTGTGGCATTAGCTCAGTTGGACAGAGCAACCGCCTTCTAAGCGGTTGGTCGCAGGTTCGAATCCTGCATGCCACGCCAGAATCACGCCTAAGGACCGTGATGCCAGAAGTTCCAGGGGCTTGGCGGTGATGGTTTCCCTTGAAGGACTATCACCGCCCTTTTTACAGCAGGACGCCATTGCGATGACTTCATGCTGTAAACCAGTACAGCCACGGAAGGCATAACTCATTGCTTCCAGTTCGCCCGGTTCGCCGGGCATTTTTTTAAGGTGAGATCATGAAAACAGCCGACATGCTAGCTAAATATCTAAATGAATGGCCGTGCAAATATGTACGCATTGTTCAGGGTGATGACTCAATTTTTTATGGTGTTTTTGCAGGAAATGAAATGCTTTGTGAAGCAATTCCAGGTGAGCGACTTGCCGGGTTAACGCTTAGCGATGACCATGGAATAGGAGTTACTTGCCATGACTGGATTTCAGCGCAGAAAACTGAAATGGAAAAAGGCAATGTGTTTGATATTTCTCGCGCTGTATACGCCAAAGAAAAAAGTGATGATGATTACATGCGCGAAAACTTATACAACATGAAGTTACAATGCCTGGCTGAAGTGCTTAGTAAAAGATCTTTACTTGATGTGGTTGGTGCTGAGCAGGACGCCAAGGCAATCAACGCCGCATTCGATAAAATAACCTTCTAACGCCGTGACATGTCACAATCAGCCCGCCGATTCGCGGGCTTTTTTATGCAAAAGGATCATAGTCTGTGATGGCTTTGCCTTGCTGGTTCTGCTGCCCAGGAATTCGCAGACGCTTCGACACAGGGAAAGCAAACGTCAGCAGTAGCGCATCGCCTTTACCCGGCGAACGCCCAAGCCGCTCCTTGATATCTTCCTTCGGTTCGATAACGATTTTACCGTCCACACGAACTTTGTACTCTGCTGCCGACAGGTCGTCCGCTGTTTCCTGGTCATCCAGCATGCCGCCGAGCCTCAGCCATGTCTTGCATGAGTTGAACATCTCCCCACGCTTGTTGAGCATCTGCGGGTCAGTAGACGCGCCACCGAACGGAACAAGTTGCCATGTACGACCCCAGCCGTCACCGATTGACTTCAGACCAGTTCCGTAACCGAAGTCGATGAACACTGCGTCAGCCTGGTACTGGTCTTCAAAGTCAGCGATACGCTTCGCCATAATCAGATCGTCAGTGGTCTTGTTGCCAGTCCACAGCACCTTACTGTGCAGCCCCTGCCGCAGGTATATCACAGCGTCATCAACGCCTGAGTATGCCGGGTCAACGCCGATTATCACCGGAGCATGTGCAACCTGCGCAGCGGTTACCACCCGTTTCATTGCCTCGTCAGTAAGACCGGTAGGGATAAACTGCAATTCAGATGCATCAGGGAATATGCCGCGCACACGGATTTTAACGAAGTCGCTATCTTCCCCGTAGTCATCAACCCATTTCTGCAACTGCTGTTTGTTAGTGCCTTCCACCGTCCGGCTGTCAATCTGCGCAGTTTTCCAGCGGTGTTTATATTTGCGGAAACATTCGCGGAAACGCCCGGTGTTACGTGTAGGGTTTCCGAACGCTACCCAGATAATCTCAGTGTCTTCGTCCGTAAGCGCACCCTCAGCAACTTCCCACACCAGATCCGCAATGTTCGACGCTTCATCGAATACCACGATGATGCGTTTGCGCTCGTTGTGTAGTCCGGCGAACGCCTCAGTGTTGTGCTCAGACCAGGGGATTGCGTCAGCTCGCCACCGCTTGTCGTGCCCAGGGTCATTGCTGTACATCGCGGTAGCGGTACAGGTAAACCAGTCTTTCGTGATAGCAAGGTTCGACCACTTGATAATTTCCGGCCAGGTCTTCGTTCGTAGCTGGTTGTCGGTGTTGGCGGTCACCACAACCTTACAATCCTCGCAAGTGGACATGCCCCAGTTGATCAGCATTGAGATGAATGCGGATTTACCAATACCGTGACCCGAAGCGCGTGCCAGCATAAGCGGCTGATAGCGCGTCTCTGGATTCTGCAGGTGATCACGTATCTCTCGGAACGCATCAGCCTGCCACTGACGTGGACCGGTGGCATGTGCCAGTTCAGTCCCATCTTCCCCCCACGGGAACGCATAGAGGGCATAGCCAAGCGGATCGTGAGTGAACCCTGCAATATCCTCGATTAACTGCTCTTCAGGAGATAACGCTGTATCTGTCACTGATTACCATCCTGACGTTCTTTGAGTCGCTTCCTGGCTGCTGCTATGCGATCAGCAATTGTCACATTCACATTAACATCCAGACGTTCTTTGAATGCGTTGACATCAACATGCTTACCAATCAGCTCAAGGTTCTTCACCTTGTCAGGCCATTTAATTTTTTTGAGGATTGTCTCTATTGAATCCTCGTTCATGTTCATGATGGTCGATGACAGATCAAAGCCACTAAGCGTAGTGCGCCAGATTTTCGGCCACTCACGGATTGGTTTAAGGCTCCCATCGTCGTTGAGGATGTCGATCACGTCCATCTGGTCGATCTCCACCAGGCGCATGAGAACGTAATCAGCACTGACACGCATTCGTTTGTTGCGCTCCTCCATCAACTCGGCAATCCGTTTCTGAATGCGTTCATCGCGCATCATGACACTGGCTTTAACTGCCGCTGTATTTGGGGAGAATCCTGCGTTAATCGCAGCCTGAGTCTGGTTTTCAGGCGTTTTGATGTATGACTGGCAATAAGCCTCCTGCATTGCTGTGAGCGGCTTAAATTGCGTTGATTTGCGTTTATAGGTTTTAGGTTCAGCAGGCATCATAACTACCGTGGTAATTGTTACCGTTGTGGTAATAATACCATGCAAAATAAAGCCGCCATAGTTGGCGGCAGTATTCAAAATCCATCAAATTCATCATGCATAATCTACTCGTGACATGTCACACTATTAATTTCGTTTCATGCCAGCCTTTAGTCACCCAGCATTGTGAGTCACCATTACACGGACATGAATTAACTGGAACTCTCTCGCCGCACTTACCGCAACGTGTTCTGCTGATCGATTTTATACGCCCGTGCACGCGTGCATCATCCTGGCGGATCAGTAACGCTATATACTCACCAAATTCGTAAGGCGCACGCCCGGGGCGACGCGTGGCACAGTTACGCTCCAGAATTTCAATTTCCTGAGCATCAAGCACAATCTCCAGCTTACGCACACCAGATGCAGCTTGTCTGGCTCTCTGAGCGGCTTTGCGCTCTGCTGCTGATTTAGCCATCAATATTTACCTTTATCGCGAACACCTTTACCGGTTTATCACCGAAGTGCGGATGTGTGATTGTCTTTATTTCATATCCGTTATACGGGACGTCAATTCTGCGACTGAAGTCTTCGCGCTTCGGATATCCCTTTGTGATAATCAGGCGGTAATA
>NZ_PSRU01000014.1:0-160438 GCF_003000935.1 Escherichia sp. R1
CTGCAAAGGTGTCCGGCTCCTGGCCGTCAACCTCCAGCGTAAAGCGAAGACCTTTTAAGGACATAAATACCTCTCAGACATATCAGCCTATATTTACCGTGCCGCCACCAATAACCACGCCGCCGCAGTCAATAGCATCACCGGTTCTGGCGGCGGGCAGGCCGTCAATAAAGACGGTTGACGAGCCTCTGGCGATTTTTCGGGGATGAGGTGGATGCTTCGGTTTAGCATGCGGCGTCAGCGGATCTCCCTGACGGGCTGCGGGGAGACCATCGATAAAAACGGTGGATGACCCGGCGGTGATGACGGTCTCGTAATAACCGTCGTGCTGGGTGCCTTTGTCGGTAAGTTTGGCTGCTAAAGGCATAATTCCTCCTGTTCAGAATTTCTACAGCAGCAGGTTTCAAAAATCCGGAGAAATATTCAACGAAATATTAATCACTTCACCGGATATTCTGATACGTACCTTCACTGGTCTATTTAAGTAATACAAATTGTTGGCGTGTATTAAGTTTCATTTTGTTCTCCTTAATTATGTAAGGAGTATTTGATCATGTATAAGCAATGAAAAACAGTTTCAGGAAATAAGGAGTATCTCAATTTTTAAACATAAAATGAGAATCGTCCAGTACAAAAAAGCAGTGTTACGTAATCTTTCCCTGATTAAATACGCTACCGCCCAGCCCTGATAACATGATCTGCACTGCGCTATCATATCGACATGTTTCTCTACATGCGAAAAGATGTTTTATTTTCAGATTATATTAAATTGATATTTAATATAAAAAACGAAATCACATCAACCATATGAATAGTTGTGCCAACATTAATTGCTATTCATAGCAAACAAATGGACGTCCAGTTAACTACGCCAGTGATTCATTAACATTAACCTCCGGCATTATTGTTAAATAATGACATTCCTTTTTAATACTTCTTGTAATTTCGGTATCTGACATACAGCATCAGCAATCGCATTAATGTTCGGGGCATTATCCTGAAACCATTCGTGTCCCGGTCCCCATGTGCGCATGGTGCAGAGATAACAGTCCACCAGCGTTAGTTGCACTCCAAACACATACGGTTCAGCAGTCAATTGCGAATTCAGCCAGATATAAAGCGATTTGCGATATTCAATTACAGGTGCGTCAGATGCCCAACGCTTAGGGTAATCGGCGAAAGTGAACGTTGGATAGACATTAGCAACCAGCCAGACCAATAGCCGTTGAAACTGTTGACGTTCGGCGCGCCCAAGAGGTGGCGCAAGATCCGGGCGACGATCGAGAACCATCAATGCAATCGCCGCTGTCTCCGTCATAATCTCGTTATTTTTACAGCGCCAGTGTCGGGACCTGACACAACGGATTCAGGGTTTTTAATAAATCGCGTGAAGTTCCCTCGTGGTCAAAACCACTGACATCAACGAACTGATAAGGAATATCAGCCAGTGTTAGCATCAGCTCACTGATTGTAGAGCCCCAGCCGGGTACGCCATACACCTTAATCATATGCCCCTCACAATCTTTTAAAGATTAAGTGTAGGACAGCACACAGGTTATCCAGCAAAAGGATTTATCATTTTTTCGTCAGTTGTATAAATCCCCTTCAGGATTGTAAGGGGATGTTTTGCATCGTTTATCGATAACGGGTAGGATGCTGCGCCGATAGTTTTATACCCATAAAGAATAATGGTGATAACTATCATCGCCAGGATGAATAAACATTGTTCATGGCAACTTATATGACTTTTTCATTAAAGCAATCAGGGAGAGCAATGAGTAAACACAACACCGACACTTCAGATCAACACGCCGCGAAACGTCGCTGGCTTAATGCCCACGAAGAGGGGTATCACAAAGCGATGGGCAATCGCCAGGTACAGATGATCGCCATTGGCGGCGCGATTGGTACGGGTTTGTTTTTAGGCGCGGGGGCGCGACTGCAAATGGCGGGGCCCGCACTGGCACTGGTCTATTTGATCTGCGGCCTGTTTTCGTTTTTTATTCTGCGTGCATTGGGTGAGCTGGTGTTACACCGCCCTTCCAGTGGCAGTTTTGTCTCTTATGCCCGTGAGTTTTTGGGTGAGAAGGCCGCTTATGTTGCTGGCTGGATGTACTTCATCAACTGGGCGATGACGGGGATTGTTGATATTACCGCCGTCGCTCTGTATATGCATTACTGGGGCGCGTTTGGCGGCGTGCCGCAGTGGGTCTTTGCGCTCGCTGCACTGACCATCGTTGGCACCATGAATATGATCGGTGTGAAATGGTTTGCGGAGATGGAGTTCTGGTTTGCGCTTATTAAAGTGCTCGCCATTGTAACCTTTTTGGTCGTGGGTACAGTGTTCCTCGGTAGTGGTCAGCCGCTGGATGGCAACACCACTGGCTTTCATTTAATCACCGATAATGGCGGCTTCTTCCCCCACGGTTTGCTGCCTGCGCTGGTGTTGATTCAGGGCGTAGTGTTTGCTTTTGCCTCCATTGAAATGGTGGGTACAGCGGCCGGAGAATGTAAAGATCCCCAGACCATGGTGCCTAAAGCGATTAACAGTGTGATTTGGCGTATTGGTCTGTTTTACGTCGGCTCCGTGGTGTTGCTGGTTATGTTATTGCCGTGGAGCGCGTATCAGGCGGGGCAAAGTCCGTTCGTGACGTTTTTCTCTAAACTGGGTGTGCCGTACATCGGCAGCATTATGAACATTGTGGTGCTGACCGCTGCCCTCTCCAGCCTGAATTCAGGTCTGTACTGCACCGGGCGTATTCTGCGCTCGATGGCGATGGGCGGTTCCGCACCGAGTTTTATGGCGAAAATGAGTCGTCAGCATGTGCCGTATGCCGGGATTCTGGCGACACTGGTTGTGTATGTCGTCGGCGTATTCCTCAACTATCTGGTGCCGTCACGCGTATTTGAGATTGTGTTGAACTTCGCGTCGCTGGGAATCATCGCTTCATGGGCGTTTATCATCGTTTGCCAGATGCGCCTGCGTAAAGCGATTAAAGAAGGCAAAGCAGCGGATGTCAGTTTTAAACTGCCTGGCGCGCCCTTCACTTCCTGGCTGACATTACTGTTTTTACTGAGTGTCCTGGTGCTGATGGCGTTCGATTACCCGAACGGGACTTATACCATCGCGGCACTGCCGATTATCGGTATTCTGCTGGTTATAGGCTGGTTTGGTGTGCGCAAACGCGTTGCTGAAATTCACAGCACTGCGCCAGTCGTCGAGGAAGATGAAGAAAAACAGGAAATTGTGTTTAAGCCTGAAACGTCGAGTTAATTGCAAAATTGCCCGGCTACGTGCCGGGCAAATTCAGACTACTGACGAAGGTGCCGGATGCGGCGTGATAAAAGTCAGGCAATTCTTTCCGTTTTCACCCTCGCCATATCTATTACAGCGCAATACGAATCACATCGTCCGGCTGGGTAGCTTCCTGCTGTTTAGTGGATTTTTGTTTCACACTGACATACAGCGTTTTGCCATCGGCAGACAGCGCCAGGCTGTTCGGATGAGTCGGCGTATCGAACGTTTTCACCACTTTATAGCTTTTCGCGTCAATCACACTGACTTTACCTGCCTGACGATGCGTCACGTAGGCTTCATTACGCGCTGGGTTAAACAGCACAGCCAGTGATTCCGGTGCCGCAACCTTCGCCAGAATATTGCCATTACGGGTATCGACCACTAACACTTCTGCCGCTTTAGAATCGGTGATAAATGCACGCTGATTGTTGGTATCAAGGCTGATGTTGATAAAGAAGTGCTCTTTGCCGTCATCCAGCAGCTTTTTACGGCTGAGGATTTTATTGTCGGCGGTGTCGATGGTAATCAATTCGCCGTCAGCGTTAGTAGTGTAAAGACGTTTGCCTTTGCTATCCAGCGCCAGACCGGTACTCATTTTACCGGTGTTCTGGATGGCGGTTTTCAGTTTGATATTCTCGCCATCAACGACCCAAATCACGCTCTCTTTACCAATACCACTGATGTAAACGGTGTTCGTGGCATCATCAGCTACCAGCTCACGTGGTTGCAACGGGCGTACCTCTTCCGTGCGCTTACGATCATCCAGCACCAGACGACCTTTCACTTCGCCCGTTTTGGCATCTATCGCCGTGACCGCACTATTTACGGTGTTACCAAACCACAACGTCTGAGTCGTGTTATTGATGGTGGCACCAAACGGCTTGAGATCGTTATGGATCGCCTGCGTCACTTCCAGAGTAACCGGATCAAGACGATAAACCACGCCGCCTTTATCCAGTTTGCGGCTTTGCGAAGTGGCAAGCCACAGCGCGTTTTCTTGCTGGCTATAAGCCATTTCGTAGGCACCTTTACCTACCGCTTTACGCAGCATTTCTTCTGCGGCCTGCGTACTGAATGATGAAGCAACAAGCAATGAACCTAACAGTAATGAACCACGCAGGCGCGATGAAAACAGATGACGTAAATGCATGACGACTCCCTTTGATGAACCGATATTTTTGCTGCTTCACAATGCTTCGCTAAGCGTAATCATCGTTACGCTCTTGTTATAAATGGGAATGGTAATCATTATTTTCTCAAATGTGGAGCATTTCTTACCGTTACGACTACAATTTTCTCAATTACTTAACGTATTGTGCCGTTTCGTTTTCCATAAATTTACAATTTCATTACCATGACGGTGTTTTCCCATTCTTAACCTGGCTTTTTTCATGAAGATTTTTTCCGTCCGACAGACCGTTTTGCCCGCACTGCTTGTCCTTTCCCCCGTTGTTTTTGCCGCTGATGAACAGACCATGATTGTCAGTGCCGCACCGCAGGTGGTTTCAGAACTGGATACCCCAGCAGCCGTGAGCGTGGTGGATGGCGAGGAGATGCGCCTGGCAACACCGCGCATTAACTTGTCTGAATCACTGACCGGCGTGCCTGGTTTACAGGTACAAAACCGGCAGAACTATGCGCAAGATTTACAGCTGTCGATTCGCGGATTTGGCTCCCGCTCCACTTACGGAATTCGTGGTATTCGCCTGTATGTGGACGGTATTCCCGCCACCATGCCCGACGGACAAGGGCAGACATCCAACATCGATTTAAGCAGTGTGCAAAATGTGGAAGTGCTGCGTGGCCCCTTCTCTGCTCTGTATGGCAACGCGTCTGGCGGTGTAATGAATGTCATCACCCAGACCGGACAACAGCCACCAACCATTGAAGCCAGTAGTTACTACGGCAGTTTTGGCAGCTGGCGCTATGGGCTGAAAGCAACAGGCGCAACGGGCGACGGCACACAGCCTGGCGATGTCGATTACACCGTCTCAACCACACGTTTTACGACCCACGGCTATCGTGACCATAGCGGCGCACAGAAAAATTTAGCCAATGCCAAACTGGGCGTACGCATTGATGACGCCAGCAAATTAAGCCTGATTTTCAATAGTGTGGATATCAAAGCAGATGACCCAGGTGGGCTAACCAAAGCAGAATGGAAGGCGAATCCACAACAAGCGCCTCGTGCAGAACAGTACGACACGCGAAAAACCATCAAGCAAACTCAGGCTGGGTTGCGCTATGAGCGTAGCCTGAGCGCGCAAGATGATATGAGTGTGATGATGTATGCCGGAGAGCGAGAAACGACCCAGTACCAGTCAATCCCGATGGCTCCCCAACTTAACCCGTCACATGCGGGCGGCGTGATTACTCTGCAACGCCATTATCAGGGGATAGACAGCCGCTGGACACACCGTGGTGAACTGGGCGTTCCAGTCACGTTCACAACCGGCCTGAACTACGAAAACATGAGTGAAAACCGCAAGGGTTACAATAACTTCCGCCTGAATCGCGGCGTGCCGGAATACGGGCAAAAAGGTGAGTTGCGCCGCGACGAACGCAATTTGATGTGGAACGTCGATCCCTATTTACAAACCCAGTGGCAACTGACCGACAAACTTTCGCTGGATGCTGGCGTGCGCTACAGCTCCGTGTGGTTTGATTCCAATGATCATTACGTTACTCCGGGTAACAGCGACGACAGCGGTGATGCCAGTTATCACAAATGGCTACCAGCCGGATCGTTAAAATATGCAATGACCGATGCCTGGAATGTCTATCTGGCAGCCGGGCGCGATTTTGAAACGCCGACGATTAATGAGCTGTCTTATCGCGCTGATGGGCAAAGCGGTATGAACTTTGGTTTAAAACCCTCCACCAACGATACAATTGAGATCGGCAGTAAAACGCGTATTGGTGATGGGCTGCTTAGTCTCGCATTGTTCCAGACCGACACCGATGATGAAATTGTTGTCGATAGCAGTAGCGGTGGGCGTACGACTTACAAAAATGCCGGAAAGACCCGTCGTCAAGGCGCTGAACTGGCATGGGATCAACGTTTCGCGGGAGATTTTCGCGTAAAAGCGTCCTGGACCTGGCTTGATGCGACCTATCGCAGCAATGTTTGCAATGAACAGGATTGTAACGGTAACCGGATGCCAGGGATCGCCCGTAATATGGGCTTTGCGTCGATAGGTTATATACCGGAAGATGGTTGGTATGCAGGCACGGAAGCGCGTTATATGGGCGATATTATGGCAGATGATGAAAATACGGCCAAAGCGCCTTCTTATACACTCGTCGGCTTATTCACCGGGTATAAATACAATTACCACAATTTAACCGTGGATTTATTTGGTCGTGTCGATAATTTATTCGATAAAGAATACGTTGGTTCTGTCATTGTCAATGAGTCAAACGGGCGATATTACGAACCTGCGCCCGGACAAAATTATGGTGTCGGCATAAATATTGCGTGGCGATTTGAGTAATTATCTTTAAGCCCGGTATTTGCCGGGCGTATTTTATTTATCGGCTGTATTGCTGGCACAACATAGCAACGTTTTTTTGCATAGTGAGGTTTTCGACAGCCAGAGCAACTGCCATTAATTCCAGTTCGTAGCGGATCCGATTGATTTCATTTAATTGACGTTTTCCCACTTCCGGAACTGTAATTGCTTGCGCTGGTGCGACAAAGAGCGCATTTATCGAAACCAGACGTAAGGAACCGGCGCGCCATGCGGACGCGAGGCCAGAACCCAACATCGGTTACGCTGCGTTTGTTGCCCCATAATGCTCTCCTGTGCTTTTGGCATGAATCCATCAATAGTAGCAGGCTCACAGGATTGGTTTTGTTTGCAGCCGTCACATCCCCTCTGCAACACGCAATAATTTCATAGAGGAATCCGTTGCTTCGGGCTGTTTTCGATAGTATTGATAACATCATCATCATTATTTAATCGAGGCCAGACATGTCCATCCGTTTTGCCCGCAAAGCCGACTGTGCTGCAATTGCGGAAATTTATAACCACGCCGTGTTGTATACGGCGGCTATCTGGAATGACCAGACGGTGGATGCGGATAACCGCATTGCCTGGTTTGAAGCGCGGACCATAGCAGGTTATCCGGTGCTGGTGAGTGAAGAAGATGGCGTAGTGACGGGATATGCCTCGTTTGGCGACTGGCGTAGTTTTGATGGTTTTCGCCATACCGTGGAACATTCGGTTTATGTCCATCCCGATCATCAGGGGAAAGGTCTGGGGCGTAAATTGTTAAGCCGATTGATTGATGAAGCGCGGGATTGCGGGAAGCATGTCATGGTCGCCGGGATCGAATCGCAAAATCAGGCCTCGCTGCATCTGCACCAGTCGCTGGGATTTGTCGTCACCGCGCAAATGCCGCAGGTAGGCACTAAATTTGGGCGCTGGCTGGATCTGACATTTATGCAGTTGCAACTCGACGAGCGCACTGAACCGGACGCGATTGGATGAGTCAGTCACTTACCCTTGCCTTTTTGATTGCAGCCGGGATTGGTCTGGTAGTCCAGAACACGCTGATGGTGCGCATCACCCAGACCTCCTCTACCATTCTCATCGCCATGTTGCTGAACTCACTGGTGGGGATTGTGCTCTTTGTTTCTATTTTATGGTTTAAACAAGGCATGGCGGGGTTTGGCGAACTGGTGTCCAGCGTGCGCTGGTGGACACTTATACCTGGCTTGCTGGGATCGTTTTTTGTCTTCGCCAGTATCAGCGGATATCAGAATGTGGGAGCGGCGACAACTATTGCAGTACTGGTCGCCAGCCAGCTGATTGGCGGTCTGGTGCTGGATATCTTCCGCAGCCATGGCGTACCACTTCGGGCGTTGATCGGCCCAATTTGTGGCGCAATTTTACTTGTGGTTGGCGCCTGGCTGGTGGCCAGACGCTCATTTTAATCAGAGGATGGTACCGCCTTTGGTTAACTGTTCGTGGCGCGCTTCCATATCTTCTTTATGTTTGCGACCGTGATGAGCAATAGCGGTGCGCAAACGCTGCTGCTGGGTGTAGCGATCTTCCCGACTTAACTCCGCGTCATCGCTCAGGGCGATTAATAATTCGTTCATATGGGCAATGACGCTCTCTTCAATCGCGGCATCCACGCGCGCGATGACTTCATCCAGATGCGACATACTTTCTCCTTAGCCACTTGTGAAATTTATCGATTCATCCAAATGATATAAGTCTGCGTGGTGCCGTCAAGCCAGTGCATAAGATTTAAAACAGAGAAAACAACAGCGCCACCGGGAAACTCATCGGCCATGTTGCCCCCACCAGAAAGGCGCTTAAGAAACGGATGCGTTTCTTATCGTGAGAAAGAAACCAGGTGATAAGAAATGCGATTGCTGCCATAACCGCATAAAAAACAAGCATATGTTGATAGAGAGACATGTACGAGCGTCCAGCCAGATGAATAAAACGCGCGCAAATATGCGTCATTTTTTGACGTGCATCAAGTTTTTTCACCAGTTAGAGAAAAAATCATCAAACAGCAACTTGCCCTTATCTATCTTCAGAATGAGTATTATTGCGGATTTTCTTAACCCGTACTATACACATAGGGACAATGATAAAAGGTGGCAAAAATGAATGTTTCCAGTAGAACTGTAGTACTGATAAATGTCTTTGCTGCTGTTGGTTTGTTTACTCTTATCTCTATGAGATTTGGCTGGTTTATTTGATGTTGTGATTTTGCACGCAGCACGTACTGTCAGAGAAATCAGTGCTCTGACAGTACGCAAGATCATCTCATACTCTTACGATCTGCAATATTATCCTTAATGTTTAACCATGACGTGGCGGACGACGGTGTAATCCTCCAGCCCATAAAGTGACATATCCTTGCCGTAACCAGAAAGTTTCTGCCCACCGTGCGGCATTTCACTTACCAGCATGAAATGGGTATTGACCCAGGTACAACCATATTGCAGCCGCGCGCTGACGCGATGCGCCCTGCCCACATCCTTCGTCCATACCGAAGATGCAAGTCCGTACTGACTGTCATTCGCCCAGTTCACCACCTGTTCTTCGTTGTCGAAGAGCGTAACACTCACTACCGGACCAAATACCTCTTTTTGCACGATGGCATCGTCCTGTAATGCTCCAGCCAGCAGCGTCGGCGCATAGTAATAGCCATTACCCTTGCGCTTTTCACCGCCAGTGATCACTTTGATGTGCCCTGTCGCTTTCGCCTCTTCTACCGCCTTGCTGACGCGTTCGAGATGCGCCAGCGAGCTTAAAGGTCCAAGCTCCGTAGACTCGTCATCCGGCGAACCCGATTTTAACGTTGCCACCGCAGCACCGAGTTTTTCCACCAGCGTATCGTAAATGCCTTTTTGCGCGTAGATCCGACAAGCCGCAGTACAATCCTGTCCGGCATTGTAATAGCCAAAAGTACGTACACCTTCGACCACTACTTCAATATCCGCATCATCAAAAACAATCACTGGCGCTTTGCCACCAAGTTCCATATGAGTACGCTTAATGGACGGCGCGGTATGGCTGATGATGTGTTCCCCAGTGGCGATAGAACCCGTCAGCGACACCATCCGCACTTTGGGATGTCCGGTCAGCGGATCTCCCACCGTTTTGCCTCTGCCAAACAGCACATTAATCACGCCAGCCGGGAAGATATCTTTCGCCAGCTCTGCCAACTTCAACGCGGTCAGCGGGGTAATTTCTGATGGTTTTAGCACTACGCAGTTCCCTGCCGCCAGCGCCGGAGCCAGTTTCCACGCAGCCATCATCAGCGGATAATTCCACGGTGCGATAGAAGCCACGACCCCCAACGGATCGCGACGGATCATCGAAGTATGACCTTCAAGATATTCACCTGCCGCCAGACCATTCGGGCAGCGCGCCGCACCGGCGAAAAAGCGAAAGACATCGACAATCGCCGGAATTTCATCATTGAACGCACTATGCAGCGGTTTGCCACAATTACGGGACTCCAGTTCGGCAAAAACCTGACCATTTTCTTCGATAACATCAGCCAGTTTCAGCAGGCATTCCGCACGCGCTTTTGGCGTGGTTTGCCCCCATTCGGCAAATGCTGCATCTGCCGCGCGAACAGCAGCATTGACCTGCTCTGCGGATGCCTCGGCAATCTCCAGTAAAACGTCCCCCGTTGCCGGATTATAGACAGGCTGTTTTTCCCCTTCGCCGCTAACCAGTTCTCCGTTAATCAGTAACTTATGTTGCATAGCATATTCCTGTATCAGTGGTTATTGACCATTGTCGCCTTCGCGGGTTAGCCACCAGGCCCCCAGGATCGGCAAGGTTGTTACCAACATAACCAGCAGTGCCACCACGTTGGTTACCGGTACATCACGCGGTCGCCCAAGCTGATTGAGCAACCACAACGGTAACGTTCGTTCATGACCTGCCGTAAAAGTCGTCACGATGATTTCATCGAACGACAAGGCAAACGCCAGCATTCCTCCAGCCAGTAACGCCGAACTGAGATTCGGCAACACTACGTAGCGGAAGGTTTGCCAGCCATTGGCCCCAAGATCCATTGACGCCTCAACCAGACTCCACGAGGTGCGGCGAAAACGGGCGATGACATTGTTAAACACCACCACTACGCAAAAAGTCGCATGACCGACCACGATGGTGAAAAATCCCGGCTCCAGATTGATGGTTTTAAAGGCGGTTAATAGCGCCAGACCAGTGACAATGCCCGGCAGCGCAATGGGCAGCAACAGTAACAGCGAAATGGCGTTTTTGCCGAAAAAGTCTCGTCGCCACAGCGCGGCAGCGGCCAGCGTCCCTAACACCAGCGCGATTAATGTCGCCAGCGCCGCCACTTTAAGTGACAGCGTCACGGCATCAAGAATATCACTACGCTGTGCTGCCACGCTAAACCAGCGCAGCGTCAGGCCTTGCGGTGGAAAACTAAACGCCGCATCTTCAGTGTTAAACGCATAGGCAGCGATAATCAGGATGGGAAAATGTAGGAAAACCACGCCGCCCCAGGCCGCCAGTTTGAGGAAAAACGGTGCGCGTTCAGAGTGCATCGAACGCTCCCAGACGTTTCACGAACGCCAGGTAAAGTGCGATGAGAACAATCGGCACCAGGGTGAATGCCGCCGCCATCGGCATATTGCCAATCGCCCCCTGCTGGGAATAAACCATATTGCCGATAAAATATCCTGGAGGGCCAACCAGCTGCGGGACAATAAAATCGCCCAGCGTGAGTGAGAAGGTAAAGATAGAGCCAGCGGCAATACCCGGGATTGCCAGCGGCAACACCACATAGCGAAAGGTTTGTCGTGGACGTGCGCCAAGATCAGCCGACGCCTGCAACAATGACGGCGGCAAACGCTCAAGCGCCGCCTGCACGGGCAGGATCATGAACGGCAGCCAGATATAGAGAAACACCAGAAAGCGCCCCAGCCCGGAAGTTGACAGCGTATTACCTCCCACCGCCGGTAGCGTGAGGAACGCAGTCAGCAGTGGTTCCAGCCCAAGATGTTGTAAAAACCACTGAGCCACGCCATCTTTTGCCAGCAATAACGTCCAGGCATAGGCTTTAACAATGTAGCTCGCCCACATCGGCAACATTACCGCAATATAAAAAAACGCTTTCATTTTTCCGCTGGTATAGCGCGCCATATACCACGCCATTGGAAAAGCCAGAATGGCGCTGGCGATAGTGACTGCCACAGCCATGGTCAGCGTGCGGACAATGATGTCGTAATTCGCCGGATTAAACAGCGCACGGATATTCGCCAGCGTCAGTTCCGGCGTTACCGACATGGTGAAATCGTCAAAGGTATAAAAGCCCTGCCATAACAGCGTCAGCAGCGAGCCGAAATAGACAATGCCAAACCACATTAGCGGGCCAAGCAGCAGCAAAAACAGCCCCAGCCCCGGATTACGCCAGAAGAAACCGGACACCTTACCCAGACCTGGACGTGAAGGTGATTGCAATACGTTCATCGCCATTCACCTCTCCTCAACCAGCGCCACCATCACATCACGCGACCAGGAAACCATCACCTGTTGTCCGGGCGTGAGCGTGGCAGGCAGTTCTTCGCCTGTCATATTGGCCTGACTCACCAGCAGTTTTTCACCGCCGCTCAGTGTCAGTTCAAAACGGGTCGCTGCGCCCTGATATTGCACCGCCTGGATCGTGCCATTAGCCTGCATTTCGCCAGGGGTGTTGAGGCGGATATGTTCCGGTCGTAGTGCGAAGCTTCCCGTCATGCCACAAAGTTTCTCTGCCATCAGTCCATCAAAAACATTCGATGTCCCAACGAATCCCGCAACAAACGGCGTGCGCGGGCGCATATAGAGATCGCGCGGAGAATCGACCTGTTCAATGCGTCCATTATTGAAAACCGCCACCCGATCGGACATCGATAACGCTTCGCCCTGATCGTGGGTAACGAAGATAAAAGTGATACCGAGAGACTGTTGCAGCTTTTTCAGCTCAAGCTGCATTTGCTCTCGCAATTTGAGATCCAGCGCGCCGAGCGGTTCATCCAGCAACAACACACGCGGTTCGTTCACCAGTGCTCTGGCGATGGCGACTCGCTGGCGCTGACCACCAGAAAGTTGTGACGGTTTACGTTGCTGTACAAACCCCAACGCCACTTTCTCAAGCGCCTCTTGCGCCATTGCATGCCGCTGCTTTTTATTCACGCCTTTGACCATCAGCCCGTAGGCTACGTTGTCAAGAATCGACATATGCGGAAATAGCGCGTAGTCCTGGAAGACAGTATTCACGTCCCGCTCCCACGGTG
The DNA here is from genome assembly GCF_003000935.1 of Escherichia sp. R1. Lineage (NCBI taxonomy): Bacteria > Pseudomonadati > Pseudomonadota > Gammaproteobacteria > Enterobacterales > Enterobacteriaceae > Escherichia > Escherichia sp. R1. The sequence goes on from NZ_PSRU01000014.1 coordinate 13,089, forward strand.
GCAGATTGCTGGCGGGCGTACCAAAAATAGAGATAGCCCCGCCGGAAAGCTGTTCGAATCCAGCAATCAGGCGCAGGCAAGTGGTTTTGCCGGAGCCGGACGGCCCCAGCATAGAGAAGAACTCACCATCTTTTATCGCAATACTGACGCCATCTACTGCGCGCACGTCACCGTACAACCGTGAGACGTTGTCAAACTCCACTGCGTACGTCATAAAACACCCCAGCGAAGTTAGCGACCGCCCATAATGGCAATGTAATCCTGCGTCCAGCGACTGTAGGGAACAAACTTGCCCCCTTCTGCTATAGGCGTTTTCCAGAAGGCGATTTTATCGAAATAGTTAAAACCGTTTGTTTCACAACCTTTCTCGCCTAATAACGGACTGGCTTTACACCCTTGCGGCACTACTGGTAACGAGCCAAACCAGGCCGCCACATCGCCCTGCACTTTTGGGGTTAATGACCAGTTCATCCATTTGTAGGCGCAAACCGGATGTTTCGCTTCGCTATGTAGCATGGTGGTGTCAGCCCAACCGGTAACGCCCTCCTTCGGGAAAACGGTAGCGACAGGCTGGCCTTCGGCTTTCAGGGCGTTGGCCTGATAGGGCCATGCACTGGAAGCAACCACACCCTCGTTTTTGAAATCGCTCATTTGCACGGTAGTGTCATGCCAGTAGCGATGGATCAAATTATGTTGATCGCGCAGCACTTTCAGCACCGCCTGATACTGTTCTTCGGTGAGTTGATACGGATCACTGATGCCCAACTGTGGCTGCGTGGCTTTGACGAACAACGCGGCATCCGCAATGTAGATAGGGCCATCATAAGCCTGTACCCGGCCTTTATTGCTCTTGCCGTCCGGCAGATTCTGCTCAACAAAAACCACTTGCCAGCTATCCGGCGGCGTCGGGAAGGTTTTAGTGTTGTACATCAGCAGGTTCGGCCCCCATTGGTAAGGTGTGCCGTAAACTTTGCCACCAACGTTAAACCAGTCGCCTTTAACCACGCGCGGATCGAGCGCTTTCCAGTTGGGAATCAAGGCGGTATTAATTGGCTGCACGCGTTTGCCCATAATCAAACGCAGCGAGGCATCGCCGGATGCCGTAACCAGATCGTAACCCCCTTTGGCCATCAGACTGACCATTTCATCGGAAGTCGCGGCGGTTTTAACATTCACCGCGCAGCCTGTCTCTTTTTCGAATTGCGTTACCCAGTCGTACTGTTTATCAGTTTGTCCGCGTTCGATGTATCCCGGCCAGGCGATAATATCCAGTCGCCCTTCCGGATTCTCTAAATTGGTAGGCGGTTCGGCGGCGTGAGCGGTCATTATTGTCATGCTGAGCGCACACAGGCTGCTGCGGGCAAATGTCTTGCTCATAAGGTCTTACTCCTGTCGTAATTAATTGTTCAGCCGCCGTGCCGTAAAAATATCTCCTTGTTTAACCATAGACGGCAGCTTGCAGGCACACCTTCGGCCCTGAGAAAATTTAATCAGGTTGTGAGCTACCGCGCATTATGCCGTCTGTAAGGTTATCTTCTGGAGTATAGACAAGGAGTTAGAATATATGACTGCTATTCGAAATTCATATTACCCAACCTGAGAGGAATTAAATTAAACGCTATTACAGCCGTTCTTGAATAAGTTTGCCTAATTGTTTTACCGCCTGTTCTTCACGTTCTCCCCACTGCCACGCGGTATTAAAACGAAAAAAACGTGACCAGTTTTCACCGGTAGAAAACATATTACCCGGCGCAATACTGATATGATGCGTCAGTGCCACCAGGCTTAATTCTCCTGCATCTAACGGCTCGGGGAGCTCCAGCCAGAGAAAATAACCGCTGTCATTGTGATGAATTTTGACTTCCGCAGGCAGATAACGCAGCAAAGCCTGCCAGGCGCGTTGTTTACGTTCCGCAAGCTGGCGACGCAGGCGACGAAGATGAGCATCGTATCGGCGAGTAGAAAGGTAATCCACCAGCGCAAGCTGCATCGGTGAGCTGGTGGAAAGCGTACTCATCAACTGCAAGCGTTGAATTTTACGTGCATGTTTTCCGGCGGCGACCCAACCAATACGAAAACCAGGCACCAGACATTTCGAAAACGAAGAGCAATGCAAAACACCATCGTGGCGATCCCACGCTTTCGCAGGCAGCGGTTTTTCCCGTCCAAAATAAAGTTCGCTATAAACGTCATCTTCAATCAGCGTTACGTTGTACTGATTGAGCAACGCTACCAGCCGCACTTTTTTCTGCGGCGTTAAGGTAAATCCAAGTGGGTTCTGGCTATTAGTCATCAGCCAGCACGCTTTCACCGGATACTCCTGCAACGCCAGTTCCAGCGCCTGAAGATCGATCCCTTCTTTAATATCCGTCGCTACCGATAACGCCTTCAGCCGTAACCGCTCCAGCGCCTGCAACGCGCCGTAGAAACAAGGATTCTCTACTATCACCCAATCGCCCGGTTCAGTTACCGCTTGCAAACTGAGGTTTAATGCCTCTAACGCCCCGGCGGTAATGACAATTTCATCAGGAGAAATGGTGATGCCCTGTAAGGCATAGCGACGAGCAATAGCCTGACGCAGTTCTGCGTTTCCTGGCGGTAAGTTTTCAATCACGCTCATCGCCGTGGCGGTTTTGCTTACCTGCGCCAGCGAGCGGTTTAGTTGTTGGAGGGGGAAAAGTCGCGGGTCGGGAAAGGCCGAGGCAAACGGAACTACCGACGGATCACGACTGGCCTGCAACATATCAAAAATATAGGTGTTGATATCGACGGCTTCATCTCGTGTGACTGGAATGACTGTCGCTTTCGGCATTTTTATTGCCTGTGGCGCAACGTAATAACCCGATTGCGGTCGCGCGATAATATATCCCTGACTTTCGAGCAACTGATAGGCATGGCTGACAGTCATAAAGCTCATGCCAGAAAGCGCCACCTGGTCACGCAACGAAGGCAAACGATCGCCGGGTTGCCAGATACCCGACGCAATCTGCTCGCGTAATTGTTCTGCAAGCTGCTGGTATTTTTTCATTATCGAATCGTTATTATGTGCAGGTGATTCGGCAGTCTATATCAGTTGTTAAAAATGACAACTTTTCATTAACTGTTATCAAACCATCACCAGCGATAACTCTTTGCCTAGCGCATTAGCCGCGAGCTGGACGGCGTCGATTTTTGTCGCATGGTGCAAATTAAATAGGCGAGTAATCTCCTGTTTATGTTTGCCAATTCGCCTGGCTAACTCTTGCTGAGTGATTTCTGACTGTAAAAAAGCATTTAACAGCAATACCTTAGAGGCGACGCTCAAAGGCACTTCAATAAAGTGATCGTGACTATTTAATGGCGAAGTTTACCTCCGTGTGTAATGTGCTCGAAAATAGCACTAAATCGCCGCAACGGCAGAATGCAATGCAAAATCAGGAAGGAAGATTCCAGAATTTCTTTGCTCTAATTTGCAAAACTGAATAATAACCTCAAGAAACGATCGGCATCATAGCGGCAAAAGGTTAGAAAAAGGTGGCGGGATGTTTTCGAAGGCGTTATCGGTTGTCTTATTAACGTGTGCACTGTTCTCAGGACAACTCATGGCAGGGCACAAAGGACATGAATTTATGTGGGTAAAGAATGTGGATCATCAGCTGCGTCATGAAGCGGACAGCGATGAATTGCGTGCTGTGGCGGAAGAGTCGGCGGAAGGTTTGCGCGAGCATTTTTACTGGCAAAAATCGCGCAAACCAGAAGCGGGACAGCGTTGAGTCGTGTGTTGCCGGATGCGGCATGACGCCTTACCCGGCAGGCAATATCATGCAGATTTGATGAGTGGTGAGTAACCCGAAAACTGGCGTTTTACCCTTTTCGCTTCGGCAATGTTTTCAGCAGATCATCCGGACTTACGGATGCCACTACGCTTCCCGGTAACGGCATTTTCAGTATGTGATTTTTGATTTTGCCAATGACGTGCATCTCGCATGGGCGGCAATCAAACTTTAGCGTTAATACTTCATCGCCGTTAACCAGTTGCATTGGCGTCGCCTTCCAGCTTTTGATATTGCCTTTCGCCTGTTTCGGGCACAGATTGAAGGCAAAGCGCAGACAATGCTTGGTGATCATCACCGGGACTTCGCCCTTCTCTTCATGTGCCTCATACGCCGCGTCAATCAGTTGCACACCATAGCGATGATAAAATTCACGCGCTTTCTGGTTGTATACGTTCGCGAGGAAACTCAGATGCGTTTGCGGATAAACCGGCGCAGGATCAGCAACCGGTTTACGGCTGCCGCGCTGGTAACTGGCAAGACGCGCAGCATCAAGCATATCGGCGGCTTCACGGCGGAACTGGTTTAACAGACTGTTTGGTACAAACAGCGCGCCAGGCAAATTAATTTGCACATTGCGGGCGTAATAGATGGTTTGCCCCAGTTTTGCCAGACCATCCTTCAGATTGTTCATTGCTTTTTCGGCGTTATTGGCTTCGTCGAACTGCCCGTCCAGCGTATGTGTGATGCTGACACCCTCTTCACTGGTGAGGGTCAGAATCAGTTGTTCCTGCCAGCCGCCCAGTTCAATGTCTACCGCCACCCGGCGTTCGCTGGAGGTTTTTGTCAGTGCCTGCTGCCAGTTATGATCAAGATTTCGGTTTAGTGGGTGATGCGGGCGAATTTTGTGCAAATCTGCTGGCATTTCATTGGGCCAGACGCGGTACTGATTTTCTCCGGTTTTCTCTACCGTATTGGCACGAAAACCGACGACTTCACGTTTAATCATCACGTTCAGGCCATCGCCATTTGCCAGTGGCTCGGTAACGGCAACATCGAGATGATCTTTCGCTACTTTCAATACTTCGCCCACCGGCAGGCCGATAAATTTCGGCGAATCGAACGCGCCAATATCGCCTTTACGGGCATTCACAAAATAATCTGTGCTACCACGGTGGAAAGTCTTTTCCGTCGATGGAACAAAGAAATGTTCAGTACGACCTGATGAAGCGCGCGCCAGATCGCCACGTTCTTCAATAATGGCATCCAGCATCTGACGATAATGGGCGGTGATATTCTTCACGTAGCTCATATCTTTGTAACGCCCTTCAATCTTGAAGGAGCGTACGCCAGCATCAATCAGCGCGCCGAGGTTGGCAGTCTGATCGTTATCTTTCATCGACAGCAGATGTTTTTCATAGGAAACCACACGCCCCTGATCGTCTTTCAATGTGTATGGCAAACGGCACGCCTGCGAGCAATCGCCACGGTTGGCGCTACGCCCTGTTTGCGCATGAGAAATGTAGCACTGACCCGAATAGGCCACGCACAATGCGCCATGAATAAAGAATTCAATGGTCGCGTCCGTAGCCTGGTGAATCGCGCGGATCTGCTCAAGATTCAGCTCTCGCGCCAGCACAATCTGCGTGAAGCCAACATCAGAGAGGAACTTCGCTTTTTCTACTGTACGAATATCGCACTGCGTACTGGCGTGCAGTTCAATCGGCGGAATATCAAGTTCCAGAATCCCCATATCCTGAACAATCAGCGCATCGACACCGGTCTGGTAGAGGTCAGTAATCAGCCGTTGCGCGGGTTCCAGCTCATCATCATGCAAAATGGTGTTAAGCGTGACGAAAATTTTTGCACCATAACGATGGGCAAACGGCACCAACTCGGCAATATCTTTCAGGCTATTACTGGCATTATGACGGGCACCAAAACCAGGGCCGCCGATATAAACAGCATCGGCACCGTGCAAAATAGCTTCGCGGGCAATGGCGGCATCGCGTGCCGGGCTTAACAGTTCAAGACGATGAGAAGATACGGTCACTTTCTTATCCAGTAGCTGAAAAATGGCGGCTATTTTAGCCACAAGCGCGACGTTGCGAAATAGTTTTCCCGCTTAACTGCGCGGGTAATGGATGAGGGAATGAAAATGTACGGTTTGCTCCCCACCATTACGATAGACATGCGTGACGTCTGCAGCAAATCGAACGCCTTCCCCACAATTAAGGCTCTGCCATTCACCATCAACACACAGATCAAGTTGTCCATCAATGACGAAGACATGTTCGATTACCCCCTTTTCATGGGGCGTCGATTCGCTTATTGCACCGGGTGCCATCTGAATCGAGAAGTGTTCAAAGCAGAGTTGTGGATCATAAGGAAACAGCGAAGTGATCACCATCGCCTGCCGTTGTGGATCATAAACTGAAGGTGTAGAGGACTGCGGCGGAGAAATAAATGTTGAAAATGGCACGTTCAACCCGGTGGCAATTTTCCATAATGTCGCGACCGTCGGGCTGGATTCATTACGCTCAATCTGCCCTAACATCGCTTTAGAAACGCCCGTCGCTTCTGCCAGTCGCGAAAGACTCCAGCCGCGCTGCTGACGTAGTTGTTTAAGTGTGGTGGATAAAAAGCGAGCGAGATTTTCCATGCGACTCCTCCGGCAAAACGGAAGTTTATCACTTGTGCGTTATAACGGACAAATGCTACGTTAGCCGTACGTTATAACGCACGAGGTGACTATGCGTCTGTTTTCTATTCCTCCACCCACGCTACTGGCGGGGTTTCTGGCGGTATTAATTGGCTACGCCAGTTCAGCGGCAATAATCTGGCAAGCAGCGATTGTCGCCGGAGCCACCACTGCACAAATCTCTGGCTGGATGACGGCGCTGGGGCTGGCAATGGGCGTCAGTACGCTGACTCTGACATTATGGTATCGCGTACCTGTTCTCACCGCATGGTCAACGCCTGGCGCGGCTTTGTTGGTCACCGGATTACAGGGACTAACACTTAACGAAGCCATCGGCGTTTTTATTGTCACCAACGTGTTAATAGTCCTCTGCGGCATAACGGGACTCTTTGCTCGTCTGATGCGCATTATTCCGCACTCGCTTGCGGCGGCAATGCTTGCCGGGATTTTATTACGTTTTGGTTTACAGGCGTTTGCCAGTCTGGATGGTCAATTTACGTTGTGTGGCAGTATGTTGCTGGCATGGCTGGCAACCAGGGCCGTTGCGCCGCGCTATGCGGTAATTGCCGCGATGATTATTGGGATCGTGATCGTTATCGCGCAAGGTGACGTTGTCACAACTGATGTTGTCTTTAAACCCGTTCTCCCCACTTATATTCCCCCTGATTTTTCGTTTGCTCACAGTCTGAGCGTTGCACTCCCCCTTTTTCTGGTGACGATGGCATCGCAAAACGCACCGGGTATCGCAGCAATGAAAGCAGCCGGGTATTCGGCTCCTGTTTCGCCGTTGATTGTGTTTACTGGATTGCTGGCGCTTGTTTTTTCCCCTTTCGGCGTTTATTCCGTCGGTATTGCGGCAATCACCGCGGCTATTTGCCAAAGCCCGGAAGCGCATCCGGATAAAGATCAACGTTGGCTGGCCGCTGCCGTTGCCGGCATTTTTTATTTGATCGCAGGTCTGTTTGGTAGTGCCATTACCGGGATGATGGCTGCCCTGCCCGTAAGTTGGATCCAGATGCTGGCAGGTCTTGCGCTGTTGAGTACCATTGGCGGCAGTTTGTATCAGGCGCTGCATAATGAGCGTGAGCGCGACGCGGCGGTGGTGGCATTTCTGGTAACGGCAAGTGGATTGACGCTGTTCGGGATTGGTTCTGCGTTTTGGGGATTAATTGCCGGAGGCGTTTGTTACGTGGTGTTGAATTTAATCGCTGACAGAAACCGATAATAAAAAGCGCCATCTAACGATGGCGCGTCTGGAACTACTTTTTGTTAACGTCAAACATGGTGGCATCGGTCGCCATGTCATCAATAACTTGTTTAATATTTTCGAAAGCCATTGGCGTACTTTCGTTATTCAGGTCTTTACCTTCGCCCTGACGAACGACCTTGATAACCGGTTTATTAGTCGCTGCATCAATCAGCTCACCTTCAAAATACAAGCGAGTATCCATGGTACGGTGGCCTGTAGCCATTTGCGTCCCCGCAACCACTAATGCAACAGGAACCACTTCATAGAATTGCAGCCCTTCTTTACTGGTATCTACACCGGTAATGGCCCCACGGAAAATCAGACTACGCGGCCCAGCGGTGGTAACCAGTGGTTTACGCTGCGCTATCGCTTCTTTCATTTCGGTGTTGGTATAGTTCAAAATTTTATCCAGAACTTTCTGCCCTACCTGGGTAGAAGGTTTCGGTACCGGATAATAAGTGATTGGGTTCCAGACGATGCTGTCATATTTGCTTTGATCAAAACTCGGGTCTACCCAACGTAAAACAGGTTTACCTGTTGCCGAGGTTGTTTCTTTTAAATCAGAGTAATTGTTTAAAAAACCAGAATATTTATCTGGCTGGGTGATTTTAGAGGCACAACCAGACAGAGCCAACAAGCCGCATAAAGCTGCAACTTTCGCAAATGATGTGGTACGCATGAATAGTTTCCTGAGATGATTATATTACTTTCTAAGTTATAGCAAAAAGCGCCGCTTCGTGTTGTGGCAAAAAAAGTGTTGGTGAAAATAAATTTTTTAGCCCCTTTTCAGACGACATAGTCAATGCCGAAAAAGGGGCTAAGTCAATCATCAGTAGTTAAATTTCAGTAAGTTAAGCGGCTAAAAAACTTCGACTACTGTGATTAATTTCACATCCCTTCGATAAAAAATATGCTTACCGAAAAGAAGAACAGTAAACCATCTCAGCGTGGGGAATTTTCACGCGCTTTGTTCTTACCGGATCATTTTTTACGTGCCAGCATCGTGGCGAAACGCAGTTTAATACGATTACCGTTGGCGTCGGTGCGGTGCAGCTCGCCGACGTCTTCATTGTATTTCACCCTCTCCCAGCCTTCGTAATATCGACGTAATTCCCCCTCTTTGAAGGCAAACGGGAAGCCGACGGTACATGGATAATCAGCGGTATCCATCGCCGCCACAATCAGGTTGTAACCGCCAGGTTTAGTGCAACGTTGCATATTGGCAATCAGCCCTGGGATGGTTTTAGCCTCAAGGAACATCAGCACCACAGTCGAAAGAATAAAATCGTACTGTCCATCAAATGTGAGGTTATTCAGATCAACGACCCGGGTGTGTAAATTATCCAGATTTTCAATGGACTTAATGCGCTCGACGTTGGCGATACTCATGGTATTTTTATCCCATGCGTCAACATCATAACCATTGGCTGCCAGGTAAAGACTGTTACGACCATTGCCACAGCCCAGATCCAGCGTTTTACCCGGTTTAACCACTTTCACCGCTTCCAGCACTTCAGAGTGTGTGCGGGTTAATTCATATTTATCAGTAAAATAGTTTTCATCACGAATGATCATTCTTTGTCCTCTGCTTTCATTAAAACGGCGCGCTCGGTTCTGACTAACAATTTTCCCTGCATCAGAAGCGCAAAAGTACGGATGAGCAGTATTGCAATAATAAAATTGGTAAAGATAAACAGCGGCACCGCCAGCGTATGGAAAAATCCATTATCGCTGCCACTCCCCAGATGCAAACCGGTGGTTGCCAGTGCAGATACACCGAACGAGAAACTCCAGAATGAAGCATTAAATGGCTGGGAGAGATACCATGGCATCAGACGTAGCATAAACAGCAGTTGCAGCAGTCCATAACCGAAAAGCATTTTCGCCAGCGTGTCACCCTCGCCGCCGTTGACGCTCAGCCAGGCACTACAGGCCACCAGCGCAGGAGCGAGCTGAATGCCGAGTGATGTCCGCAGTGCCGTGGGTAATTCTCCCGAACTGCGCAGACGCTGCAAGATCACCGGTTCCAGGCTTAGCCATGAGAAAACGCCTGCGCCTAAAAACACCAGACCGGCGTCGGTGTAGCCCAACGCACCACAGGCCATTGCGCTGATAAAGTTGTTGGCAACTGTCGGCAGATACAGTCCAGGCGTGGTAGCTTCTTCAGGGTGAGATCCGCGCCATAATCCCGCAGTTTGCCAGGCGGCATAAGCCAACTGAACCACGACACCAAAACTGAACAGGCACACCGCCAGTGGGCGAAACCACGGAACAAAACCAATCGCCACCAGCATCGTCGTTGCCGGAAACAAACTCACAAAACTGCTCAGCACTGGATGGCGCACTTCTGCCAGCACGCTATGCGGAAAGCGTATGAGTCGGGTAATAAATGCGCCAGTCAATAATCCCCAGATGATCATCGCCAGAATCACCAGCCCATCCCCCAACCAGTGGCTGACCTGCCAAACCTGGCTGGCATAGCGCCAGGCAAATCCCATCCCTATCGTCCCCAACACAATACCAAAGTAGCCTGCCGGCAAATTGAGCACTTTATCGCTCTGCATCTTCTTACTCATTTTGTTTAATTTATAAAGTATATTTGAAATGCATTTTATGGAATTTTCTCGAGCATAGCCAGAGCCGCAGAATTTGCTACGGTTATAGTAAGTCACCTGTGGGAAAACGCTATGCGTAAATATCGTCTAAGTGAAGAACAGCGAGCCTTTAGTTATCAGGAAGATGGCACTAAAAAAAGTGTGTTATTACGGCAAATTATCGCCATGAGCGATTTTAACGATGTGATAGCAGGAAGCGCTGGCGGCTGGATCGATCGCGAAACGGTGTTAGCACAGGAAGGAAATTGCTGGATTTACGACCAGAATGCTATTGCGTTCGGCGGAACGGTGATTTCCGGGAATACGCGTATCACCGGCACCAGCGTGCTGTGGGGAGAGGTTTACGCAACGGATAATGTCTGGATCGATAATAGTGAAATCAGCCAGGGGGCATATATAAGTGACAGCGTCACCATTAGTGACTCATTAGTTTGCGGTCAATGTAGAATATTTGGTCACGCCTTAATTGATCAACATTCTATGATCGTCGCCGCACAAGGCTTAACGCCCGACCATCAACTCCTGCTACAAATTTATGATCGCGCGAGGGTTAGCGCCTCGCGTATTGTCCACCAGGCACAAATTTATGGCGATGCCGTCGTCCGGTATGCTTTTATTGAACATCGCGCCGAAGTTTTTGATTTTGCCAGTATTGAAGGTAATGAAGAGAACAACGTCTGGCTATGCGATTGCGCTAAAGTTTACGGTCACGCACAGGTGAAAGCTGGCATAGAAGAAGATGCCATTCCGACGATTCATTACAGTTCACAGGTGGCGGAATATGCCATTGTGGAAGGTAATTGTGTGTTAAAACATCATGTCTTGATTGGCGGAAATGCCGTGGTACGTGGCGGACCGATTCTGCTCGACGAGCACGTTGTCATACAAGGTGAGAGCCGTATTACTGGTGCGGTGATAATTGAAAACCATGTGGAGTTAACCGACCACGCCGTCGTTGAAGCCTTTGATGGCGACACGATTCATGTCCGTGGTCCAAAAGTCATTAACGGCGAGGAGCGCATTACTCGAACGCCGTTGGCAGGGTTATTGTGAATCGATAATACGCGCGTATAAGTTCACATCATCATAGGCATCATTCAGGAACTCAGCCTGTTTCAGGCAACCTTCAAGGATAAAACCATTGCGCAAAGCGACCTGGTTGCTTTGCGCATTGTCCACCCGACATTTGATCACGAAGCGTCTAAGTTCACCAGACTGAGCGTAATGATGAATCAATGCCTGCAGCGCCTGAGAAATGATCCCCTGCCCCTGATGAGATTCGTCGAGCCAGTAGCCGATTTCAGCGGTTTTATTCAGTGGTTCAATACGATTAAAAGAGATAACGCCGATAAGTTCATCTTCTTTGAAAATCATGAACATTTTGGCATAGCCGCGTTGATGCAACATCACATTACCCTGCACCGTTTTTCGCGTGTCCTCTTCACTTTGAACAAACTGCGGCCAGTTTAGCGACTGCTGTAACCAGGTTTTATTTTTACAGATTAACTGATAAAGAGGTGTGACATGACTTTCCGCAACAGCATGTAATTCAAGTGATTCGCTTACTTTTATCGTTTCAGTCATCTTATCTCCAGTCAATCCATGCAGCTGTTAAAAAAGCCGCCTGGCTGGCGGCTTAGGAAAGTTTACACCTCTTTGACGCTCACCTGCTGCAGGATTTTGAGCATCTCATCTTTTAACTGTAGCTTTTGTTTTTTCATGCGGACCACTTCCGCATTGTACCCTCGACCGTCGGAACCTTCCTTTCTGGCAATTTCATGATCAAGTTTATTGTGTTTATCGAACAAGGACATAAAGCGAGGATTTTCGTTTTTCAGACGGGATATTAAATCTCGGTATTCTGGAAACATACGCACTCCCTGTTAGTGGCTGACAAGGTGTATCTGAAATACACACCATCAGATTACTCATTTAACTTAGGGAAAAATGCGAGCGGGATCGTGTTTAACCAGACGGCACCTCCCGAAGAAGATGCCGAAGAAAAAACGATTAACTCATCACGCGGTCATCAACATACTGACGTTTATCCGGCGCTGGCGGGAAATACTGATACAGCCATGTTTCACTGATAGCGTCGCCCTGACAACGCAGATACATCCGCATATCGACCGGATCAGTGGAGTCCGAAGTCGGATACCAGTCAAACTGAATACGATAACCATCAATGGGTTCAATATAGAGAATTTCGATTTGTTTCGCTTCCCCACTGGAAAGCGTAATCACCGGCTCAATGCCTTTTGGCGCGGCAGCTTTCAGATCACCACCAACGAAATCGACGGCAAAACGTCGCGCCCATTTTTCGGGATAGTGTTCACCTGGCGCCCAACCTTCCGGGAAACCGCCCATGCCGGTACGCGTCGCCATAACGCGCGCTAATGGGCAATGAACAGGCGGTTGCGCACTCCAGTACAGACGATACTGGAATGCAAACTCATCACCCGCTTTTACCGCTTTTTCTGGCTGCCAGAAGCAGACAATGTTATCCAGCGTTTCGCCCGTTGTTGGGATTTCCATCAGGCCGATGGTGCCCTTACCCCACTTGTTACGCGGTTCCACCCACAGACTTGGGCGTTTGTTATACCAGCCCATAATGTCCTGATAATGGGAGAAATCACGATCCAGTTGCAATAAACCAAACCCTTTCGGGTTGTTGTCGGTGTAAGCATTGAACTGCAATTTTTGCGGATTGTTCAGCGGACGGCAAATCCACTCGCCGTTGCCCCGCCACATGGACAGACGATCAGAGTCATGGATTTGCGGATGAATGGTGTCGCACATCCGACGTTCATTAGTACCGCAGCTGAACATACTGGTCATCGGTGCAATGCCCAGCTGTTTAATGTCTTTGCGCGCATACAGGTGATTTTCCACATCCATAATCACCTGATTTTTCTCACAATGGATAGTGAACTTATAGGCACCAGTAATGCTGGCGCTATCGAGCAACGCATAAACGGTAAAGGTGGTTGCCCCTGGTTTTACCGTATCAAACCAGAAGGCGGTAAAGTCGGGGAACTCTTCTTTGCTGTCGGTGTAAGTGTCGATCGCCAGGCCGCGGGCCGACAAACCGTATTGATATGTGTCATCAACGGCGCGGAAATAACTCGCGCCGAGGAATGATACTACATCACGGCGCGCCAGTTCGGGGGCTTTAAACACGCGAAAACCGGCAAAACCGAGATCGCTTTGCCCTTCTAATTGTTTGGTATCCACACCCGCATCGTTGTATTTGAACAACTCCGGGCGAAAGTGAATTTCACGCGCCAGATGTGTTGCTGGATCTACAGAAAACATACGAACGCGGCGACGGAATCCCATTCCCATATGGAAAAACTGAGCGTCCAGTTGACGGTTTTCAACGTTATGCCAGAGCGATTTTTCGGCGTCGTATTGAATACTGTTATAAGCCTGCGGCGTCATTGTCGCCAGAGTATCAGGTAACGGACGTGGTGCACCACGCCATGCTGTTTGCGCTAAGTCGTGCGCCATTGACTGTAGAATGGAGAAGTCAAAACGCTGGGTTTGCCCGTCGGCAATATCAGAATCGGCCGCGAATGCCGCCTGAGAAAAAAGAGAAGCAATGCCGCTGGTACCGCACACGGCGGCCATAGCCATTGAACCTTTAATAAATCGTCTACGATCCATACCTGAAAGTGAGTCCTTCTGGTGTTGTGAATGGTCCCGCGCTGGTCATTTTCAGCGGCAAGAAAGTGCTTATTTATGACCGCTCACTCTAGACAATATTTATTAATAATCCAATTGTTGAAATCAGAGAATATGCATAAATTGGCATTTTTTTTATGTCGATGGGATGAGCCTGATTCGTTTGTAAAATCAGGCAAATTTTTGCAAAGGCGGATGGTCAGAATTTAAAGCAAACCACAGCGACGTTTACTGCGTTCTTCCGCTTCCTGATAAAGCTGGAACTCATCCAAAACCGGACCCCCCAACGCCTGCTCAAATGCTTCGCGACTGGCATCACCGTGATTGCATGCCTGCGTTTCATTACCCAGATTTGACTGGAAGATCCCCGCCGCGCTAACGGGCAAGAAATCTTCATAGGTAATGGGTTGCGCCACTACCCAACCACGTTCTATTAAGGGCTGTGGATCGTCTCCGGGATGAATCGCCTGACGATGCGCCTCACCCGAAGGCGTCAGACGGTACCGGAACCATCCCAGCCCTTGCTGACGCATTAAAAACTCACTGTCAGGAAAAGTGCGGAAGGTTTCCTGTAAATGCATTTGGTGAGTGAGATTATCCTGCCCGGTTCCAGCGCTCCGCAGAAGATCATCATACAGTTGTCGCCCTTTCGGCGTTAATGCCACACCACGCTGCTCAATTTCACCAAAGCGCGCGGTATGTGTGCCCTGTTTCTGCCCCGCAAACAACACCGTCTCTTCCAGTGCTTTAAAGCTGGTCTGGCGTAGTAAAATCGGCACCTCGCGGCGCGGCGGCCCTTCGATCAGAACTTTGGGTTCAATTCCGCATTCAGGCATCATCGACTGCACCCGGTCAATATCCAGCGTACGTGGCGTCAGATGGTTGATATGGCATCCAGGAAAACAGACCACATCAGCAATCAACCGATGTTCGTTGTGCAAGGCGCGATAGGTTTCTTCATCTACCGTTGCTGACTGGTGCCAGCGAAACGTTTCCAGGGCTTCCTGCACAAACTCCTGTGCCTGTGTTTCGTTAAAACCGCCCTGCTGCTCATATTCCTCTAACAGTTGTCGACAACGTGGGGTGAAGATATCGCGCTGACGCAGAATCTCCGCCGCTTTCTGGCGCAAAATTTCGTTCTCGATAAGCTCAAGACGGAGTAACGAGGTAAAAACGCGGAAGGGATTACGCGCCAGAGAAGCATCATCAATGGGCCGAAATGCTGTCGAATGTACCGGCACCCCTGCCTGCGAGAGATCGTAATAGCTCACCGGGTACATCCCCATAATGGCAAACATCCGCCGAAGAGTAGCAAGCTCTTGTGCAGTCCCAACGCGAATCGCCCCATGACGTTCAACATTCAGTCGCGCCAGCTCGTCTGCATTTACCATTTTTTCGTGCAGTTGAGGATTGTTTTCCAGCACCGCCAGATTTACATCAGCTACCAGTTCCAGCAGCGTGCCGTACTGCGGAACTTCTTGCTGGTACATGACTGACATTGCCTGCGAAAACTGTTCCCGAATCTCATCCGCCGTGATGCTGTTCGCCATAGTGTCTGCCTCCAGTGGTCAGTAATCTGGAGTGTAGGTAACCGCATTCACTCCGGCTGGAAGAATTTACAAACTGTGATCTCGCCGCGAAAACATCAATATTATCCATTTTGCTGTAACATAGTTGCTTTAATTGTTAATAATATTTTGCAATCAAGTTATCATAATAAAACAACTTCACTTGTCAGCGACACCGCTTCGTTTTTAACATCGCTTATGGAAAAAAATAGTCTGTTTAGTCAGCGCATCCGTTTGCGCCACCTTCATACATTCGTAGCTGTCGCACAACAAGGAACTTTGGGGCGCGCGGCTGAAACCCTTAATTTGAGTCAACCTGCGCTCTCTAAGACATTGAATGAACTGGAGCAGCTGACGGGCGCTCGCTTGTTTGAGCGTGGTCGTCAGGGGGCGCAACTTACCTTACCCGGCGAACAATTTTTAACGCATGCAGTCAGAGTTCTTGACGCCATCAACACTGCCGGACAGTCGCTTCATCGTAAAGAAGGTCTTAATAATGATGTCGTCAGGGTTGGTGCGCTACCTACTGCGGCACTAGGGATATTACCTTCGGTTATAGGTCAGTTTCATCAGCAACAAAAAGAGACGACCTTGCAAGTTGCGACAATGAGTAACCCTATGATTCTGGCGGGTTTAAAAACCGGGGAAATCGATATCGGCATTGGTCGGATGTCAGATCCTGAACTGATGAACGGGCTTAATTATGAACTGCTGTTTCTTGAATCGCTGAAGCTGGTTGTCCGCCCCAATCACCCGCTACTTCAGGAGAACGTAACGCTAAGCCGGGTGCTGGAATGGCCGGTCGTTGTATCACCAGAAGGCACTGCGCCACGCCAGCATTCAGATGCATTAGTGCAGAGCCAGGGATGTAAAATTCCTTCGGGTTGTATCGAAACGCTGTCTGCTTCGCTATCTCGTCAACTTACGGTTGAATACGATTACGTGTGGTTTGTCCCTTCTGGCGCTGTAAAAGACGACCTGCGTCATGCCACGCTGGTAGCCCTGCCTGTTCCGGGACATGGTGCAGGCGAACCGATTGGAATACTGACCCGCGTAGATGCGACGTTCTCTTCTGGTTGCCAGTTGATGATTAACGCTATTCGAAAATCAATGCCGTTCTGAAAGGTGAAGGGATCTGTCGATCCCTCCTTTAACATTTTCACACTGTAGCGAAACTAACTGGTTCACCAGCTCCGCGAGGTTCTGCCGACACAGAATGTTTGTTCAGACGGAATACGTCCACCGCCTCAGTTAATCGTGCCGCCTGTTCTTCAAGGGACACCGCCGCCGCTGAGGCCTCTTCTACCAGAGAAGCATTCTGTTGCGTCACCTTATCCATTTCAGAAATCGCCTGGCTAACCTGTGTTATGCCTCTGCTTTGTTCATCCGAGGCGGCGGCGATTTCCTGCATGATATGTGTGACACTCGCGACGGCATCAACAATAGTGCTCATGGTTTTCCCGGCCGTGGCCACCTCATCCGCTCCCAGGTCAATTAACCTGACTGATTCACTGATCAAGCCTTCAATCTCTTTCGCCGCCTGAGCGCTGCGGCTTGCGAGTGTCCGTACTTCGCTGGCGACAACGGCAAATCCAGGGCCTTGCTCACCCGCTCGCGCGGCTTCAACGGCAGCATTCAGTGCCAGAATATTCGTCTGGAAAGCAATACTGTTGATGACGGCGGTGATCTCAGAAATTTTCTTCGAACTCGTGGAGATAGCGCCCATCGTTTTTACTACACCGGAAACCATCTGCCCGCCATCGCTGGCTTTAATAGAAGCCTCTTGCGCCAGTTTGCTGGCATGATGCGCGTTATCCGCATTCTGTTTCACCGTCGCAGTGAGTTGCTCCATGCTGGCGGCAGTTTGTTCGATAGCCGCCGCTTGTTCTTCGGTGCGAGATGACAGGTCCGCATTGCCAGCTGAAATTTCGCTGGTGCCACGATAAATCTCTTCCGCACCCTGTCGAACAGTCCCTACTGTCATCCCCAGTGAATGCTGCATTTGCTGTAAATGACGACTTAAGCGACCGATTTCATTACGACCCGCCGGTTCATCATTCATCGTCAGATCGCCACTGGCAATTTTTTCAATCCGTTGTGCGGCATGTTGCAGTGGACGAATGACGATCCGACGTAGCACCATAAATGTTATCAGCGTCATGACCAGGGCAAGCACAAACGCGCCAATCATGAACATCCCACCCAGGCGGGTGCGCTGATGGGCCTGTTCCGCCAGTTGGTTGGCTCTGGTGCTACGTATCTTAACGGCTTTGTTCAAAATATCGGTATAAGCATTATCCAGCGGTCGGATCTGCTCACTTTCATGATTGATAATCGCCTCAAACATGCCATTTTTGGCATATTTCAGCATGGGTTGCATACCCGTGATATAAGCCTGGAAGCGTTGATTTAATTCAGTGTCGAGGGCTTCATCAGCAGGTGTTTTCACCGATCGATTCTGATAAGCACGATAACCTTGCTGCGACTGTTTAATCTCCGATTCGGCTTGCGCAATATTTCGCTTCATTGCTTCCATTTCCGCAATACGACTCGCTGCCCCGGCCTGAATCATATTGATCCGGGCTGAACGCAAAAAATCTGAACTGTTCGCTAACCGGTCCGAATCTCAATCTCCGCAGTAACATCACGCTGATCGCGATCGGCCTGCCAGAGGAAATAGCCAGCCAGAGCAGAACTTAATGCGAATAGAACTAAGATACCGCCAAGAATGCAGGCAAATAACGGAACCAGCCTGATGTGATGCAAAAAACCTAATCGCTGTGAGGGAGTTGTATTCATTACCGTTGTCTCTCGTCCAGGTTTACTCCTGATAGAAAGTCATCGGCACTTGACGGTAATTACTTATGACCAAAAACCTCTTTGCGTCACATTTTTACAACAATTATGGCAGAGAAAAATAATGCCATTGGAATGAAGAGAGTAACGAACGGCTAAACCGAATGACGAAAAATTCTGGAAAACAGCACGCAATTTCGTCAAGTGATTATTTTCGTCCCTAAGGAAACCTCATAGGATGCCTGCGGGTGCCTGAGACTTTCTGTTTTCAGGCTAACCGGGAATCAGAAAGACGAAGGCCCCGACCGATATTTCTATCAACCGAGGCCAACGAATGAACCAAGCAATTCAGATGTTAGCCTCTTACCCGCCATCCGGCAAGGAGAAAGGCTATGAAGCGCAACCCTCTGGTGGTGTGTCTGCTCATTATCTGCATTACGATTCTGACATTCACACTCCTGACCCGACAAACGCTCTACGAACTGCGGTTCCGGGACGGTGATAAGGAGGTTGCTGCGCTCATGGCCTGCACGTCTAGGTAAGGGCAAGCGCGGGGATTTTCCCCGCGCATCTGACTAGCAGATTCATTTTCTCATGGCACCCCTTTTACACTTCAGTTAGTGCATGTTTTTTTCGATGCACTAATAGAACCATCATTACAGACAAATTTGCCGCCTGCCGTACAGTGTGAGATCCCCCCTTTCGAACCAGAACAGGGTTTGCGCCCGGCATCGGCATAAAAGGAAACAAGCGTTCCCATAACCAGGATAAGTGCCAGTTTTTTCATATAACCTCCATGATTTATCGAATCTTATGTTCGATTTGAACGTTATACGCTGGTTTATTTTGATACCGTTGATGAGATCAAAGATCGGGTGAATTGATTAAAGATAAGCCAGATGGACGTATAGACAAGAATTATGGTTTTATTTGTCATACAAATAAATATAATAGGCGCTTCCGATGTAGGCCCGTATTCTTCGCCTGTACCACGGGTCGGTTTTAGTACAGGCGTTTTCTTTAAATATCCTTCAGGAACGTTTACGCGGCATCATGCGTAGAAGTGTGTTGTCCTTCCAGAAATAGTGGTGTGCCAGTGCAGCCGCAGCGTGCAACCCGATGACAAAATATCCCAGATTCGCCAGCGTTTCATGCCACGACTTTAAGCTATCAACCCGCTCGAAATTGGCCTCTGAAGCGTAAGGCATCGTCAAACCAAACGCAAACCACGGGTTGCCCCGGTTATACATCATCACCAAACCAATCACTGGCAGCGCAATAAACAGGAGATAAATCACCAAATGGCCCAAATGCGCCAGTCCCGTCATCATCGGTTTTGGCTTAGGTATAATCGGCGGGGTTGGGCATTTCAGCCTTAACAAAAGACGAACCACCATCAGTACGAGAATTGAGATGCCACAGGAAACATGAATCATGTTGATGAGGGGCCGATCGCTACGTGGGAAGAAACCACGAAACTCCATTGCGCAATACGCTACGATAACCAGCAAAAAGACCAGCCAGTGAATGCTGATTTGTAACCTTGAGTATTTATTTCCCATAACATTTCCTGCTTTAACATAATTTGCCGTTAACATAACGGGCTTTTCTTAAAATTTCATTAAATATTGTTCACCCGTTTTCAGTACGTTACGTTTCACTGCAAGAATGTAGATTGCCCATCCCGCCATCCTGGTCTAAGCCTGGAAAGGATCAATTTTCATCCGAACGTTCCTGACAGGAGAAGACCATGAGTAAAGTTGGTATTAATGGTTTTGGTCGTATCGGTCGACTGGTGTTGCGTCGATTACTTGAAGTCAAAAGCAACATAGACGTTGTCGCTATTAATGATCTCACTTCCCCAAAAATTCTCGCCTACCTGCTGAAACATGATTCAAACTACGGACCGTTCCCCTGGAGCGTTGATTATACGGAAGATTCACTTATCGTTGATGGGAAAAGTATCGCGGTTTACGCCGAAAAAGAGGCTAAAAATATTCCGTGGAAAGCGAAAGGCGCAGAAATCATTGTCGAATGTACAGGCTTTTATACCTCCGCCGAGAAATCGCAGGCGCATCTTGATGCTGGCGCGAAGAAGGTGTTGATTTCCGCCCCTGCCGGTGAAATGAAAACCATCGTTTATAACGTCAATGACGACACTCTGGATGGCAACGACACCATTGTTTCCGTGGCGTCATGCACCACTAACTGCCTTGCGCCGATGGCCAAAGCCTTGCATGACAGTTTCGGGATAGAAGTCGGCACGATGACAACCATTCATGCCTATACCGGCACCCAGTCACTGGTGGATGGCCCACGTGGTAAAGATTTACGTGCTTCACGCGCAGCGGCAGAAAATATCATTCCCCACACTACGGGGGCGGCAAAAGCCATTGGTCTGGTGATCCCGGAACTGAGCGGCAAACTGAAAGGTCATGCGCAACGCGTGCCGGTGAAAACAGGTTCGGTCACTGAACTGGTGTCAATTCTCGGAAAGAAAGTGACTGCCGAAGAGGTGAACAACGCGCTTAAAAAGGCGACAAACAATAACGAGTCATTTGGTTATACTGATGAAGAAATAGTCTCTTCCGATATCATTGGCAGCCATTTCGGTTCGGTGTTTGATGCCACGCAAACGGAAATTACCGCCGTGGGCGATTTACAACTGGTGAAAACGGTCGCCTGGTACGATAACGAATATGGCTTCGTCACGCAGCTTATTCGCACCCTCGAAAAATTCGCTAAACTCTGACGCGCACAGGCGGAGGAAAAAACCTCCGCCTCTTTCACTCATTACGACTGTAAATAAACCACCTGGGTCTGCAGATATTCATGCAAGCCATGTTTACCATCTGCGCCGCCAATACCGGATTTACGCCATCCAGCGTGGAAGCCTTGCATAGCTTCGAAGTTTTCACGGTTGATGTAAGTTTCACCAAACTTCAGCCCTTTAATGGCTTTCATCGCGACGTTCAGATTTTGGGTATAGATTGATGAGGTCAGGCCGTAATCACTGTCATTAGCCATTGAGATAGCCTCTTCCAGCGTGTCAAATGCGACCACCGGCAGAACCGGGCCAAAGGTTTCCTCATGCATAATCGACATTTCCTGGCGAACATCCAGCAGCAATGTCGGCGGATAATAATATCCTTTCCCCTCTACCGCTTTGCCACCCAACGCCACTCTCGCCCCTTCTTCTACTGCGCGCGCCACTTTTTGCTCAACCCTTTCCAGCGCCGCGGCGTTAATCAACGGTCCCATCGCAATGTCGTTGCGTTCAGCGGGGTTACCAAATTGAACCGCCTGCATCGCTTCCCCCAGCCGATTGACGAACTGATCATAAATGCTTTTCTGTACATAAACACGTTCTGCACAGTTACACACTTGCCCACTATTAATGACGCGTGAATCAACGATGGCTTTGACTGCCAGTTCAAGATCGGCATCGTCCATTACGATAGCCGGTGCTTTACCCCCCAATTCCAGGCACACTTTGGTGATGTTTTTCGCCGCAGTCGCCATAATCTTTTCACCTGCAGAGACGCTGCCTGTCATACTGACCATTGCGACCTTTGGGTTACCCGCCAGTTCTTGCCCAACGGTTTCACCACGCCCGAGTACAAGGTTAAACACGCCGCGCGGAAGGCCTATTTCATCAACGATTTTGGCGAATGCAATCGCATTGTTTGGCGTAAATTCACTGGGTTTAATGACGATGGTATTACCGGTCAAAAGAGCGGGAGCCATTTTGCGGGCAATGAGGAAGAACGGAAAGTTCCACGGCAGAATGCCGGTAGTCACGCCAAGCGCACGTTTAAACAGAAGGATATTTTCTCCTGGACGATCGCTTTGAATAATCTCGCCCTCGTAACGCCGTGCCCACTCCGCCATATAATCGATATAGTCCGCAGTAAAAGCCACTTCGACTTCAGCCAACTGCTGGATCTTGCCCCCTTCTTCGACAATCAGCGCACTGATTTCACTGGCACGTTCCCGGATCCCGGCGGAGATTTTGCGCAACCAACTGGCGCGTTCAATAGCAGGCAACGCTTCCCATTCTGGTTGTGCACGTTCTGCTGCATCGATTGCCTTACGGGCATCCTCGGCCTGACCATCGGGAATGCGGGAAATGACAACCTCTGTAGCAGGGTTTACCACATCAATCCATGCGTCTCCACGCCAGGTAACAAACTGTCCATCGATATACATAGGATGTTGAACGGGTACTGACATGGGCGACTCCTGTGATTTGCATGTTTGTTTTTGGTAAATTTATTGTTAATTAACATCAATTATCAGAGAGACGGCATCGTGAAAGGACAATTCTGTGAAGGGCTTCATAAAAACAAGTGTAAAAGGAATTAAAGGCAGAAATAAAAGTCAGAAGTCATGCCCGTTTGCAAACAATTGGTTCACGAACGGGCAATTTTTAACGTAACGAGCGACTTTCCATCGCCTCGATGAGCACCGCATCGTGTTTCAGCGTTTGCCATGCCTGGATGACTTCTGCCGGAAAATCAACGTGAACGATAAAATCTCGCCCGCGGGGGCCGTAGCCATCGCTATCATCGCGTAAACGCGGCAGCTCGCCAGTGAGTAGCGATAGATAACGCTCAACCGGCCATAATCCTTGCAACGGATTAACAAAGATTACACTGTCTGCGTTATTTCCTAACTGAGGAACGAATCCGGGATAACTTAACCAGCGTGGTGCATCGGGATTATCCCCGGTTATACGGCGGAACGTCGCCATCGTGCGCCGCTGCATGGTGGGGTCCTGAACAACGATAGCCGTATGAACTCGTTCTACGGCCTGATTCAATAGCGCGATGCTAAAGCGTGCGTTTTCACCGCAGTTTGTTGACTGGTCTTCAATCCAGATTTTTTCATGCGGAATATGCCAGAACTGATGAGCGATATCCGCCAGGATGGTAGCTTCAGCTCTGCCAGTGGTGCGGATAGTGTTGTAGTGTGGATGCTGTGCGATGGCGCTATACAAAAAAGTTGTCGAGTGACCGATACCACCACTAATCAGTAAAGGAATTTGCTGATCGCGGGCAATCTTACATGCCGCATCGATAGTCGGCATAACCGCATTGCCTGCAAGGATCACGCAATCGGCCTGATACGGCACCTCACCGGAGAAATCATCCTGCGCCAGCCACTGTCCGATAACATTTATGGCATCTATGGTTGCCGGCGAAAGCGTCGGAAACGGGGTAATATTCATGGTTCCTCCTTATCGTTCCCTTAAGAATACTGCGTGAGATAATAGTGAGAAGCGGAGCACTCTGAAAGGAGGAAGTCGTATTTCCTTAACTGCCACTCCGCAAGCCTGACATATTTTTTAAGGAAATGCTGTAGATAAACATTATTCATCTTGCAGCAGAGAATTGTATTTTTCTGAACTCCTGAATTTTTTCCCTTATCGTTTTTAGAATTAATAAAAAACCCGGCGCTAAATGCTTACCGGGTTTTAGATTTATCAGGCAAATAGCAGTGTTAACCGCTAATCTGCTCCATCGCCTGCAAAATACGCTTATCCGAAATCGGATAAGGCGTACCAAGTTGTTGAGCGAAGTAACTAACGCGCAGCTCTTCTATCATCCAGCGGACCTCTTTCACGTCTTCATCCTCACGACGTGCAGGCGGCAGTTTGTTGATCCATTGCTGCCATGCCTGCTGGACGTTTTCGACTTTCAGCATCTGAGCACGGTCACGATGCGGATCAATCGCCAGTTTTTCCAGTCGTTTTTCAATCGCCTGCAAATACCGTAACGTGTCGCCCAACCGTTTAAAACCGTTGCCAGTGACAAAACCGCGATACACCAGCCCGCCCATCTGCGCTTTAATGTCAGAAAGCCCCAGCGCCATGGTCATATCCACCCGCCCTTTCAGACGTTTGTTGATATTGAACACCGCAGTGAGGATTTGCTCGACCTGCTTCGCAATATCCACCACCGTGTCGTTCAGTTCAGCGCGGACTTTTTCATGCAGCGCAGCAAAGCCTTCTTCCGTCCAGACCGGGCCACCATTGGCGTCGATCAGTTGATCCACACCGCAGGAGATACAGTCATCGATCAGCTCCAGCACTTTGCCATACGGATTAAAGTACAGCCCCAGCTTGGCTTTGTTTGGCAGCTTTTCGTGCAAGTACTTGATCGGCGATGGAATATTTAGCAGCAGTAAACGGCGAAGACCGTTCCACATTGCCTGCTTCTGTTCCAGCGGGTTATCAAACAGTTTGATCGCTACGCTGTCACGCTCATCCACCAGCGCCGGCCACGCCTTCACTTTGTAGTTGCCGCGCTTCTGCTCGTAACTTTCCGGAAGTTGACCAAAACTCCAGATATGCAGCCCGCTCTGCTCGATACCGTCATCCGCCACGGCAGACAGCGTTTCCTGCACTTTGCCTTTCAGGGCGTCTTTCAGATCCTGTAATGAGCGCCCTTCTTTTAGCTTCTTGTTTTTGTCATCCACCACGCGGAAAGTGATTTTCAGGTGATCGGGCACCTGATCCCAGTGCCAGTCTTCGCGGTCAACGGTGACGCCAGTCATCCGCCGTAACTCTCGTTCAAGGCTGTCGAGCAACGGCAATTCCAGCGGTGTGACGCGGCCTAAAAACGCTTCGGCGTAGTTTGGCGCGGGCACAAAATTACGGCGTACCGGCTTCGGCAGCGATTTAATCAGGGCGATGATCAGCTCACGACGCAGACCGGGGATCTGCCACTCAAACCCACTCTCCTCAACCTGGTTAAGTAGCGGCAGCGGGATATGCACGGTCACACCGTCAGCATCCGCGCCGGGCTCAAACTGATAGCTCAAACGCAGTTTGAGATTGCCCTGATGCCAGAAGTTCGGGTAATCCAGTTTGCTGATTTTTTCCGCCCCTTCTTTGATCAACATGCTCTTTTCAAAGTTGAGCAAATCAGGCGTTTCGCGGCTGACTTTTTTCCACCAACTGTCGAAATGGCGTGCGGAAATCACATCGTGGCTGATGCGCTGGTCGTAGAACTCAAACAACGTTTCGTCATCCACCAGAATATCGCGGCGACGAGTTTTGTGTTCCAGTTCTTCCACTTCGGCCCGTAGTTTCAGGTTTTCACGGAAGAATGCGTGACGCGTCTGCCAGTCACCTTCCACCAGCGCGTGGCGAATAAAGAGTTCACGACATAACGCCGGATCGATCTGGCTGTAGTTGACCTTACGCGCAGCAACAATCGGCAACCCGTAAACGGTGACTTTTTCCGTTGCCATCACCGCGCCCTGCGCCCGTTCCCAGTGCGGTTCGCTGTAGGTGCGTTTGATTAAATGCTGAGCGACAGGTTCCACCCATTCTGGATCGATGCGTGCCGCAATGCGCCCCCACAGGCGGCTGGTTTCTACCAGTTCCGCCACCATTACCCATTTCGGCGGCTTTTTGAATAAACCAGAACCGGGGAAGATGGAGAAACGCGCGTTACGTGCGCCGGTATATTCTTGTTTATCGGCATCTTTCATGCCGATATGCGAAAGCAAACCGGTCAGCAACGCAATGTGAATTTCGCGATAATCCGCCGGTTCGCTGTTAACCGGAATGCCAAGTTCTTTCACCACCTGGCGCAACTGGGTGTAGATATCCTGCCATTCGCGCACGCGCAGATAGTTGAGATAATCAGTACGACACAGGCGACGGAAGGCGTTAGAAGAAAGCGCCTTTTGCTGCTCGCCAAGATAATTCCACAGATTTACAAACGCGAGGAAGTCAGACTCTTTGTCGTGGAAGCGACGATGTTTTTCGTCCGATGCCTGCTGCTTGTCCATTGGCCGCTCACGCGGGTCCTGAATAGAGAGCGCGGACGTGATAATCATCGCCTCACGCACGCAGCCATGTTTTTGCGCTTCCAGCACCATACGCGCCAGACGTGGGTCGACAGGCAACTGCGAGAGCTGGCGACCGAGCGGCGTCAGTTTATAGGCGCTGGCCTGTTCATCAGTGGTGATCGCGCCCAGCTCTTCGAGCAGACGCACGCCATCCTGGATATTGCGTTTATCCGGTGCTTCGACAAACGGGAATGCGGCGATATCGCCCAAGCCCAGTGCGGTCATCTGCAAAATAACCGAGGCCAGGTTAGTACGCAGAATTTCTGGGTCGGTAAACTCCGGGCGCGAGAGGAAATCGTCTTCGGAATAGAGACGAATACAGATCCCTTCTGACACACGGCCGCAGCGGCCTTTACGCTGATTAGCTGAAGCCTGCGAAATTGGCTCAATCGGCAAACGCTGCACTTTGGTGCGATAGCTGTAGCGGCTGATACGCGCCGTACCTGGGTCGATAACGTATTTAATACCCGGTACGGTCAGCGAGGTTTCCGCGACGTTGGTCGCCAGTACAATGCGTCGCCCGCTGTGCGACTGGAACACGCGGTTCTGTTCGCTGTTGGAAAGCCGTGCATAAAGCGGCAAGATTTCGGTATGGCGTAAGTTCAGCTTGTTCAGCGCATCGGCGGTATCGCGAATTTCTCGCTCGCCGCTCATAAAGATCAGAATGTCGCCAGGGCTTTCCTGGCTCAGTTCATCTACGGCGTCAAAAATCGCCTGCAACTGGTCGCGCTCGGTGTCATCGGCTTCTTCAACAATCGGGCGATAGCGCACTTCCACCGGATAGGTCCGACCGGAGACTTCGATAATCGGCGCATTATTAAAGTGGCGCGAAAAGCGTTCCGGGTCGATAGTCGCGGAAGTGATAATAATTTTTAGGTCAGGACGCCGCGGCAGCAACTCTTTCAAATAGCCGAGAAGAAAATCGATATTCAGGCTGCGTTCGTGCGCTTCGTCAATAATGATGGTGTCGTACTGCATCAGCAGGCGGTCTTGCTGGATCTCTGCCAGCAGGATGCCGTCGGTCATCAGCTTGACCATCGTGTTATCACTAACGTGATCGCTGAAACGCACTTTGTAACCGATGCAACCGCCCGGCTCCGTTTTTAGCTCTTCCGCAATACGGTTCGCCACCGTTCGCGCCGCCAGCCGACGCGGCTGGGTATGGCCGATCAGCCCTTTAATCCCGCGACCCAGCTCCATACAGATTTTCGGTAGCTGAGTCGTTTTACCGGAACCCGTTTCCCCGGCGACGATCACCACCTGGTGGTCACGAATCGCTTCGAGAATGTCCTGCTTTTTCTGACTAACCGGCAAATTGTCCGGGTAAGTAATCTCCGGTCGTGCCGCTTCACGCAGCAGGACTTTCCCTGCCGCATGGTCAATCTCTTTCGCCATCTCCTGGAAAATGGCCTGTTGTGCATCAGGATTTTTAACCTTCTTCACGCCGTGCAGACGGCGAGAAAAACGCAGTCTGTCACGCAGCATCATCGAATCCAGCCGCTGCTGCAAGGCAGTAAAGGTCAATTTTTGTTGTTCTGTCATAACGTTAGTGGGCAGTAGTCTGCCTGATTAATTTTCTTTTAAATGATAGATATAGAGTACCACATCGCGGCTTTCTATGCGTTGTTCAATAAATTCGAACATAGGCTTCGATTTATTGCGCTATCTCTGTGGCAGAATTGTGAATAAAGTGTCAACAAGCAACGGGGCATTGCCCATTCAAATATCTATAAGGAAACACCATGAGCAAGGTATTAGTTCTTAAATCCAGCATCCTGGCAGGGTACTCTCAGTCTAATCAGTTGTCCGATTATTTTGTTGAACAATGGCGCGAAAAGCACTCCGCTGATGAAATCACCGTGCGTGACCTGGCTGCAAATCCGATTCCGGTCCTGGATGGCGAACTGGTTGGTGCACTGCGTCCGAGCGATGCGCCGCTGACTCCGCGTCAGCAGGAAGCTCTGGCGCTTTCCGATGAGCTGATTGCCGAGCTGAAAGCCCACGACGTTATCGTTATTGCGGCACCGATGTATAACTTCAATATCTCGACCCAGTTGAAAAACTATTTTGACCTGGTTGCACGTGCAGGCGTTACTTTCCGCTATACCGAGAAGGGTCCGGAAGGCCTGGTCACCGGTAAAAAAGCCATCGTTATCACCAGCCGCGGTGGGATCCATAAAGATGGCCCAACGGATCTGGTGACGCCGTATCTGTCCACATTCCTGGGCTTTATCGGCATTACCGATGTGAAATTTGTCTTCGCCGAAGGGATCGCGTACGGCCCGGAAATGGCAGCGAAAGCACAGTCTGACGCGAAAGCAGCCATCGACAGTATTGTTGCTGAATAACCGGACACGATCTTGATGTGGACTGTAGATATTCAGTCCACATCTCAATCCGCTTACCTGTTTTCCCATAATTTCAGCATCGCTTTGTGCTCTTCCTTAAGCACAATCCGCGAGCGTCTGGCTCGAATATAACTAATCGCTTCATCAACGGTTTTACAATGTCCGTAACATAACAGCCATGCCGCCACCACCAGCGCACTGCGCGATAATCCCAACGCGCAATGGACCAGAACGCTGCCTTGCTCTTCGCGTAATGTTTCCAGCATCGCCACGGCCTGTCGGAGCTCCCCCTCTTCCGGAACCACCAGATCCAACATCGGTACACAAAAATAGAGTCGATCTTTTGTCGCTCGTCCGCGAGGGAATTCAAAGGTGACGTCCAGAACCGCATTCTGTGCCGGAATATGTCGTGGAAACGCCCCTAAATAAACACCAGCAGTAATTTTGCTCACCGGCTCCAGGCGAAGACAAAACCAACGCATAGACAGCCACATCCCGATACGCCAGGGCAATGTCAGCCAGTAAACGGCGGGCGGGAGTTTCCCCTGACTATCTTTCCCTGTTGTTATCGCGCCAAGCCCACCGTACCCACGGCCAATGATGAATAGCGATAATACTGGCCAACATAACCAGACTGACCACCATAACTGAAGCATTATCATTAGCTCCATCAACACAATGCACGAGCACGCGCCTACGACATATGGCAGTGCTATTTTGATTCGACGTTGATCAGGTTTCTGATAATTCCAACGACGGTCGACGGGCACTATCCAGTCAATTAACATACCTACCGCCAGCCCCGTGATGACATCAATAAAATGATGCTGCCAGGTCGTCAGCGTCGAAATGGCGATGAGTAAAAACCATCCGCCGCAGACTTTACGCCACCTCACAGCCAGATGCTGACGAAAGTGACGCCAAAGTAGCCAGCAGAGAATAATATGCAGCGAAGGAGACTGGTTATAAGGCAGATCAAACAGTTCAAGTTGCGAAAATAGCCATCCTGTCACCCCACTCACTTCAGGACGGATAAAACTAAACTTCAGCGGATAGAGAAAAAAACCGCAGCAGGCCATTACCGTTGCCAGAATAAGCCGGTGAACCAGTCGGCGCTGTTCGAATGTCGAGCTACAAATGAACAGCGAAAATCCATATAAAAGATCCAGACTCCAGTAAGGAACAATAGTCCAGGGAAGAAAAGGGATCGCCGTTTCCCAACCGAATACCTGACTGGGGATATCATGGTTGTTAAGATCCTGAGTCGCGGTGAACTGATTAAGAAATCCATATGTAAAGAAGAAAAACGGGGCCAGCAACAATAACCAGCCAGCTCCTTGTAGCAATACGTTCCGGCGTTCAGTTATCACGACGCACCGCCATCGAAACCGTAAAAATGCCCCACTCATCAATCCGTTGTGTGCATTTATCAAATCCGGTATCATGCACGAGCGAATCCATCTCCCCTTGAGAACGCACGCGCATTACCCACGGTTTACCATCTTTATGACTGGTTAACACCCCGGCAATCAGCTCCAGTTGTGGGTGCCACGGCTGCCCGGTGTAGATGAGAATGCCACCCGGATCGATGGCATTGGCAAGACCTGCGAGTGAGTTTTTTACCTGCTCATTTTCGGGAAAAAGCTCATACAGGCCAGAGACAATCGCCAGCGTAGGCCGCGGAGTTAACGTGCTGAGTTCTGCCGGATTAAACGCATCGCCCTGTTCAAAACGCGCCCGCCCAGACATTCCCCGTTGGGCAATCATCTCTTGCCCTTGTGCAACATTTACCTCACTGTAATCACGTAACAAAATTTCGCTTATGGCGGGCTCGTTTGCCAGCGCATCCAGTACATAGCGCCCATGCCCTGCGGCAATGTCAACCACGCGGACGGCTAAACCTTTGGCGTGGAGATGGGCAACGGCTTGTTTAATCAGCATTTGTAAATGGGTTTTGCGCTGGCGAATACCGCGCCAGCCAACACTGTTCAGGTAGATTTTGTCGATAAAGCGCCCGAATGCGTTACTGCCTTGCGGTTGATTTTGATAGACATAATCCAGCGAACTGCCTGAATCAAAGCCGGTACTCATTCCGAGATGCAGGCCCGCAGAGTGCGCCCCGAACAGTTTCATCGCCTTTCGCATAAAGCGATACGCCAAATCAACCGGCGATAACGGCACGGGTCCACCAGAAAGGAGCCGCCATCGATCCGCTGATGGTCCAGTGCGGTCTTCATGCTGATAATCAAATTTTTGTGACTTGTTAGCATATAAACGGCTGATAAAGCTTTGCATTTTTTCAAATGCCTGCTCCCTGTTCTCTTCACCCAACGTGTCGTGATAAAAGCCTGGCAGCAGATGCAGCTCTTTCAGAGGACTACGTAAACGCTGATAAAAATCAATCTGCGGTTGGCGATGCACCACATAGTCATCGCCTGATATCAGAAGTTGCGTGGGGAGCGTAATCGCCGCCGCATCGCTAACAATACGTTCAGACGTTTTATAGAGATCGAGCAAGATATTGACGGCAATCGCCCGTGTGATCAGCGGATCATTATTGAAACTCGCCACCCGTTGCCGATCGTGGGTCAGATAACGCCCTTTCACATAGGAATTAATAAAAAACAGACCACGCAGACGATGCCATAACGCCAGCCCAGGACGTGCCAGCGGCACATACAATTTAACCTTAAAGGCCGGAGATACCAGCACTAGTCCGCGAATAGCAGGCGCATAATCATGAACCCATGTGGCAACCATCACTGCGCCGACGCTTTGCGCGATCACAACCACCTCTTCCAGTCCGACCTGGCTGTCGCTGGCAGCAAAACGGACAAATTCATCAACATCCTGCACTGAACGCGCAAGAGACGGACTATAACCACGCGGCCCCGAAGTTTGTCCATGCCCTCGGGCATCCCATGCATAAAAAGCAGTATCTGGCATCGCCAGTTCATCAACGATATGTTGTAGACGACCAGAATGTTCATGACCGCGATGAAATAAGACGATGACCTTTTTCGCCCCTGGCAGTAAAGTGGGCCAGTGCCGATAAAACAACGCTGTATTATCACTGGTGGTAAAAAAATGCTCCCCAGGGATGCGTGAATTTTCCATTTTCTCTATTTTCCTTCAGTAACAGCAGTAGCGAATAAAATAAAAAAATACCGGAGCGGTGAAAATTAATGAGTCAATCCTGTCAAGGAGTCCGCCATGTCCTGGTAATAGTTTTCCACTATCTTTAACACCAATATCTCGTTTGATGGCTGACATCACTACATCGCCGCAAAAACCACTAATACCGATTAACAAACCCGCTAATAATGCCTGTAATGTATCTAGCGGTGTAAGCAACGGTCCAATAATCAGTGACGCAATCATGGTGGTGATTACGCCGCCCATCAGACCTTCCAATGTTTTTCCCGGGCTGACTTTAGGGACCACTTTTCTTCTGCCGCAGGATTTTCCCCATAAATACTGTGCAATATCGTTTGACTCGGTTAATGCCAAAAGAAATAACACCAGTAACGCCCCGCCCTGGATATTTGTGGTTGGCAACATTAATAACCAGGCGGCATGACTCAAGGCGAAAACGGTCATTATCCAGCCACAAAAAATGGCGCTCACGGTATGCAGAAAACCGGAGGGGTCACCCACTAAAACTCGCCAGGTGGCTAATATCAGAAACCCAGCCAAAGGTATAAATAACAGAAACAGCTCAAAGCAATTAAAACCGATAAGCAAATAGTTAAGAGGAATACCCCAATATAACCAACGCGGAAAATGTACAGATATAAGCGTACAATATTCTTTCAATGCCAGAAAACTTATCAGCGCAAAAAACGTCAACGTCATCCAGCGTGGACCTGAAATCACCAGTGAAAAACAAATGACGATGCCCCACCAGGTACGAATACGTAATGTAACCTCACCCCCTTTTCTCTCCGGTAACCGCCATACCAGAAAACGGTTTATCAGCGTTGCTAAAATTAACAACGCGAAAAGTGTTGCCAGAGATTTTTCCAGCATTATCTTTCAGCACTCATAAAAAGCACACTCCGACAACGATTAATCGCAGTCCAGAGAAGCAGAATTGAAGCAATGCTCCATAAAAGATTATTCCATTGCATCCACTGTGGATAAATGGCAACGGCCAGCCCCCACAATCCAAATATTAACGCGCGATCGCTTTTGCCAAATGGACCGGCATAACTGCGAATACCGTTAATCGTCTGCGCGAGTAAACCGCAAAACTCAGTCAATATGGTGCAAAATAACATGAGTATTACGAGTGATGCGTTACTTACCGGTAAAAATAAAAACGGTAAATAAAGCGCAATATCGGAAATAACATCGCCAGTTTCATTCAAAATCGCCCCAAGACGTGTTTGCTGATTGCACTCACGCGCCATCATGCCATCCAGCGCATTGAGTGCCATACGGACAAAAAGCACGATGGGCAATAGCAAAAAGAGGATGGGTTGTGCGACCAACATCAACAGCAATCCTGTAATAAGAGAAAGCGCCAGTGCAGCAAGAGTGATGTGATTCGCTGTAACATGGTGCTTATAAAGCCAAAACATCGTCGGTCTTAACAGCGGCTGAAAGAGCGGTTTTATCTGGTAGAGCGTCATTTATCATTCCGTGATATTCAGTTTGCTCTATGGTGCATCAATTCCGACGGCGGAGATATCACAACGCGCAGCATCAACGTAAATTCGGAATATATCAAGATGTGGTGGATGAATGCCCTACACATCTGTTTGATTACCGTCTGGATATCAGTGAGATACCATCTATCACTGTACGAATCAATGAATCCATCGCCTTTTCCCTGATTATCCAGCCGCAAATCCTGGCCTTAAACATATGCACTCCATGCCATTAAAAAAGAAACAAAAGGGAAATGCATCTTTCCCTTTTGTATATTCGTTATTCTCGCGAAATACCATCCAACGTAGACAACACTTTCTCAGAAAGATGCAATTTTTCAGCAGCCATATTCTCCCGTAAATGCGCAACAGAAGATGTTCCAGGAATCAGCAAAATATTCGGTGAACGCTGTAACAGCCACGCCAGCGCCACCTGCATTGGTGTCGCATTAAGGCTCGCAGCAACATCGGAAAGCGTGGAGGATTGCAGCGGCGTAAAGCCCCCGAGCGGGAAGAACGGCACGTAGGCAATGCCATCACGAGCCAAAGCATCAATCATTGCGTCATCAGCACGGTGGGCAATGTTGTATTCGTTCTGCACGCAGACGATTTCGGCAATCTTTCGCGCCTCTGCAACCTGCGTCGGTGTGACGTTACTCAGGCCAATATGTTTTACCAGGCCTTGTTGTTGCATCTCCGCCAGCACTGTCAGGCTGGCCTCAATCGATCCTTCCGTCGGGCCATGACCATCCCCCATCATAACGCGCAGGTTAACCACATCCAGTACGTCCAGGCCGAGATTACGTAGATTATCGTGTACCGCTTTTTGCAGCTCTGCCGGAGAAAATGCGGGTAACCAGGAAGCGTCCTCTCCACGCCGCGCACCAATTTTAGTGACAATTGTCAGGTCGTCAGAGTACGGATAAAGCGCTTCGCGGATAATCTGATTGGTGACGTGCGGACCATAAAAGTCGCTGGTATCAATATGATTGACGCCCAATGCCAGCGCCTCGCGCAGCACGGTTATAGCGACGTGGCGATCTCTGGGCGGGCCAAAAACCCCAGGACCAGCCAGTTGCATCGCGCCATAACCAAGACGGTTAACGGATTTTGTACCGAGAGTAAATGTGTTGCTGCTCATCGTACCCTGCCCTGTAATAAAACGGATTAAGAAAAATCAGTATAGAAATGAATAGAGATAAATAATGCGAAGGCGTAAACAAGATTACTGGATGAGTAGCTCTAATATCCTGAAAGACACCAAAACAAAACGCGTCAAGCACCGCATCCGGCAATAAAAAAACCGCAACCTGTATCAGCGTTGCGGTTTATGTATTACATGCTAAAAATTAGAATGTTTTCTTGAAGTTTAGCATCACACCTTTATCACTGATGCCGTCTTCTTTCCAGTGGAAGGCATCTAACTGCAATGCACTCTCCTGGCTACTGTATTTCACACCCATCGTCGCCAGGCTGTTGAAACCACCGCCACTCTGACCATCGTCAATGTTGAAACGTTGGCTTCCAGCGCCCGAAATACTCGCAGTACGTTGACTTTTCACATAGCTCAGATTCGGCCCACCTTCCAGCGTGGCGTTCGCACTCCAGCCTTCTTTCCCTGCATAGTCCAGTTTCAGCCCAACGATGCTGTCCACCGCCGTTTCGCTGCCGCTGTTCATGCTCAGGTTAAAGTCACCCGCATTGCGTTCCTGATAGCCACCTTCCAGCGTATGACGCAGTTTCACACCCGCATAAGGCGTCACATTCAGACCTTCACGCAGTTCAAAGGTTTTTGCCCCTTCACTACGGAATTCCAGATACTGCTGTTTCACATTAGCATCAGCGGTTTTGTTGACGTCGCCGTAAGCTATCGAGCGACTGCTATCGAGATTATGCACATCATAACGCAGGGCGTTATTCCAGCTCATACCGTTGTCAAACGCCATCTGGTGTTTCAGACCGAAGAACTGGCTGTAACCGCCAGTCACACCATTATCGCCTACGGTATCTGAACCATTACCCTCCAGACGCGCAATACCGTATTCCAGACTCAGATTCTGATATTCAGTCAGTGTCATGGATTTACGCAGCGCCATCATGTCGTACTGTGTATTATTTCCCAGTTCAGCACGCGGGTCGCCTTTCGCTACCACGTTGAAGGCCAGACCGTTTGCAACTTCCGGTGCTGCATCGGACAGCATGCTGAAGCGGTTACTTAACACTCGTGCTTCATTAAATACCGTTGTTGCCTGGCTGCCGCTAATTTGTTTCAGCGCACTGTTCAGTTCAGCAGTCGTTCCTACGTTCAGACTAGTGTACAGGTCGTTATTGGTGTAACCCGAATCCAGTACCTGAGCGACATTATTAACTGAAGAATCCGTCACAACATCCGTATAGGCGTTTTTGGTCATCGTGACGTCTACGTTGCCGCTGGCATCAGTGCTGCCCTGAGCATTCCACATTACCGTGGAAGAAGAAATATTCTCAGCCCCGGAAATATTTTCACCTTTGAAAACATCATTAATCACAACAGTCGTATCGGCAGTACCTGCACTGAACCCGGTATTTACCTTGACGTTGTCGCTGATGACAAGGTTATTGGCTTTCAACATACCAGAGGTGCCATCGCTATTGGTACCAATAGTGTAGTTAGTCAGTTTTTGCTGTGCACTGGAGTCCGCAGGTACTGTGGGTACTGACCCCTGCGTAGGTGTGCTCGTTGCTGCAGGAACGATAATATCAGTAGTACTGTTATGATCGTTCAGCGTACCGGTGGTACCCGGTGCATAGATATCACATCCCGTATCACACAGCAGGTTAATTTCACCATTGTTAATGATCGCTTTGGTCTTTCCACCGAAGGCCCAGGAATTATCTGCGTAAACGTTAATTACACCGCTTTGTGCGTTATTAATTGTCGTATCACTGCCATTCCCCTTGATACCAATTAACCCTGTACCGTTAGTGCCGTCCGCTTGACCTTGCGCCGTACCGACATTGATGGTCCCACTATTCACCAGTTGAACCGTATAGCTGGTGGTTCCCCCGCTGATAGCGACTGCACCATCACCCTGCACATTAATAGTGCCGGCGTTGGCAAAGTTATAGCCGCGACCAAGATCAATTAACGGTGCATTTGGATTCACGCCGCTAATTACACCCGTGTCGGTATTCCAGATCCATTTTCCGTTGCTGTTAGAACCCGTACTTGCCGTTTTAATTGCACTGTAGCCGTTGACCGCAGTAATGGTGCCACGGTTAACTTGCGCGAGTGAATCGCCGGTGCGGGTTACGTTAACAATGGCATTTTCTCCACCCGAAACGGCGCTGCTGCTGTTGCTGAGTGTTGCGCCTGCTTCGTTATAAAGCAGGAAGCTGCCACTGATAAGCGACTTACCGTCAGCCATTACAGCCATCGTTCCCGTGTTAACCACATTTTGCTTATAGCTTGAGCCAGCAACCGAACCGCTGAAGTTGCCCTCATTGAAAAACGAGTTGCTACCCGTTAGCGATAACTGATCAGTGATAATGCTACCCGATGCTCGGTTATAGACATTCGCGGCTGCGCTAATGGTGTCAGAATTGAGTAAGCCGCTGTTTTCCAGCCCTTGCCCGATGGATAGCTCTCCGTTAATTGTCAGGTTGGCCTTATCCTGGTTATAAAGCCACGCTTTGGCAGCCACATTGCTATTCAGCGTTTCATTGCCGTAGTTTGCCAGCGCTTTGGTCGTCACAAACCCGCCACTTGAAGCAGTTCGCATATCCGTTTCGCCGCTGCCTGTCAGTGCTGTCAGCAGATCCAGATTCTCCGGAATAGCCCCCATGTGAGAGTCTGCACTGTCCATTGGCGAGCCGAGAAGGTTTATCTCACCATAGTTCAGAATTGTCCCTGTACCGTCGTTATAAAACGCCTGCCCCGTATCGACGTTAATATTGATCACGCCTGTTTTATCGTTGATAGCGGTGCCTCTGTTATAGACCGCCATTCCCACGAGCATATTCGCGCCCAAGCTGCCATCGTAATTTCCGTTTTTCTCCAGATTGATAATGCCCTGGTTAATAACCATGTTGCTGGCACCGTAAGCAGCCATAGCAGCACCGGCATTATAAACAGTGATTACACCGCCTTGTTGGTTAGTCGCAACACCGTTGCTTCTTGCGCCACCACCACTATTCGTTCCGGTGGCCATACCAACACCGTAATCTATAGCCGTGCTGGAAGGGAGGTCAGTACGCAGCGTCGTGGTGTCGTTTTGATCGACCCAAAGCGTATCCAGCGTGATTTTCCCGGCGTTATCCGCTGCGGAGTCATCAACTGCCAACATACCAATGTTGCCGCGCCCGTACATGTCAATAACGCCGCTTTCGCTGTTAAGAACAGTGCCTTTACCGTAGGCCTCCATTCCCATCATACTCGACACGCTATTATTGAATACCCTCGGGTCTGCAACACCGGCTGTAGAGCCCAGATTGAGAACACTGTGCTGTTCCATCACTTTTGCAGTGATCGTTCCGTTGTTCACAGCACTACCGCCACTGGAGCTTAAAAAGGCCATGTGGTCAGGTTCTGAGAACGATGTCTCCGGAGAAGAATAGTCATATTGAGAAAGCGTAATATTTCCGTTGTTAATACCGGTAGAGTTTTCGCCCCAAATGCCTGCAAAACTGATATTCCAGATATCCACATCACCATTGTTGACGACCTGTGAACCCGTATCAACCTTGATAATTTGCGGAGTTTGCGCGAAATAGTGCTCGTAAACACTAATGTCCTGCATACTGA
This sequence comes from Escherichia sp. R1, assembly GCF_003000935.1. NCBI lineage: Bacteria > Pseudomonadati > Pseudomonadota > Gammaproteobacteria > Enterobacterales > Enterobacteriaceae > Escherichia > Escherichia sp. R1. Next base: position 51,100 of record NZ_PSRU01000014.1, read on the forward strand.
ACGTAGCGTCACTACCAATTTCAAGCGCCGCCTTATTGCTTAGCTGAAGAATGTTGGCATAGCCTAACGGCAAAGAGCCGCTGATAGTAGAATCACCGTTCAGATAAACTTTGGATTGTCCATCGACACTAACAAGAGGTGTCTTACCAAAGTAGCTGCGCTTATCGGCAATAGTTGAACCGTCTGCCAGCGCGTTTTTCTCGCCCACAAACTGAATGCCGCCATTCAAATTGACGGTGTTACCATCGCCAGACACGGTAAGCCCAGAAATATTCTCCTGGCTACCATCAAACTCCATGTATTTGCGTGAGGTTAACTCACTATCTGCAATAACGGTTAGCTTACCGTCCAGTGATACCGTGTTACTGTTGCCGCTGATATTCACACCAACGGATGGGTCGTAGAAATAATCTACCGCGTTATCTGCGGTTTGATCTTTATCCACCAGAATATTACCGGTGATATCAACGGTATTACTCTCGCCTGAGATGTTAACGCCTGTCGCTTTCTGCCCGGTGACATTGATATCTTTCGCCGCCAGCGTCACGCTGTTGTTGTCGCCGCTAAGCGCCATGCCCGTTGAAAAATCGCCCACTTTCATGCTGCCAGCCAGCGAGATAATCCCCTCATTGGTAACGAGGCTGAATCCGGTAGCCGAATTGCTGACGTCAATATCGCCCGTATTGGTCAACGTCGCACTGTCGCCATTGATGGACACACCAACCGAGTCAGTACCTGTGATGGTCATTTTGCCTTTAGTGTCGACCTTGGCATTGTTGCCTGTAATGTCGATACCGCGGCCGCCGCTGCTAACCGTGAGTTCACCTTCCTGAGTAACGGTGGCGTTATTACCTGCGATCTCGGTGCCGGTGGAATCCTTGCCGTCAACGGTGGTGTTGCCGTTATTGTTCACGGTGGCTTCGTCGCCGTTAACCTGCGTGCCGGTGCCGCCGTTGCTGATGGCATTGTCACCGTCGTTGTTCACGACCGCCTTGTCGCCGTCTATCTGAATACCGATGGAGTCAGGATCGGTGACAGTCATGCCGCCTTTGTTGTCCACCGTTGCGCTGTCGCCGGTGATATCAATACCGTGACCGCCGCCGCTCACATCCAGCTCGCCGTCCTGATTCACCACCGCGTTGTTACCCGCGATTTCAGTTCCGGTGGTGCCTTTGCCGTCGACGATGGTTTTTCCAGTGTTGTTTACTGTGGTATTGTCGCCCGTAATAACGAGCTCACCGTTGTGATTATATTGCCACTTCGTTGCACCATCTGCGCTCATCCCTTCAAGGGCAACCGTGTTATTCGTTTCATCAATCTGCCAAAGATTAATAGTCGCCTTACGCCCATTGCTATCTTGCAGAGAAATAGTCCCGTCAGCATTCTCGGTATAAGTAAAAACTGAATCGCGAATAGTTAACGTTTTTTCTGTTTTATCGAGGATAACGTCATTATTAAACGAAATCGGTTTGGGAGGCGTCGGGGTATCATCCGGACCATCGTCTGGTATTATCTCATCTCCGCCAGGAGTTGGAGGAACTGGAGTGTCGTCTGAATCATCATCAGGTGGAGTTGGTGGAAGTGGAGAATTATTGCGATGATGATCATCATCGTCGTTTAGTTCCACTATGGCTAAGGTTGTGATTAACGCAGTAGCAGCACCTGTGACAAGCCATGGCATCAGGTTCTGTTCGACTACAGAGGAGCATTCAGAGGGTAAGCGTTTAAGCTCTTCTGGACTGAGTTTTCCAGGATCTGCTGGACAAGTCACATTGGTATTTTTCTTTTCACCTGTGGTGGTTTCTATTTCTGTAATATCTGCCGCCCAACCCTGACCACTCAGAGCTAATGCAATACAGGCCGACAATAGAGTTTTCCTTTGCATAATAAATCCTTCTGGCGAATATAAAGAAGGTCGGATACCCTGACCCGACCAATTGATTATTTAAAACATAGAGGACGTCCAATATTGCCAGTAGATTGTTACCTAATCAAACATATTTTCTGACAATCTGGATTTATAATACAGAGAAATAAATAAACCTGCGAAACATACAAATTATCTATATTATATAAATTATAAATTCAAATGCGTCACATAGATATTTATTTAATAAAAAAACGGTATAAACCAATACTCGAATAAATAAAGCAGAGCCGAAACATAACTCAGCCTTATAATTAAAAGAGCAAAATGTTTCCGGAAAATAGATTAATCGCCTTCTCCTGTAGCGTTATCCCGATATTGCGGTTTTGCTATTAAAATTTTCGCATCCATTTACCGTTTATCCCTTGTACATATTCCCCGGGTTTGGCCCGTTCTACGAGCTTTTGCCCGGCGAGTTTCGCGATATCATCCACCGACACATTATTCTGCTTTGCCAGTTGTTGATAGCTCGCTTTACGTTCGGCATTGATGTCGGTTACTAATTTCTCAGTTTCAGCATCTGTTTTCAGCGCAACCAGATAACCATAAAATGTTTCCCCTACCCGCCCCTGAGTTCTGGCTTCATCCAGAGTCAATGCCATTACATTGCTGCTTACCAAGCCAACAAGAAATGCACAAAGAAGTAATGTTCTTTTCATCATCACCTCAAAAAAGATCGCTACGGGTCTCAAGCAGCTCTTCGACATCTTTGTCTGCCTTGATGATGATCTCATGCTCAATTTTAACGTTCATATTGATAGTGATCGGTTCCTTAGGTGCAGCGACTTCAATGCGAGGCGTACAGCCAACCAGCATAAAAGATGACGTCAACGCAGCCAGTAAAATTTTCATTGTTTATCCTCACACTCTTTTCCTTGCGGACAGTCATTTCCCGGCAGACGCGCGTTCTGCTCCAGCCATGCCTGGAGATTATCGCCAAAGCGTAAACTGCGCCACAGCGTAAAAATATTCTCTTCATGATGGTAATTAAGATTTACCGTACCGCTTTTACCATCAACGCGACTGGTACCTGTAATATTGGCCTGCATGGTTAATAAACCGAGATTATCTAAATTAATTTTTGTCGATGAACGGCTAATTTCCATATAGCGCAACCAGTTAATTGCTGAACCCGCGGTCATATTGTCTTTCACCACCGCATCTGCGGTGTCTTTATCCAGCCGCAAGGTCATCGGCCCGCTATTTGCCAGCCAGCCGTCTTTCACTATCCATTTTTCGTTGTTTAGCCATAACGGCAATGCACCACTAAATGCCCCGGACATGGCGAATTGTTTCGGATTGACGGCGCTAACCAGTTCGCTGGAGGAAAGATTATTCAGTCGCAACAGTGCCGGATCATGTTGCGGCATACGTAATTGTTTCATCAGCACGTTACCGCCTAACACATCGACGCTAACATCAGTCAACAGCAATGGTTCTTCTTCAGTCCACGGATAACGACCTTGCAAATCAGCCGTAATATTTTTCGCTGTCACCAGATTAATCACTTCGGCAATTCGCAACGTAACGGGACCGCGAGTCCCCAGATGCCAGGCTCCATCGGCAAAACGGAAAGGCAGGACAAAATCGACACCGTTAACCTGATTATCTGGCATCCAGGCACTACCGCCTTTCAACACGCCGTGCCCTCCCGCGCGGAATCCTTGTTCAGGCGCAGCTGAAAATGCAACCTGAGCATACAGTTCACCATCGCATAAGTTCATCTTCCAGTCGGGTGGCACCAGCGGCTGGAATACAGTCAGTGATTGTTTAGGCCACCAGGCGTTACCGCGCAGACGAATACCGTCCCAGCGACCATTTACCCGAACCGGGCCAATCTCACCAGCATGTAAATCGCCTTTAAAGAGGAAATACGTCGGATCGCGCCCATCGACGCTAAATTTTAAGGTTGATGGCGGTAACACACTGCCGCCAGTGAACAGCGTTTGCCCGGCGTCCAGTGACAGAGCGCCGCTGAAGGAGGGATGCTGTGCGTCACGTACCCAGACGACGGGCTTGTCGAGAATTAATCTCGGCTTTTCTACCGTCATCGTACCGTATTGTAACTGGTCGAAACCGGTGGAGAGATCGGTCAGCGTAATCGTGCTGTCATGCCACTCACCTTTTCCTGCGACATCCCAGGTGGCATTCATCGGTGTAAAACTCCCTTTTCCCCAGTAGCGCCACTGCCAGCGGCCAGCGTCAGGGAGAAAATCATTCGCCAGCCCATCCATATGCAGCACGAAATCGCCCAGTTCATTTTCATGCGCCTGCAAAATGGCCTGCAAACGTCCGTCAACACCACGTTGGGTGACTTTTACACCCGCTAAAGGCCAGCGGATTTCATCGATGTCCAGCGAATCAATGACTCTTCCCTTTGAACGAAGTAACGCGCCTGGCTCAAAGGTCAGCGTTGGGTCAGACAGACTTCCACTTAGCTGCGCAGGTAAACGGGCATATAAAATGAGGTCCGCCTGTTTCGCTTCACCGGTCAGCTGCAGAGGCAGCTGGCTGTTATCCATGCTTAATTTTCCTGGGCCAAAATTTAACACCGCGTTGCCTTTACCCGCTTGCCCCTGGGTCAGCACACTCAGTCGCCCGCTGACCAGAGCGTTCTCGAGCCCTGCCTGCCAGTTGTCGACTTTGACACCCAGTCGGCCACTTAAAGGAAAACCTGCATACGGCCAGCTCCAGCGACCATCGCTTACGGTCAATTGTTGACGAGTAATTTGCCACGGCAAATCGAGCAACGGATCGCCGTTATCCCGTGCCAGCACAATCAATTGCCCGCTATTTTCCTGCCAGTCCAGCTCGGCATCCACCAGTGAAGGCTCCTGCGGTAAGTTTAACGTCGCAGTAGCATGACCACTTACCGGAAGTCCATCCGGCACGAGCGGCATAGTAAATTCCCCCACCAGTTTTACCGGCGGCTGATTTTCAAACGCGGCGACATCCAGTTCGCTGACTGTAAGTTGTTGCCCTTTCAGCTGGCCTTGAAATTTAACTTTTTCGCCCTGATAACGCAGTTGCTGGATATCGGAGGTTAATGCGAGAGAGAGTTTTCCCTGCCATTCCTGCCAGGGAGAAAAAATCAGTTTATCGATATTGATCCAGGTGTTAGGCAGCATGGACTGCCACTGCGCGAGGGTTTTTGGAGCGGCTGGCGATTGCTCCGTCTGCGGCAATTTCGCCAGACAAGCAGAATCAAGTTCTACCGTGCCGACGCTCAATAACCAGCGGCTGGGATGTGAAAGGCTGGCGTTGGTGATATGCGCAAGCTGACAATCTCCCACCAGATAACGGAGATCGGGGATGATTAAACCTTTACGCGTAATGCGTGGGCTTTCATCTAATGCAATACGTGTCCCGAGCGGTAGCCAGATGCCCGCCAGCGTGGGAACCCACAGCCCGAGCGTCATCAGCAGCGTCAACGGCACAAGAATAATCAGTAATAACAGCGCGAGAACGGCTTTATATTTACCCAGCATGGGTAGTTAATATCCTGATTTAGCGAAAAATTAAGCATTCAATACGGGTATTGTGGCATGTTTAACCGTTCAGTTGAAGGTTGCGCCTACACTAAGCATAGTTGTTGATGAATTTTTCAATATCGCCATATCTTTCAATTATATTTGAAATTTTGTAAAATATTTTTAGTAGCTTAAATGTGATTCAACATCACTGGAGAAAGTCTTATGAAACTCGCCGTTTATAGCACAAAACAGTACGACAAGAAGTACCTGCAACAGGTGAACGAGTCCTTTGGCTTTGAGCTGGAATTTTTTGACTTTCTGCTGACGGAAAAAACCGCTAAAACTGCCAATGGCTGCGAAGCGGTATGTATTTTCGTAAACGATGACGGCAGCCGCCCGGTGCTGGAAGAGCTGAAAAAGCACGGCGTTAAATATATCGCCTTGCGCTGTGCTGGTTTCAATAACGTCGACCTTGACGCGGCAAAAGAACTGGGGCTCAAAGTAGTCCGTGTTCCAGCCTATGATCCAGAGGCCGTTGCTGAACACGCCATCGGTATGATGATGACGCTGAACCGCCGTATTCACCGCGCATATCAGCGTACCCGTGACGCTAACTTCTCTCTGGAAGGTCTGACCGGCTTTACTATGTATGGCAAAACGGCAGGCGTTATCGGTACCGGTAAAATCGGTGTGGCGATGCTGCGCATTCTGAAAGGTTTTGGTATGCGTCTGCTGGCGTTCGATCCGTATCCAAGTGCGGCGGCGCTGGAACTCGGTGTGGAGTATGTCGATCTGCCAACCCTGTTCTCTGAATCAGACGTTATCTCTCTGCACTGCCCGCTGACACCGGAAAACTACCATCTGTTGAACGAAGCCGCCTTCGATCAGATGAAAAATGGCGTGATGATCGTCAATACCAGTCGCGGTGCATTGATTGATTCTCAGGCGGCAATTGAAGCGCTGAAAAATCAGAAAATTGGTTCGTTGGGTATGGACGTGTATGAGAACGAACGCGATCTGTTCTTTGAAGATAAATCCAACGACGTGATCCAGGATGACGTATTCCGTCGCTTGTCTGCCTGCCACAACGTGCTGTTTACCGGGCACCAGGCATTCCTGACAGCAGAAGCTCTGACCAGTATTTCTCAGACTACGCTGCAAAACTTAAGCAATCTGGAAAAAGGCGAAACCTGCCCGAACGAACTGGTTTAATCTTCCCGCTCCCCTGCATTCCTGGGGAGCTTATTCAGATAATCCCCAAAGACCTTTCATCCTCTATTCTTAAAATAGTCCTGAATCAGAAACAGTAATTGAGAACCACAATGAAGAAAGTAGCCGCGCTTGTTGCGCTAAGCCTGCTGATGGCGGGATGTGTAAGTAGTGACAAAATTGCTGTAACGCCAGAACAGCTACAGCATCATCGCTTTGTGCTGGAAAGCGTAAACGGTAAGCCCGTGACCAGCGATAAAAATCCGCCAGAAATCAGCTTTGGTGAAAAGATGATGATTTCCGGCAGCATGTGTAACCGCTTTAACGGTGAAGGCAAACTGTCTAATGGTGAACTGACCGCCAAAGGGCTGGCAATGACCCGTATGATGTGCGCTAACCCGCAGCTTAATGAACTCGATAACACCATTAGCGAAATGCTGAAAGAAGGTGCACAAGTGGATCTGACCGCGAACCAGTTAACGCTGGCGACCGCGAAACAGACATTAACTTATAAGCTGGCGGATTTAATGAATTAATAGCTGCCACAGCTCCCGGCGGCAAGTGACTGTTCGCTACAGCGTTTGCCGTTGGGTAATGCACACATCCCAATCGCCGTACCATCCAGTTGGCGGGCAACAGAAAGCGAACCGCCGATCATTGCACAATTTGCTTCTCCACTACTGGACATCGACGCTTTTAAACCTGGCGCTACGTGCGCCGCAGTCGCCTGCTGAACAGGTTCACTACTACACGCCGACAACAATAAAGCGGCACACCCTACCCAAAACGCTGCTCGCATCTTTTCTTCCTCTGATCTTCAAGCCAAACAACACCGCCATAAATAATAGGCAGCACAGAGGGCGGCGTCGAGAGCTGTCCTGCGCGTTGCCCCGCATTTTTACTTTTTTATGGCTATTTTTTTGCCCTCTGTTTGATCAAAACATTCATTACGCTGATGTGGGGGACACAAAAGCGAAAATGCAGAAGAAAGCCATTTGCTAAAATTGAACGATTACTACTGGGCGCGCAGCAATTTCGTGCGCCCCTCATTTGCGCAATGTAAGGGTGTCATATGATTACTATTGACGGTAATGGCGCGGTTGCTTCGGTGGCGTTTCGCACCAGTGAAGTTATCGCCATCTACCCTATTACCCCCAGTTCCACGATGGCAGAACAGGCTGATGCATGGGCCGGAAACGGCTTGAAAAACGTTTGGGGAGACACACCACGCGTGGTTGAAATGCAGTCGGAAGCGGGTGCTATCGCTACCGTGCATGGTGCTTTGCAAACTGGTGCCCTCTCAACATCGTTTACGTCATCGCAGGGTTTGCTGCTGATGATCCCAACGCTGTACAAACTGGCAGGCGAACTCACACCGTTTGTCCTGCATGTTGCGGCACGTACCGTTGCCACACATGCACTCTCTATTTTTGGCGATCATTCCGACGTTATGGCGGTGCGCCAGACGGGTTGCGCGATGTTGTGTGCAGCAAACGTCCAGGAGGCGCAAGACTTTGCACTCATTTCGCACATCGCGACGCTGAAAAGCCGCGTGCCATTTATTCATTTCTTTGATGGTTTCCGCACATCCCACGAAATCAATAAAATTGTCCCGCTGGCCGATGACACGATTCTTGAACTGATGCCGCAGGCAGAAATTGATGCTCATCGCGCCCGGGCACTCAACCCGGAACATCCGGTGATCCGCGGTACGTCCGCCAATCCTGACACTTATTTCCAGTCTCGCGAAGCCACCAACCCATGGTACAACGCGGTCTATGACCATGTTGAACAGGCGATGAATGATTTCGCTGCCGCGACAGGTCGTCAGTATCAGCCGTTTGAGTATTACGGGCATCCGCAAGCGGAACGGGTGATTATCCTGATGGGCTCTGCCATTGGCACCAGTGAAGAAGTGGTTGATGAATTGCTGACCCGTGGCGAAAAAGTCGGCGTGCTGAAAGTTCGCCTGTACCGCCCCTTCTCCGCCAAACACTTGCTGCAAGCTCTGCCGGGATCCGTGCGCAACGTGGCGGTACTGGACAGAACCAAAGAGCCAGGTGCGCAAGCGGAACCCCTGTACCTGGATGTGATGACCGCACTGGCAGAAGCCTTTAATAATGGCGAGCGCGAAACCCTGCCCCGTGTCATTGGTGGGCGCTATGGTCTTTCATCCAAAGAATTTGGCCCGGACTGTGTACTGGCGGTATTTGCCGAGCTCAACGCGGCTAAACCGAAAGCGCGCTTTACGGTTGGTATTTACGATGATGTAACCAATCTGTCACTGCCGTTGCCGGAAAACACCCTACCAAACTCGGCGAAACTGGAAGCCTTGTTTTATGGCCTTGGTAGTGATGGCAGCGTTTCCGCGACCAAAAACAATATCAAGATTATCGGTAATTCCACGCCGTGGTACGCACAGGGCTATTTTGTTTACGATTCCAAAAAGGCGGGCGGCCTGACGGTTTCTCACCTTCGCGTGAGCGAACAGCCGATTCGTTCCGCTTATCTCATTTCCCAGGCTGATTTTGTTGGCTGCCACCAGTTGCAGTTTATCGATAAATATCAGATGGCTGAGCGTTTAAAACCTGGCGGCATTTTCCTGCTCAACACGCCGTACAGCGCAGCTGAAGTGTGGTCGCGCTTGCCGCAGGAAGTTCAGGCCGTGCTAAACCAGAAAAAAGCGCGCTTCTATGTGATTAACGCGGCGAAAATCGCCCGCGAATGTGGCCTGGCGGCCCGTATTAATACCGTCATGCAGATGGCTTTTTTCCATCTGACGCAGATTCTGCCTGGCGATAGTGCCCTCGCAGAATTGCAGGGTGCGATTGCCAAAAGTTACAGTAGCAAAGGCCAGGATCTGGTGGAACGCAACTGGCAGGCTCTGGCGCTGGCGCGTGAATCCGTAGAAGAAGTTCCACTGCAGCCAGTTAATCCGCATAGCGCCAATCGACCGCCAGTGGTTTCCGATGCCGCTCCTGATTTCGTGAAAACCGTAACCGCTGCGATGCTCGCCGGGCTTGGCGACGCCCTCCCCGTTTCGGCGCTGCCGCCAGACGGCACCTGGCCGATGGGCACCACGCGCTGGGAAAAACGCAATATCGCCGAAGAGATCCCCATCTGGAAAGAGGAACTCTGTACCCAATGTAACCACTGTGTCGCCGCTTGCCCACACTCAGCTATTCGCGCAAAAGTGGTACCGCCTGAAGCGATGGAAAACGCCCCTGCCAGCCTGCATTCGCTGGATGTGAAATCGCGTGATATGCGCGGGCAGAAATATGTCTTGCAGGTGGCTCCGGAAGATTGCACCGGTTGTAACCTGTGCGTCGAAGTTTGCCCGGCGAAAGACCGTCAGAATCCAGAGATTAAAGCCATCAATATGATGTCGCGCTTGGAACATGTCGAAGAAGAGAAAATCAATTACGATTTCTTCCTCAACCTGCCAGAAATCGACCGTAGCAAACTGGAACGTATTGATATTCGTACATCGCAGCTGATTACACCGCTGTTTGAATATTCCGGTGCTTGCTCCGGTTGTGGCGAGACGCCGTATATTAAATTGCTGACTCAGCTCTATGGCGACCGGATGTTGATCGCTAATGCCACTGGCTGTTCTTCAATATACGGCGGTAACCTGCCTTCAACACCATATACCACCGATGCCAATGGTCGTGGACCGGCATGGGCGAACTCGCTGTTTGAAGATAACGCCGAATTTGGCCTTGGTTTCCGCCTGACGGTCGATCAACACCGTGTCCGCGTGCTGCGTCTGCTCGATCAATTTGCCGATAAAATCCCGGCAGAATTACTGACTGCGTTGAAATCAGACGCCACGCCAGAGGTTCGTCGTGAACAGGTTGCAGCTTTACGCCAGCAACTCAACGATGTTGCCGAAGCACATGAACTGCTGCGTGACGCAGATGCACTGGTGGAAAAATCAATCTGGCTGATTGGTGGCGATGGCTGGGCTTACGATATCGGCTTTGGCGGTCTGGATCATGTATTGAGTTTGACGGAAAACGTCAACATTCTGGTGCTGGATACGCAATGCTATTCCAACACCGGTGGTCAGGCATCGAAAGCGACACCGCTGGGTGCAGTAACTAAGTTTGGCGAGCATGGTAAACGTAAAGCGCGTAAAGATCTTGGCGTCAGTATGATGATGTACGGTCATGTTTATGTGGCGCAGATTTCTCTCGGCGCGCAGCTGAACCAGACGGTGAAAGCGATTCAGGAAGCGGAAGCGTATCCGGGGCCATCGCTGATCATCGCTTATAGCCCATGTGAAGAGCATGGTTACGATCTGGCACTCAGCCACGATCAGATGCGCCAACTCACTGCTACCGGCTTCTGGCCGTTATATCGCTTCGATCCTCGTCGTGCCGATGAAGGCAAACTGCCGCTGGCGCTGGATTCACGCCCGCCGTCAGAAGCACTGGAAGAAACGTTACTTCACGAGCAGCGTTTCCGTCGTCTGAATTCGCAGCAGCCAGAAGTGGCAGAACAGTTATGGAAAGATGCTGCAGCTGATTTGCAAAAGCACTATGACTTCCTGGCACAAATGGCCGGAAAAGCGGAAAAAAGCAACACCGATTAAATGCTCTGGATAAGGATCATCCAATTCTAAAAAAAAGCCCGGACGACTGTTCGGGCTTGTCTTCTTTTGTGTTGGAAAATCAGTAGCAATGCAATGGCCCAACAGAAAATAAAATCTGTGACAATAAAGGCATATAACCCGCGCAGAATAACGTATAGAAAATTAAAAGTATAATTTTTATTTTGTATGTGTTATCTCCAATACATTCACCAGACTTATTATCATTTCAGAAGAATTATTTAATTAAGGTTTTACTTAAGGCGTAACAAATGATATTTATCGGCTAACTGAACTTCTCCTTTAGGATGTTTTCACTCCCCAAAATGGGGATGAAAGGCAAATAAAATAACTAAAGGATTTATTCAATGAAAAGCAAAGTACTGGCACTCTTAATTCCTGCCCTGCTCGCTACAGGTGCTGCACATGCAGCCGAAGTTTATAATAAAGACGGCAACAAATTAGATCTGTATGGCAAAGTTGATGGCCTGCATTATTTTTCTGATAATTCAGCGAAAGATGGCGACCAGAGCTATGCTCGTCTGGGTTTTAAAGGCGAAACCCAAATTAACGATCAACTCACTGGCTACGGTCAATGGGAATACAATATTCAGGCAAACAACACCGAATCTTCAACAAACCAGTCATGGACCCGTCTGGCATTTGCCGGACTGAAATTTGCAGATTACGGTTCTTTCGATTACGGACGTAATTATGGCGTAATGTACGACATCGAAGGCTGGACTGATATGCTACCTGAATTTGGCGGTGACTCTTATACCAATGCAGACAACTTTATGACTGGTCGTGCCAATGGCGTCGCGACTTATCGTAATGCTGATTTCTTCGGTCTGGTAAATGGTCTGAACTTCGCGGTGCAGTATCAAGGTAACAACGAAGGTGCCAGTAATGGTCAGGAAGGCACCAACAACGGACGTGATGTTCGCCATGAAAACGGTGACGGCTGGGGTCTTTCCACAACATATGATTTAGGCATGGGCTTTAGCGCTGGTGCGGCATACACCTCTTCTGACCGCACCAATGACCAGGTTAACCATACTGCGGCAGGTGGTGATAAAGCAGACGCGTGGACTGCTGGGCTAAAATACGATGCTAACAATATTTACCTGGCAACCATGTATTCAGAAACGCGTAATATGACCCCGTTTGGCGACAGCGATTATGCTGTTGCAAACAAAACCCAGAACTTTGAAGTCACTGCACAGTACCAGTTTGATTTTGGTCTGCGTCCGGCAGTCTCTTTCCTGATGTCTAAAGGCCGTGACCTGCACGCTGCCGGTGGTGCAGACACCCCAGCAGGTGTTGATGATAAAGATCTGGTTAAATACGCCGATGTTGGCGCGACTTACTATTTCAATAAAAACATGTCCACCTATGTTGACTATAAAATCAACCTGTTGGATGAAGATGACAGTTTCTACGCTGCCAACGGCATCTCTACCGATGATATTGTCGCTTTAGGTCTGGTTTATCAGTTCTAAATCCCCCTGCCCGCTGTTTTGGCGGGCTTTTTCTGCTTATTCTTCCTCCTTTGATCTAAATTAAAAATGTGAACTCCGTCATTACACAAAAAGTGTCATCTGGCGTTACACTTTATGCGGATACTAAAACAGGAGGTTTTATGAACAGAACGATTCTTGTCCCTATCGATATTTCCGATTCAGAATTAACTCAACGCGTGATTAGCCACGTTGAGGCAGAGGCAAAGATTGATGATGCAGAGGTTCATTTCCTGACGGTAATACCTTCGCTGCCCTACTATGCCTCTCTGGGTTTAGCCTATTCCGCAGAATTACCGGCAATGGATGATCTGAAAGCGGAAGCCAAATCGCAACTGGAAGAGATCATTAAAAAATTTAAACTGCCAACCGACAGAGTGCATGTCCATGTTGAAGAAGGCTCGCCCAAAGACCGCATTCTGGAATTGGCGAAGAAGATCCCCGCTCATATGATCATCATTGCTTCCCATCGACCGGATATCACCACTTATCTGCTCGGTTCTAACGCCGCAGCTGTAGTGCGTCACGCAGAGTGCTCCGTGCTGGTTGTGCGCTGACACTAACGCCCGCACATTGCTGCGGGCTTTTTGATTCATTTCGCAAATGTGCTGACATTTTCCCCTCTAATCATTACAATTTAAATTTATGAATTATGCATTGATAATCGCTATTATAATATCGTTCCCCTGTGCATTATTATCAGTTTTTCTGGTATTAAAAGACTGGGCGCTAATAGGAGATGCAATGAACCACGCAATGTTTCCTGGCATAGTTCTATGCCTGGATTATAGGTATGCCGCTGGGAATTGGTGCATTTATTGTAGGACTGTCTTGTGCAATTGCAACTGGCTATCTGAAAGATAATAGCATCATAAAGAAAGATACCATTATAGGTATCGTTTTTTCAGGAATTTTTGTCTTGACTATCAACAGGCACAATTCAGCGGATTACAGATATCATTATTACATTACGGTTTACTCTGCATGGTATCGCCTACCATTTTTGCCACATTAAAAGCAGTCGGAATTATTCTGTCTATATACTATTAATAGCTCCAGGGTCTATTGCTGTCCTCATCACGCATCGCTTTCATAAGACATTACTTATCGCCGTAACGATATCAATAACAATATCAGGCGTATGGTTATTATATTTTCTCGACAGAGCCCCAGCGCCGACAATCGTCCTCTTATTTGCTGTAGCATTTCTTTTCGCGCTTATAATAATCAATTTTCGGAAACAATAATCTCAACAGTAGAATAAAGAGGCAAATCAATCATTACATATATAAGATGGTGCTAATATTGCACCGCCTTTAAATTGAACTTTATCCTTTCACCCTTACACAATTTAAGGAATGCAGATGACTATTTTATCAGCACCCAGCCTTTTTCCTGGTAATCGAAAACTTGAAAATCATTAACTCTAAGAAATTCTGCCAAATCGTTGAAATTACTTTAAATTAGACTCGAACAAATCAATCCCTGATGGGACTTTTACTTATCAATTTAATCGTGTAGATATCGACCTCCATCTGCCCGCCTCAGATTCGTACCTGGTGGAGGTCTTTTTTCGTTACCTCTTTCCCCCTTTAGTTCAGTATAAAATCATCAAACTAATGCTGTTCACACTATTTACCTCCAGCATTCTATATAAATAATAGAAATAAAAACCCCAATACATAGTGCATTGGCATGACCAAACATCAATGCCATTATACTCGCCTCTGTTAAATACTCGCTAGTTAATATGATAGGCACGCATGATATAACAATCCATATGCTAATACATAAATACATCAGTATTTTTCTCATAGTCAGTCCCTGTGATTAACAATCAAGGCATAGTTAAGCATATTTCACATTCAAACGTAAACATTATTAATAACATTATGTCAATCGAACTGACATCACGATTCAAGCCCTCTTCAGACTGAAGGTTAGAGCAGCGTAGAACATTTCAAAACAATACACTAAAAAAATACTTGAACAAAAAACTTAATTCTTTTTTATTGTGAACTTTAGTAATTTTGTCATGCAACTCTTTATTACATTTAGGCCTATCTTATTTCATGGCAACGCAGATACAGGACCATTTCTTGTGCTATGGATAAGTAATAAGCTAGTTACATCTTATTAAGAGAACCATTTTTACATATCAAGATATCATCACCACCCACAATGAATTAAGTATTTTTCTTATTCTTTAGATTAGATACGTAATGAATCCCTAACTCCATTCGGGTGTCATGGTTCTTTCATTTGAAATACATTCATATCCAATGTAATATTTCCATGCGCAAATATAACCACCAACCATACCCATCATTTATTACAGAGAATTATTTTATTCACCGAAAAGTTTCACAAAATATCCCCTGATAGAAAACTAAAAAACACTGCATAATATCGCTATTCTGGCACTTGCGAAAAATTATATTCTGCACTTGTTGTAGCGTTCTATTTCTCCGCCTGGCAACGAATGCACAATGTCCGCCACAGTTTCTGTTCTAATTTCTTCCTGTGTTACCGCATCCTGTACGGGTAGCGCAACACCAGCATGCTAAGCAAGGCTTTCCCATCAGATTTCACTACGACTATTTGGGAGCGAGATGGAATGCAGCAGTAAAACGTGCTGGTATTCGCCGCCGTAATCCGTACCATACGCGACATACTTTTGCCTGCTGGCTGTTGACGGCAGGAGCGAACCCGGCATTTATAGCCAGCCAGATGGGGCATGAAACTGCGCAGATGGTGTATGAAATTTACGGTATGTGGATTGATGACATGAACGACGAACAGGTAGCCATGTTGAATGCGCGGTTATCGTAGTTGCAAAGTTTGCCCTCAATATGCCACATTTAGTACCAGAGAACTGAAATAATGCAAGAAAATCAACAAATTACAAAGAAAGAACAATACAACCTGAACAAATTACAAAAACGTCTGCGTCGTAACGTGGGCGAAGCCATTGCTGACTTCAATATGATTGAAGAAGGCGATCGCATCATGGTTTGCCTCTCCGGGGGTAAAGACAGCTATACCATGCTGGAGATTCTGCGCAATTTGCAGCAAAGCGCGCCAATCAATTTTTCGCTGGTGGCTGTTAACCTCGATCAAAAGCAACCGGGCTTCCCGGAACACGTTCTGCCCGAGTATCTTGAAACGCTGGGCGTTGAGTACAAGATTGTTGAAGAGAACACTTACGGTATCGTGAAAGAGAAGATTCCGGAGGGCAAAACCACTTGCTCACTGTGTTCTCGTCTTCGTCGCGGTATCCTTTATCGCACCGCAACGGAACTGGGGGCGACGAAGATCGCGCTGGGTCACCATCGTGACGATATCCTGCAAACGCTGTTCTTAAATATGTTCTACGGTGGCAAGATGAAAGGTATGCCTCCGAAACTGATGAGCGATGATGGCAAACATATCGTGATTCGTCCGCTGGCCTACTGCCGCGAGAAAGATATTCAGCGCTTTGCCGATGCAAAAGCGTTCCCGATTATTCCGTGCAACCTGTGCGGTTCACAGCCTAACCTGCAACGTCAGGTGATTGCTGACATGTTGCGTGACTGGGATAAACGTTATCCGGGGCGTATCGAGACGATGTTCAGCGCGATGCAGAATGTGGTGCCGTCGCATCTGTGCGATACCAACCTGTTCGATTTCAAAGGCATTACCCACGGTTCTGAAGTGGTTAACGGGGGTGATCTGGCGTTTGATCGCGAAGAGATCCCACTACAACCAGCGGGCTGGCAGCCTGAAGAAGATGAAAATCAGTTGGATGAGTTACGGCTGAATGTGGTTGAAGTGAAATAACCAGGATAGCGCCCGATGCGCAAGCGTATCGGGCTACTCTTATGGAGGCCGGAGAAGACGCGGCCAGCGTCACATCCGGCAATCCCGAAGAAGATGTTTACTCTTGCACCCTGCAATTCAACATTTCATTATTTTAATAACCGCACCCGGCACGTTTTTCCTTTAATCTTCCCGCCCTGTAGCTGTTTCCATGCTTTATGAGCAACAGCCTGACGCACCGCGACATAAACATGCGCCGGATGCACGGCGATTTTGCCAATATCTGCGCCATCAAGCCCGATGTCTCCTGTCAGCGCACCTAATACATCACCCGGGCGCATTTTGGCTTTTTTCCCGCCATCGATACACAACGTTGCCATTTCTGCTTCCAGCGGCACAATGGAACTATTCGCTGGCGGCGTTTGCCAGTTAAGTTTTATCTGCAACATGTCAGAAATGATATTGGCCCGCTGTGCTTCTTCCGGGGCACAGAAACTGATCGCCAGACCGCTATTTCCTGCACGAGCTGTACGACCGATGCGATGTACATGAACTTCAGGGTCCCACGCCAGCTCAAAGTTCACCACCAGCTCAAGCGATTTTATATCCAGACCACGCGCAGCAACATCAGTCGCGACCAATACACGGGCGCTACCGTTAGCAAAACGTACCAGGGTCTGATCGCGATCGCGTTGCTCCAGATCGCCGTGTAACGACAATGCACTTTGCCCTACTTCATTCAGCGCGTCGCAGACAGACTGGCAATCTTTTTTGGTATTGCAAAACACCACGCAAGAGGATGGCTGATGCAAGCTTAATAACCGTTGCAACAGAGGAATTTTGCCTTTGCTGGATGTCTCATAAAATTGTTGTTCAATAGGTGGCAGAGCATCTGTTGAGTCAATTTCAATCGCTAAAGGATCGCGTTGCACTCTTCCGCTGATTGCGGCAATGGCTTCCGGCCAGGTTGCCGAAAACAGAAGTGTCTGCCGAGATGCTGGCGCAAAACAGATGACATCATCAATGGCGTCGCTAAATCCCATATCCAGCATGCGGTCGGCCTCATCCATCACCAGCGTATTCAACGCATCCAGTGATACAGTGCCTTTTTGCAGGTGATCCAGCAAACGGCCCGGCGTTGCCACGATAATATGCGGCGCATGTTGCAACGAATCACGCTGCATACCGAACGGTTGACCACCGCACAACGTCAAAATTTTGGTATTTGGCAGAAAACGCGCCAGCCGACGCAATTCACCTGCCACCTGATCCGCCAGTTCACGCGTAGGACACAGCACTAAAGCCTGGGTTTGAAATAGCGACACATCAATTTGCTGTAACAAGCCGAGGCCAAAAGCCGCCGTTTTGCCGCTGCCGGTTTTCGCCTGCACGCGAACATCTTTTCCGGCAAGGATCGCCGGAAGCGCGGCGGCCTGCACCGGCGTCATGGTTAAATAACCCAACTCATTAAGGTTTGTGAGTTGGGCGGGAGGCAAAACATTCAGGGTAGAAAAAGCGGTCACAATCTATTCTCGTGGTCATCGACGCAAAGTCAGCAGGCGCGTATCCTCGCAGATCTACGCTCACGATGCGACAATTTAATCGGTTCTTCATCGGGTGGTGGGTCAGGCATGGGTTGCGGGCGAGGGATCGGATCGGGTACTGGAACAGGATCGCCAGGAATCGGTTCAGGGACAGGAATTTGCAAATAAATAAGTGTCGTCATATTTCCCTCCGGTCATTGGGTGGACTCTTAAAGGGTAGACGCTGATAAATAACAGGCAAAAAAAAGCCGACTCATCAAAGTCGGCGTCGTACGAATCAATTGTGCTATGCAGTAATTCAAAAAAGGAAGTAAGACAATATGGAGCGCAACGCCCATCGCTTGACGTTGCATTCACCTGCAAGAGAGATATTGCCCTGAATGGGTAGAGAGTTTATTGACTTCGCTCAAACTTTACGGCGTTTTTGTATACAGACAGCCGGAAAAATTGCTTTTGTTACAACCATTTACTACGATGCAACCATAAAGCAACACCACCAATAAGAACAACTAACAGAATACAAAAAATTGAAAATCCAAATTGCCATCCGCCGCCAGGGATCCCACCAAGGTTGACGCCAAATAACCCTGTCAGAAACGTACTGGGTAAAAAGACCATTGCCATCAACGACATTGTATAGGTACGACGAGCTAAATTTTCCTGCATCACCTGAGCGATTTCATCCGCCATCACGCCAGTCCGTGCTATACAGGCGTCGATTTCGTCAAGACCGCGCCCAAGGCGATCGGCAATATCCTGCATCCGACGGCGTTGGTCATCGCTCATCCACGGCAAACGTTCACTGGCAAGACGAGCATAAACATCACGTTGCGGTGCCATATAGCGACGCATCACAATTAATTGTTTGCGCAGCAGAGCCAGAAATCCACGCGGTGGAATTTGCTGATCGAGAAGATTATCTTCGAGGTCGATAATTTTATCGTGCAGCTGCTCGATAAATTCGCTGGAATGATCGGTCAACGCATCGCACACATCCACCAGCCACCCCCCGCAATCGGTCGGACCAGTGCCCTCTTCAAGATCGCTCACCACATCGTCCAGCGCCAGCACTTTGCGTTGTCGGGTCGAAACAATTAACCGCCCGTCCATATATACACGCATAGCGACCAGTTGATCGGGGCGTTCATCGGTGCTGCCGTTTATACAGCGCAATGTAATCAGCGTGCCTTCACCGAGACGGCTGACTCGGGGCCGTGTGCTCTCGCCCGCCAGCGCATCACGTACGTTATTGGGAAGCAGCGGTGTTGTCGCCAGCCATTGGGCGCTATCATGGTGTACATAATTAAGGTGGAGCCAGCAGGGATGCGCTTCATCAATCACATCTGTATTTTCCAGCGGTTTAACGCCGCCTCTACCATCCAGCATCCAGGCAAATACTGCATCCGGGACATTAACGTCCGATCCCTTAATCGCTTCCACAGTGCCTCCATCATCAACGCATTATTTTGTAGTCTAGCCTTCTGGCCCTGTTACGCAACATCTCATCACCCCATTACCCTGAAATGATTAATAAAATTCTGTCTAAATTGAATACAAAAAGCAAAATGCTTTTCCGTATACAAACCGTGTGAAGTGTTAAATAGCGTCTATCATTATCAGAATTATCTGATCATATGACGTGGCTTTTTTGCGATCGGATAGCAACAAAAATTGATAAAAATAATGGGATCTCAATGATTACACACAACTTCAATACCCTGGACTTACTCACCAGTCCTGTCTGGATCGTTTCGCCCTTTGAGGAACAGTTAATTTATGCCAACAGCGCGGCGCGACTGTTGATGCAAGACCTCACGTTTAGTCAGCTACGAACCGGTCCCTATTCCGTCTCCTCACAAAAAGAACTGCCGAAATACCTCTCCGATCTGCAAAATCAACACGATATTATCGAAATCCTCACCGTTCAGCGTAAAGAAGAGGAAACAGCATTAAGCTGTCGGCTTGTTTTGCGAGAGCTGACAGAAACAGAACCGGTGATTATTTTCGAAGGTATCGAAGCACCGGCAACGCTGGGTTTAAAAGCCAGTCGCTCGGCAAATTATCAGCGCAAAAAACAAGGTTTTTATGCGCGCTTTTTTCTGACTAACTCTGCACCAATGTTGTTGATTGACCCCTCACGAGATGGCCAAATCGTCGATGCTAACCTCGCCGCGCTCAATTTCTATGGTTATAACCATGAAACGATGTGCCAGAAACATACCTGGGAAATTAATATGCTCGGGCGTCGCGTCATGCCTATCATGCATGAAATCTCGCATTTACCCGGTGGTCATAAACCTTTGAATTTTGTTCATAAACTGGCGGATGGTTCGACTCGTCATGTGCAGACCTATGCCGGGCCGATTGAAATTTATGGCGACAAGCTCATGTTATGTATTGTGCATGATATTACTGAGCAAAAACGGCTGGAGGAGCAGCTGGAACATGCTGCCCACCATGATGCGATGACCGGATTACTGAATCGGCGACAGTTTTATCACATTACCGAGCCAGGCCAAATGCAGCACCTCGCCATCGCTCAGGATTACAGCTTGTTGCTCATCGACACCGATCGTTTTAAACACATTAACGATCTCTATGGGCATTCTAAAGGTGATGAGGTGTTATGCGCCCTTGCCCGCACTCTCGAAAGTTGCGCTCGCAAAGGCGATTTGGTGTTTCGTTGGGGAGGCGAAGAGTTTGTCTTATTGCTACCAAGAACCCCACTGGATACCGCGCTTTCGCTGGCTGAAACTATCCGCGTAAGCGTGGCAAAAGTGAGTATTTCGGGCTTACCACGCTTTACTGTCAGCATTGGTGTGGCGCATCACGAAGGAAATGAAAGCATCGATGAACTGTTTAAACGCGTTGATGATGCTTTGTATCGAGCGAAAAATGATGGACGCAACCGCGTGCTGGCGGCATAAGCCGCGGATGCGTCTCGTGATCAACGACTGCGCTTAGCGTGGCGCTCCCAGTTTTCTTGCTTCGCCTGCGCTGTTTTACGTAGTGCGACGTAACACGCCCCGCTGCCGCCATGATGCGGTAGCGCGGTGCAATATGCCTGAACATCATCAAATTCGGTCAGCCAGCGCGCCACATAGCTGCGGACAATATTGGCATGCGATTTATCATCCCGTCCTTTGCCATGAATAATCAGCACGTTACGCAAACCATCCGCCAGGGCTTGTTGAATGAAACTGAACATCATTTTGCGGCACTCTTCCACCGGCTGGCGCAAAAGATTCAGGCTCGCCTGTTGCGGATATTTACCACTGCGCAGCTTATCCAGCACCCCATGTTGCAACCCTTCCCGCCGAAACTCCAGCGGCTGACTTAGCGGGATGATGTCGAGAAATCCAGTGGTGAGGAAATTATCAAGTTGCAGCGTGTCGATACGCTGCGGCGCACGTTGGTTACGCGTTGGATGCCAGTGGACATCTGTAGCACGTTTCAGCGGCTGGACATCTTCCATGGCGTCAAGAAACAGCGATTTGTCGTCAAGGTTCATGTAACCTCCTATGCACCTTCACACGTCGTGATTCAGACGGGTTAATTGTTCATACTTACTGCATCGTTCCCTTCACAGATTGAAACAATACTCTACTTCATACCTGTGAGTATCTGCGCAGGCGGGGCATTTTATACTAGCCTGTTAGCAGTATCGAACAGTTTAGCCCGAGTTTAATTCAGCACAGGCTCCGATCAGGATGATTTATTCATAGCAGGAACCAACAAAAATGCGATAAATAACAGACCACTGATTAGCAGAAAGGTATCCGAAAATGCCATAGTTTGCGCCTCCCTCAGCATCAATTGACTCAATAATTTGGTTGAAGCCAGTATTTCCGATGTCTGGTCACTTCCACTGCGATTAAAAAACAAAGCACTTCTGGAAATGAAGTCATTCACCGTATGGGGAACAGAAACCATTTTTTCACCCATTCTCGAAAAATGAAAATTAGTTCGATTATTGAGAATAGAGCCACACAGGGCAATACCAATTGCGCCCCCAAGATTACGTGTTAAATTAAATACACCAGAGGCTAACTTCAGCCGTTCTTTTGGAATTCCCCCCAGCGTTAATGTTACGATGGGGGCCATCGCAAACTGCTGCGAAATCCCTCTAATTGCCTGTGGAAACAGTAACTCCTGCCATCCCCATTCGTGGGTTATAGGGGTAAAAAGATACATTGAAAACACAAATCCGCCCAGCCCCGCCATCAACAGCCATTGCAGATTTATTTTTTTACTTAACCAGAAGTAAAAGGGAACAGAAAATAACTGGAAAATACCTGTTGTGCAAACGGCAAAACCTATCTCTTCGGCATTTAATCCGCGAACCTGCCCCAAAAACACAGGTATTAAATATACAGTAGAGAATATTCCAACCCCTCCAGAAAAAGAAAAGAAACATCCCAGTGTGAAATTTTTATCCTTAAAAGCATGAAGATCCATTATCGGATTGGATATTTTAAGTGTACGCGCAGCAAATAAAATAAAACTCACCAATGCCAGAACTGATGTCAGCAAAATAGTATTATCATCCAGCCATCCCCAGCGCGCTCCTTCTTCAAGGGTATATTCCAGACATCCCAGTGTCATGGCCAACAGGATAATACTCGGATAATCAGCAACTTTCAGTAAAGAGAGATCAGGTTTATCAAAATTAACCAGAAAAGGAATACTCAAAACTAAATATATGCCCGGTAATATATTGATATAAAATAGCCATCGCCAGTCGAGGTTATCAGTGATCCAGCCCCCCAGAGTTGGCCCTAGCGTCGGTGACAGTGAGGCCAGCGCACTGACTACCGCAGCAGCCAACCCCAACTCTTTACCCTGGTAATAAATAAACGCCGTCGTGAAAACTAAAGGGATCATGGATGCGCCAGCAACTCCCTGTAAAGCACGAAAAAAAATCATGATCTGAATATTCCATGCAAGTCCACAAGCGATACTCATTAAAGTAAATATTCCCGCGGATAGAGTAAAAAGCCAACGAGTGGAAAATACCCGTGACAGCCACCCAGAGAGCGGAATAACAATAATCTCGGCAATTAAATAGCTGGTCTGAAGCCAGGCCATTTCGTCTTTACCTGCGGACAGACCACCACCTATTTCATTTAGGGATGACGATACAATTTGAATATCAAGCTGAAACTGGCTCCTGTCGCTGGGGAAAGGCTTTCAATGTGACCGTGAAACACTTCCCCTTTGAGAATATCAGCACGGATCTCAGCCTTCATTCCTGGCTTCATTCCCGCTATTTGGTTTTCTTTATAATTTGCATCAACCCACAACTCACTGACTGGTACTAGTGAAACTAACGATGTGCCGCCTTCCACCCAACTGCCTGTATGGGCGCTGCGGTTTGCGACAATGCCATCAATCGGCGCACGAACAAGGGTATATTCCAGATCCAGTAGTGCCTGAGTCAAAGCGGCCTGAACTTCTTCGATACTTGCACGTACGTTTTCTTCCTGAGCAGATAAAACTGCCAGCCGTTGCTTCTCCACCAGGAAATCGTTCGCGGCTTTGCGCTCCTTTGCTGCGACCTGCTGGTAGTCAAACCTGGCGTTATCAATAATTTGTTGCGATATTGCCGCTGATTGTGCGAGTTTTTCATAACGTTCAGTATCTCGCAGGCGCTTTTGCTCCTCATGTTTTACTGCCTGCCATGTTTCACTGGCACTTTGAATTATCGACTGCTGCATCGCAATAGTGGCTTGAATGCTTTCGAGATTGGCTTTGCTACTTTTTATTTTTGCCTCAAGCCTGGCGACATTTGCACGATAATCCCGATCATCGAGACGCAGGATAATATCGCCTTTTTTTACGCTCTGATTATCGCGCACCTCTATAGCAGAAATATAACCAGAAACTTTACTTGCCACCGTGGTGATATTACCACCAATGTAAGCATCATCCGTCGTCTGTATAAATCTTCCTTTGCTTACCCACCAGATAAAAAAGACAACGCCAGCCAAAATAATACCGATCGCTACCACCCCAATAAGCTGTTTTTTAGAAATTATCATCACTCTTTACACCGTATATATCCGGAAACTTGCATACGTCATATTTAAAATTTAACATGGCTTATTTGATGATTTCTGACAAAATACCTACTGTAAATGACAATCACACTGCAACCCAAAGCATCACCAGGGCATCACATTATCGGACTGGATTCGGAACATCTGAATGGAGGCACAGTTCCCTGGCATAAACATCTCTATGCCCAGTTGCTTTACCCGGCTGAAGGAGTCGTTCGTATATGGGCTGGAGAAAGCGTCTGGCTAGTGCATGCCAGCAGCGCGCTTTGGCTGCCCCCACAAATGCCGCATAAGTTTGTTGCGACAGGCAACGTACTTTTAAAAACCGTACTGGTTTCAGAAGCGGAAAGTGAAACGCTGGGAAAAGTTTGCTTCATGACGGGTATTTCACCCCTGTTAAGGGAATTACTAATTGCAATTAACCAACTTCCACCGTCGCAAAGTACCACAGATAAACAACAGTTACGTTTTTCAGCCCTCGAGACACTGATACTTCAGGAAATAAAAATGGGGGTGAAAATGTCACTTGAACTCCCTTGGCCAAATGATGAGCGGCTACAGCAGCTTTGTGAGAATTTGCTAAACAACCAAGGGTATCTGCCAACACTGGATAATCTAGCGGATAAAATTAACGTCAGTAGCCGTACACTCATGCGCTTATTTGTTAAAGAGACGGGATTAACATTTCGCCACTGGGTTCAGCAAATGCACGTTATTTCTGCAGTGACGCTTCTTGATGATGGATATTCGTTGACCAAAATTGCCCATCGTCTGGGCTATGCCTCAGCTGAATCGTTCGGCAATATGTTTAAGCGTCGAACGGGCTACTCACCCGGTAAATTTACTCGTCGATTAACGATGCATGATTATGCAATCACAAGACAAATGATTTAACTTATATTTTCGTGAAATCTGTCACTGAAGAAAATTGGCAACGGATGGGTAAAACCGTTATAACACTGTCACCGGTCACCAGGACCCCAGGCCGGATTTAAGACGAGGATGCACTGCTGTGTGTACTGTAGAGTCTGGTGGATGTCGACAGGCTCTATTTTTTTATTCATTTTTTAGCTCTGTAAATAACCACATTCTCGCCGGGATTGGGGAATGAGTGACGAGATCAGTGGTGTCTGGCGGCTATCACGCCACAGAATCAAATAACGGATAGCCTACGGTAAAATTTCGCTGACTGGAATTTGATGGCTTGCCCTCATTTCTTCAGGCAGAAAAATCAAAAAATCGCTTTATGCTTAAATACTTCGACAAACCAGACGCTAAACCTGGTACTTACTTTTTGTTAGTATTAATCTTTTCGGTGGTATGGCTGCTGATGTTGCTGGCGTGGTATCTTGTTGGCTTGCCGATAGGTCCGGGTATTTACCCACGTTTGTCTTAAGAGAGAACAGATGCTGAGATTACTTGAAGAAAAAATTGCCACGCCACTGGGTCCACTGTGGGTGATTTGCGATGAGCAATTTCGCCTGCGGGCGGTTGAATGGGAAGAGTACAGCGAACGCATGGTGCAGCTGCTGGACATCCATTATCGCAAAGAAAGCTATGAGCGCATTTCTGCCACCAACCCAGGTGGTTTAAGCGACAAGCTTCGTGAATATTTTGCCGGTAATCTTAGCATTATTGATACGCTTCCCACTGCCACGGGGGGGACGCCATTTCAGCGCGAAGTCTGGAAAACACTGCGCACTATCCCCTGCGGGCAGGTAATGCATTATGGCCAACTGGCTGAACAATTAGGCCGCCCTGGCGCGGCGCGTGCCGTTGGTGCGGCAAACGGATCGAATCCCATCAGCATCGTCGTACCTTGCCATCGGGTTATTGGCCGAAACGGCACCATGACCGGATATGCAGGCGGAGTTCAGCGAAAAGAGTGGTTATTGCGCCACGAAGGTTATCTTTTGCTGTAAACATTAAACAATTTGTGCCAGCTTGTTCACACTTTTATGTAAAGTCACCCTTAACAACTTAAGGGTTTTCAAATAGATAGACATATATTTACATCTAATATCGGAATTCTCTGCTGTTAAGGTTTGCTTAGACTTACTTGCTCCCTAAAAAGATGTTAAAATTGACAAATATCAATTACGGCTTGAGCAGACCTATGATCCCGGAAAAGCGAATTATACGGCGCATTCAGTCTGGCGGTTGTGCTATCCATTGCCAGGATTGCAGCATCAGCCAGCTTTGCATCCCGTTCACACTCAACGAACATGAGCTTGATCAGCTTGATAATATCATTGAGCGGAAGAAGCCTATTCAGAAAGGCCAGACGCTGTTTAAGGCTGGAGATGAACTAAAATCGCTTTATGCCATCCGCTCCGGTACGATTAAAAGTTATACCATCACTGAGCAAGGCGACGAGCAAATCACTGGTTTCCATTTAGCAGGCGATCTGGTGGGATTTGATGCCATCGGCAGCGGTCATCACCCGAGTTTCGCGCAGGCGCTGGAAACCTCGATGGTATGTGAAATCCCGTTCGAAACGCTGGACGATTTGTCTGGTAAAATGCCGAATCTGCGTCAGCAGATGATGCGTCTGATGAGCGGTGAAATCAAAGGCGATCAGGACATGATCCTGCTGTTGTCGAAGAAAAATGCCGAGGAACGTCTGGCTGCATTCATCTACAACCTGTCCCGTCGTTTTGCCCAACGCGGCTTCTCCCCTCGTGAATTCCGCCTGACGATGACTCGTGGTGATATCGGTAACTATCTGGGCCTGACGGTTGAAACCATCAGCCGTCTGCTGGGTCGCTTCCAGAAAAGCGGTATGCTGGCAGTCAAAGGTAAATACATCACTATCGAAAATAACGATGCGCTGGCCCAGCTTGCTGGTCATACGCGTAACGTTGCCTGATTCTTCCGCATAACTCACTATCCTTCTGTCATATCATTAAATTTTTCTGATTTATTGATCTGACAGAAGGTTCATCACTGTTTCATTCACCAGATATGGGTTAATCTTTTAATTACAAACTGCGTTGACAGTTGTTGTAAGGAGACCCTGTATGGCTATGTATCAGAACATGCTCGTTGTTATCGATCCTAACCAGGACGACCAACCAGCATTGCGGCGAGCTGTTTATTTACATCAACGGATTGGTGGCAAAATTAAAGCCTTTTTGCCGATCTATGACTTCTCATACGAAATGACCACCCTGCTCTCTCCGGACGAACGTACCGCTATGCGTCAGGGCGTCATCAGCCAGCGTACAGCCTGGATCCACGAGCAGGCAAAATATTATCTCAATGCTGGCGTTCCCATTGAAATTAAAGTGGTCTGGCATAACCGTCCTTTCGAAGCCATCATTCAGGAAGTGATCAGCGGCGGGCACGATTTGGTGCTAAAAATGGCGCACCAACATGACCGTCTGGAAGCGGTGATTTTTACGCCAACGGACTGGCATCTGTTACGCAAATGCCCAAGCCCGGTGTGGATGGTGAAAGACCAGCCGTGGCCGGAAGGGGGTAAGGCGCTGGTGGCGGTGAATCTCGCCAGTGAAGAGCCGTACCATAATGCGCTCAATGAAAAACTGGTCAAAGAGACGATCGAACTGGCAGAACAAGTCAACCATACCGAAGTTCATCTGGTTGGCGCTTATCCGGTAACGCCAATTAATATCGCGATTGAACTGCCGGAATTTGACCCGAGCGTTTATAACGATGCCATTCGTGGGCAACATTTGCTGGCAATGAAAGCTCTGCGGCAGAAATTCGGCATTAATGAAAACATGACGCACGTAGAAAAAGGTCTGCCCGAAGAGGTGATTCCTGATTTGGCGGAGCACTTACAGGCGGGGATTGTGGTTCTGGGCACGGTCGGACGCACCGGTATTTCAGCAGCATTCCTTGGCAACACGGCGGAACAGGTGATTGATCATCTTCGCTGCGACCTGCTGGTCATTAAACCTGACCAGTATCAGACACCCGTTGAACTGGATGACGAAGAAGACGATTAACGACTCTTCAATAACTGACAAGGCCCGAGTTATCGGGCCTATTTTTTACTTACTGCTCTTCGCCGCCAAGGAAATAAATTCCCAACGGGATTGCCAGCAACACAGTAAAGACCAGGCTATAAACAAAAATCATCGATGACTGAATCACATACATTGATGTCGTCCACTCAGACAGCGGAATATTGTACTGTTCTATAACGCCGCCGATGGTCGCGCGAGTCACAACCGACGCCGCAATAATGAAAACCGCCAACAAACCAAAGAGAAATTTCTTCCCTTTCGCTGACTTCAGTTTCGCCATAATCATGATGTAATCCTTGTGCAGATAAATTTCTTGTTACCTAAACGTAACAATACCATGACATTTCACCGTTGTCTGCTCTGAAAATCTCACCTCTTAGCTGGATTTACAATCAACGCATTGATTAGTTAGCTAATGTTGCTACTTCCTTCCCTGACTATTGATGATCTGAATGAATTGTCGCGGTAAAATAGTCCCGCCAGGGGTTTCCGGCATGACGACAATTATCTGGAGGAGCCTGATAAAACAATGATCGCTGAACTGTTTACAAATAATGCGCTTAATCTGGTCATTATTTTCGGTAGCTGCGCAGCATTGATTCTGATGAGCTTTTGGTTTCGCCGTGGAAATCGTAAAAGAAAAGGATTTTTATTCCATGCGGTGCAATTTTTAATCTACACCATAATTATTAGTGCTGTTGGTAGCATCATTAACTATGTTATAGAAAACTATAAACTCAAATTTATCACCCCAGGCGTTATCGATTTTATCTGTACGTCCCTGATTGCGGTTATTCTGACGATTAAGCTATTTCTGCTGATTAATCAGTTTGAAAAACAGCAGATTAAAAAAGGTCGCGATATCACCAGTGCGCGGATCATGTCGCGCATTATCAAAATCACCATTATTGTGGTGCTTGTTCTGCTTTATGGCGAACATTTCGGCATGAGCCTTTCTGGCTTGTTGACCTTTGGTGGTATTGGTGGTCTGGCTGTCGGTATGGCCGGTAAAGATATTCTGAGTAACTTCTTTTCCGGGATTATGCTCTATTTCGACCGTCCTTTCAGTATTGGCGACTGGATCCGTTCACCGGACAGAAATATCGAAGGTACAGTAACGGAAATTGGCTGGCGAATTACCAAAATTAAGACCTTTGATAATCGTCCATTGTACGTACCGAACTCGCTGTTTTCGTCGATCAGCGTAGAAAATCCTGGACGAATGACCAACCGGCGCATTACCACGACCATTGGTTTACGTTATGAGGATGCGGCAAAAGTGGGCGTTATTGTCGAAGCCGTACGTGAGATGCTGAAAAATCACCCGGCCATCGACCAGCGACAAACCTTACTGGTTTATTTCAACCAGTTTGCTGATTCGTCATTAAATATTATGGTTTATTGCTTTACCAAAACCACGGTATGGGCTGAGTGGCTTGCCGCACAGCAAGACGTTTATTTGAAGATTATCGATATTGTACAGTCACACGGCGCGGACTTTGCCTTCCCCAGCCAGACGCTGTATATGGATAACATTACACCGCCGGACCAGGGTCGCTAAATCAGACATCACTGGCGTTATCCACAAGGGTAACGCCAGTTCCCATCACATTAATGCTTCACAATATACATAGTCCGACTGTACGCCACATCTTCAGGGTTATTAATGGGATAACCTTTCAGCCACGGCTTGATTAATCGTCCATTGGTATATTGATAAATTGGTGCAATCGGTGCTTGCTCCATGAGGATTTTTTCTGCCGCGTTGTAATCGGCATTACGCGCTTTAACGGTATTTTCCGTCGATGCCTGGGCCAGAACTTTGTCATATGCCGGATTGTTAAAGCGTGAAATATTCCCGGAATGCGTTGACGTTAATAATGTCAGGAAAGTGGAGGGTTCATTATAATCCCCTACCCACGAGGCGCGGATAACATCAAAATTGCCGGTATTACGGCTATCGATATAGGTTTTCCATTCCTGGTTTTGCAATTTAACATCTACGCCCAGGTTCTTTTTCCACATCGATGCTACAGCAATCGCAATTTTTTGATGGTTTTCTGAAGTGTTATACAAAAGCGTCAACTTCAGCGGTTTTTGCGGACCATAACCAGCTGCGCTCAACAAAGTTTTTGCCTGCGCATTCAGTTCTTCCTGACTCATTTGTTCAAACGGCGAAGGTTCCGGCGTAAATCCCGCGGTAACATCTGGTGTAAAATGCCACGCTGGCTTTTCGCCCGTCCCCAACACTTTTTCGGTCATCAGGCGGCGATCTATCGTCATACTTAATGCCAGGCGAACGCGCTGATCTGCCGTCGGCCCTTTTTGCGTGTTAAACGCATAATAATAGGTCCCGAGCTGCGGCGGCGTATAAACCTGCCCCGGAATATCCTTCAACAACTTCTGATACATATTTTTCGGGAAGGATTCGGTGATATCAATATCCCCCGCGAGATAACGCTTAGTGGCTGCGGATTCCTGATTAATTGGCAGGAAGGTCACTTTTTGCAGTACCGTTTTGGCGTTATCCCAATAATGGGTATTCGGCACTACGACCAGTTTTTCATTGACTACGCGCTCTTTAAGAACATAAGCGCCATTGCCGATCAGATTTCCGGGTTTCGTCCACTCTTTACTGCTTTCTACGTTGGCTTTTTGCACCGGGAAGAAGGCAAAGTTAGCGGTTAAATTCACAAACCACGGCAATGGTTTATCAAGCTGGATTTTCAAAGTATGGGCATCAACTGCGGTGACGCCAAGCTGGTCAGGCGCGGCTTTACCATCAATAATCGCCTGTGCGTTGTTGATTCCCGCCAGCGCGGCAAACCATGCAAATGGCGATAGCGTTTTCGGGTCCACCAGACGTTGCCAGCTGTAGACAAAATCTTGCGCCGTTACCGGTGTGCCATCCGCCCATTTTGCGTTATCGCGCAGGGTAAAAGTCCAGATACGGTTGTCATTACTTTTCCACTGAGTCGCAACGCCGGGGACAATCTCCCCTTTCTCGTTCTGATTCACCAGTCCTTCAAACAGATCGCGAATGACCTGAATCTCCGGCAGGCCCACGGCTTTAGCGGGATCCAGCGACGCTGGCTCATCTTTAATGTGGCGCACCAGCTCCTGCTTCTCTGCCAGTACTGTGCCGCTCGGAACTTCAGCAGCATACGAAAGAGAAATGCTGCTGACCAACAGCGCACAACACGTGACTGAAACAGAGTGCTTCATAAGTTTCCCTCTAACCGACATTAAAATTGATGCGTAATTATTTGTTTCGCTTTAAAGAAATGCAAACAACTTCCATCAAAAAAGTGACAAAGGAAGCATCAAATGTTTTAAGTATCAATATATCAAATCAGATTTAGTGTAAATAATAGTCTCCAAAATGCGGTAAAGCACATAGAACTCCGAACACTACGTTCGGGCTTCGCACATTCAAACCCGTTTTCGGTATCATAATCAGCATCTGTCGCCATTGTGCGAAGAATAAAAAATAACCAAAACGTTGAAAGGAACTGAGAATACGTTAAGAGAAGAATTAAATTAATGTATCAGCAAGTAGTGCTAAACAGCACCTTTATACTTCAGCCTATCTATAAATAATGAGAATGCCGAGCCAGCATGTCGACGGTGTGGATAGTACAGGTGATAACCGGGTAAATCTGGTGTGAATTTATCCAAAACACGTATCAGTTTTTTTTCTTTAATAGCCCGCTCAACCTGATCATAAGGTAGATACGCCAATCCATGCCCATCAATTGCAGCATCAATGATCAGGTCTATCGTATTCAGTAAAAGCTGACCTTCCATGCGAACACGAACTTCACGTCCACCGCGTATTAATCTCCAGCGATTTGCTGTACCCGATGTGGGAAGATACAAATTAATTGCCTGATGATCTATTAATTGTGACACTGACGTTGGAGCACTTCGACGAGAAAAATAATCCGGTGAGCCAACAATAGCCATTGGTATGTCTGGCCCGATTCGAATGGCGATCATATCTTTATCCATCTCCCCACCCAGACGGACGCCTGCATCAAAACGTTCAGAAACGACATCGGTCAAACCATAATCAATGGTAAGCTGAATATCAATTTCAGGATGCGATTTCAGGAATGTGCGCATAGCTGGTAACAATATCGTTTTTGCTGCATGTTCTACAGTAGTAATACGTATTGTCCCGGATGGGCGGTTCTGCAGATCGCTCAGGGATGTCAGGGCAGAATCTATGTCATGCAACATAGGGCCAAGAACAGACAAAAGATGCTCGCCCGCTTCAGTGGGTACAACGCTGCGCGTGGTTCGCGTCAGAAGCCGCAATCCCAATCGTTCTTCTATACGGCGCACTATCTGGCTTAAAGCTGACTGCGCCATGCTCAGGCGGGCTGCTGCGCGAGTGAAGCTACGCTCCTCTGCAACAACGACAAACGCCATCAGATCAGCGATTTCTTCACGCTTCATTCAGTATCTCCATACAATCTATTAATCATTTAAATGATAGGTCTAATCATGATTTTGGGTCTAATCAACTTAATGATCAATATCTATAGTGATATCACCAACCGTTAAAACGAACCGACAACTCCATGAGGAACGGAATGATGAATAATAAAGTCAGCTTCACTAACAGCAATAATCCAACCATCTCTTTGTCTGCAGTGATCTATTTCCCTCCAAAATTTGATGAAACCCGTCAGTATCCGGCAATTGTGGTATCTCACCCAGGTGGGGGCGTTAAAGAGCAAACGGTCGGAACCTATGCCGAAAAACTGGCGGAAAAGGGATTTGTCACTATTGCTTATGACGCATCTTATCAAGGTGAAAGCGGCGGCGAGCCGCGTCAGTTAGAAAACCCATACATTCGTACTGAAGACGTCAGTGCCGTGATTGATTACCTGACAACGCTTTCTTATGTCGACAATACCCGAATTGGTGCGATGGGAATTTGTGCCGGTGCAGGATATACAGCCAATGCTGCAATTCAGGATCGCCGCATCAAGGCCATCGGTACTGTTAGTGCGGTCAATATTGGTTCGATGTTCCGTAATGGTTGGGAAAACAATGTGAAATCTATTGATGCCCTACCATACGTTGACGCGGGTTCAAACGCCCGAACCAGCGATATTAGCAGCGGAGAATACGCCACTATGCCACTGGCACCAATGAAGGAGTCCGATGCGCCGAACGAAGAACTGCGTCAGGCCTGGGAATATTACCACACCCCTCGCGCGCAGTATCCAACAGCACCGGGTTACGCTACTTTGCGCAGCCTTAACCAGATTATTACCTATGATGCTTACCATATGGCGGAAGTGTACCTGACTCAGCCGATACAGATTGTGGCGGGCAGCCAGGCTGGGAGCAAATGGATGAGTGACGACCT
Source organism: Escherichia sp. R1 (assembly GCF_003000935.1). Lineage (NCBI taxonomy): Bacteria > Pseudomonadati > Pseudomonadota > Gammaproteobacteria > Enterobacterales > Enterobacteriaceae > Escherichia > Escherichia sp. R1. Next base: position 84,599 of record NZ_PSRU01000014.1, read on the forward strand.
GTACGATCGAGCATCAAGCCAGGATAAACGCTATCACATTGTTGAAGGCGCAAACCATATGGATCTTTATGATGGCAAAGTCTATGTGGCTGAAGCAATTTCAGTATTAGCTCCGTTCTTTGAGGAAACTCTGTAATGAAACATATTCAAATCCGTAATAGTGATATGGCCTGGCATATTGCTGCCAATAATCTGGGAAAAGTTTCATGAAAAATGTACTGATTCTTGGTGCTGGCGGTCAGATAGCCCGCCATGTGATTAATCAACTGGCAGATAAACAAACCATTAAACAAACTTTATTTGCCCGTCAGCCAGCAAAAATCCACAAACCCTATCCCACTAATAGCAAGATTATTATGGGGGATGTACTGAATCATGCAGCACTGAAGCAAGCCATGCAGGGACAGGATGTTGTGTATGCCAACCTTACGGGGGAAGATTTAGATATTCAGGCAAATTCAGTGATCGCTGCGATGAAAGCCTGTGATGTTAAACGTCTGATCTTTGTTCTTTCCCTCGGTATTTATGATGAAGTTCCAGGAAAATTTGGCGAATGGAATAATGCAGTTATTGGTGAACCCCTAAAACCATTCCGCAGGGCTGCGAATGCAATTGAGGCTTCTGGACTGGAATATACAATTCTTCGCCCTGCCTGGCTGACTGATGAAGATATTATTGATTATGAGCTTACCTCACGCAATGAACCATTCAAAGGTACGATCGTATCACGTAAGAGTGTCGCAGCATTAATCACAGATATCATCGATAAACCTGAGAAACACATTGGTGAGAATATAGGCATCAATCAACCCGGGACTGATGGTGATAAACCCTTCTTCATGTAAATCAATTATATAGCTACCATCGTACTGTACTATGTGCAGTACGATTTATTAAACTTATTAAGGTGAACTGATCAATCAGATGCGATTAACATGTGTAGAACCAGTAAGAATAAAATACGCCATGTATATAACATTACGACAATTCTAATATCTGCACATCAATGAAAATACAAACAACTTCCGGCAAAAAAGTGATACAAGATCGATGACATAGCGTTGAAGAAAAGGATTTGATAATCCGCAAAATTTGCACAACACTGCCTGTAATACTTCCTGAACCAGAGACGATCATGACCGTAACTCGCCCACGCGCCGAACGCGGCGCATTTCCGCCCGGAACAGAACATTACGGACGTTCATTATTGGGCGCGCCGTTAATCTGGTTTCCGACCCCTGCAACCAGTCACGAAAGTGGTTTGATTCTGGCTGGCACTCACGGTGATGAAAACTCTTCGATCGTCACGCTCTCCTGTGCTCTGCGGACTTTGACACCTTCTTTGCGCCGCCATCATGTGGTGCTGTGTGTGAATCCTGACGGCTGCCAGTTAGGGTTACGGGCCAATGCTAATGGTGTGGATTTAAACCGAAACTTTCCGGCAGCGAACTGGAAGGAAGGTGAAACAGTTTATCGCTGGAACCGCGCCGCTGAAGAACGTGATGTCGTTTTACTGACAGGTGACAAACCTGGCTCCGAACCTGAAACCCAGGCGCTGTGCCAGCTTATACACCGCATTCAACCTGCCTGGGTGGTCTCATTCCACGATCCGCTGGCCTGTATTGAAGATCCCAGACACAGCGAATTAGGTGAATGGCTGGCCCAGGCGTTTGAATTGCCTCTGGTAACCAGCGTCGGTTATGAAACGCCTGGCTCTTTCGGCAGTTGGTGTGCAGATCTCAACTTGCATTGCATCACCGCAGAGTTTCCACCCATCTCCTCCGACGAAGCCAGCGAAAAATATCTCTTTGCGATGGCAAACTTGCTGCGCTGGCATCCTAAAGATGCAATTCGCCCGTCGTGAACTGAAGCGCCGGTTCCACATCTACCGCCAGCCAGGTCGGTCCGTCAAGATCGGCGAAACTGACCTGCGGCACCAGCGGTAAAGCGGCGCTAATGGCACGAGAGGTACACAACATGCAGCCCAGCATCAGACGAAAACCTTGTGCACGCGCTTCAGTCGCCAGCGCCAGCGCTTCCGTCAGACCACCGGTTTTATCAAGCTTAATGTTAACCATCTCATAGCGCCCTTTCAGCGCCTTCAGATTGCTACGAGTATGACAACTTTCATCAGCACAAATCGGTAACGGATGAATAAAATTCTCCAGCGCCGCATCGTCCTGCGCAGGAAGCGGTTGTTCAAGCATCGCAACGCCTAAATCTGCCAATAGCTGGCAACGCGCCGCCAACCCTTCTGCACGCCAGGATTCATTTGCATCAACGATCAGCGTCGCATCGGGCACAGCTGTGCGAATTGCCACCATCCGCTCACTGATAAGATGGTTATCCAGCTTCACTTTCAGTAATTTCGCGCCTGCCTGCCAGAGTGTTGATGCACTATTGGCCATCTGATCAGGCGTACCGATGACTATCGTCTGTGCCGTGGTGACTGTCTCGGGAAGCGTTATGCCGATCAAATCAGCCTGCGATTGCTGCTGTTTTCGCGCCGCCAGATCCCACAATGCACAATCCAGCGCATTACGTGCTGCGCCGGCAGGGAGGATTTTTTGCAACTCCTGCCGTGTCAGCCCTTTCTCTAATTGCGGCACGACGCTCATAATTTGCGCCATTACCGAGGCATCACTTTCCCCATAACGCGGATACGGCGTGCATTCGCCGGTGCCTTTAATACCCTCTTCTTCCAGTTCAACCACCACCACGCGCGCTTCACTGCGACTTCCCCGAGCAATCACAAACGGGGTATGTAAGGGCCAGGCCTCCTCAAATACCTTAACGGTTCTCATCTTTACTCCTTGTTGTCGCGGTGGTCTGCGGATTAAGCGCAAATAGCGTTTGCTGTGTTATTGACAGTTAGCATAAACTAGGTGTGACGTTAACTATATGTAAACAGGAAAGATAATCATGTCACAAACCGTTCATTTCCAGGGCAACCCGGTTACAGTCGCCAATTCCATCCCGCAGGCGGGTAGCAAAGCGCAGACTTTTACTCTCGTGGCAAAAGATCTGTCTGACGTCACCCTCGGTCAGTTTGCGGGTAAACGCAAAGTGCTGAACATTTTCCCGAGTATTGATACCGGTGTTTGCGCCGCATCAGTACGTAAGTTTAACCAACTGGCAACCGAGATCGACAACACCGTTGTGCTGTGTATCTCTGCCGATCTGCCGTTCGCCCAGTCTCGTTTCTGCGGCGCAGAAGGTCTGAACAACGTTATCACCCTCTCCACTTTCCGTAACGCTGAATTCCTGCAAGCCTACGGTGTGGCAATTGCTGATGGCCCACTGAAAGGTCTGGCAGCGCGTGCCGTTGTGGTTATTGATGAAAATGACAATGTGATTTTCAGCCAGCTGGTGGATGAAATCACCACCGAGCCGGATTACGAAGCAGCTCTGGCTGTACTGAAAGCATAAGTTAATATGCCTGATGGTGTTGCACCATCAGGCATATTCACGCTTACTCTTCGTTCTTCTTCTGACTCAGACCATATTCCCGCAACTTATTGGCAATCGCGGTATGTGAAACGCCGAGACGTTTTGCCAGTTTGCGCGTGCTGGGATAATTGCGATAAAGCTGGGTTAATACCGAGCGTTCAAAACGGCTGGTGATTTCGTCCAGCGAACCTTCCATCGCATCTTCGCCCACGGCTACCGTTGCGGCGTCATAATCCGGCAACAAAATATCCTGTGGACGCAGCTCATAACCGTCCAGTTGTGTCAGTGCGCGATAGATAGCGTTCTTTAACTGCCGCACATTTCCCGGCCACGCATAACGCGTAAGTACAGTATTCAGATCAGCGGCCAGTTTCGGACGCGGCACGCCCTGCTCGTCGGCAAAGCGGGCGACGAACAGCTCGGTTAACGGCATGATGTCCTGCGGACAGTCACGTAGCGGCGGCAGATTGAGCGTCAACACGTTCAGACGATAATAGAGATCTTCACGGAACACGCCTTTTTGCACCAGTTCGACCAGATTCTTCTGCGTAGCACAAATCACCCGCACATCGACATGCACCTCATGGTCTTCGCCAACCCGACGGAAGGTGCCATCATTAAGGAAACGCAGTAATTTCGCCTGCATCCGTGGTGACATCTCACCTATTTCATCCAACAGCACCGAACCACCGTTCGCCTGCTCAAAGAACCCTTTCTTCCCTTCCGGAGCATGACCAAACAGTTCACTCTCGACCGCATCTTCCGGTATAGACGCACAGTTCAGCGCCAGGTAAGGTTTGCTCGCTCTGGGGCTTGCCTGATGACAGGCATACGCAAAGAGATCTTTTCCGGTGCCGGTATCACCCGTAATCAGCAGCGGCGCGCTTAGCATCGCCAGTTTCTGCGCCTGTTCGACAACATGCTTCATTTTCGGGCTGACAGCGACAATTTGACTGAAGGCGCTGACATCCTGGGCGGCGACATTTTGCAACTGACGGCCCATACGAATCGTTGATCGCAGCATCACCACCGCACCGGTCAGGACGTGTTGATCATTTTCATCCTGAAGATAAACAGGCGTAATCTCCATCAGGAAATTCTGCCCATTAATAACGACATGCTCGTTATGCGAATCTTGCGGTTCGCTTTCCAGCCAGCGTAAAAAATTAAAGCCGTTAATCAATTGCGCGGCGGTATGGTTGCGCAGGCGATCCAATTTTTGCCCAAAAAGCTGACAGCTCGCCGGGTTCGCCATATCCACTTTGCTTTTCATATCGACAGAGAGCACAGGTTCAGGCAACGCCTCCAGTAACGCGCTCAACGCCAGATGCTCACGTTCGGAAGGCATCCACGGGACAGTACGCACATCGGTAACACCTGCAATACGGCGTATTTCGGCCATCAGACTGCTGAAACTCTCAAACTCCAGTTCAGCAAAATTGAGGTAGATTCGCCCAATGGGATCAATCTCAATACCGCGTAAATCAATGCCTCTTAGCACGAGTAGATCGAGTAATTCGCGGGTCAGACCGAGTCGGTCTTCACAAAAGACTTCCAGACGCATGGGAACCTTCACCTGAAAAAAGAACAATTAATATGATGATATGACACTATTTGAATAGCAGGAAGGTTTCTGTCAACAATCATTGACACAAAGACGGAAAAACGGGCACTTCGGCGTAAAGATATCCGGTCAGCACCCGATATTGCATTATTTTTCGCTGGGCGTTTTGCCTTTTTGCAGAGTTTCTTTCACCTGACCGATAAGCTGACGACGGAAATCCCCGAGGCGAGGTTTGTCATCGTCAATCCACGGCAGCGGGCGGCAAAGCTCCATAGCTTTAATCCCCAGTCGTGCCGTCAGAAGTCCAGCACCAATCCCCTGAGCTGCGCGGGTAGACAAACGCGCAGCGAGATCTTGCGACATCCAGTCCATCCCCACTTCGCGCACCAGTTCGCTGGCTCCGGCGAAAGCGATATTCAGCAATACCAGCTTAAACAGGCGCAAACGGCTGTAATATCCCAGTTCAATGCCATACAGCGTGGCGATGCGATTAATCAAACGCAGATTGCGCCAGGCGATAAACGCCATATCCACCAGCGCCAGTGGGCTAACGGCAATCATTAACGTTGATTCCGCCGCTGAGCGGCTGATTTCGCGCCGCGCCTGGGCATCTAAAACTGGCTGGACCAAGTGAGCATACAGGCTGACCACTTCACGATCGTTCTGCGTTTCATGGATTGAGGCATACCAGCGCTGCAGCGCCGGATGTGACTGATCAATACCCGCCTGCTGCGCCAGTTTTTCGCAGAATGCACGGCCTTTACCCGTGCCGTGACTGTGCAACAAATCGCGCGCTTCGTCGCGTTCATGGGCGCGCTGTCGCAAGCGCCATAAGCGCCGCCACTCTGTTACCACAGAACCCACGCCAGCGCCGATAATCAATGCCCCAGCGGCACATCCACCCAGCGCCACCCAGTCCTGGGTTTGCCAGGCGTTCATTGTCCACTGCACGCCCTGCCCGACAACGCTTGCGCCAAACAGAGCCAGCCCGCCCATCACCATTTTGCGCCACAGGCTGCGTTTCGGACGTAACGCTGCATCCATTACCGCTTCAACTTGCCCCTCTTCTTCCTGCGCTTCATCGAGCGTGGCTGGGGCAAAATTTTGCGCCTGATTTTCGTCAAAGGTCTGCTGCGCCCTGAATTTTGGATTCTGATCGACCTCCAGTGGACCGTCGAAATCAATACGTGGTTTTAACGGTTCGGTCATCGCAATTTATCTCCTATTAAAAATTCCAGCGCAGCATCAAGACGAATATGCGGTAGCGGTTTGTCGACATCCATCACCTGCGGACGAAACGCCTCAAACTGGAAGCCTTGCTTATCCCAGAACGCCTGACCTGGCAAACGTGCGGGAACTTCGCCAGGATAAACAGTGAGCGGTGCGCCATCGCTGAGTCGATTACCGCGCAGCGCCGGGATTTTCTCACCGTTAACATCAATAATTCCGCTGGTGGTCGCCTGAACAGACGCCAGCCCCAGACAGTCCATACTGATCCCTTCGAACGCCGCATTTTGCCAGGCATCCTGAATCAGTTGTTGCAGCAATGAAACCATATTGGCGTGCTGATCGATGGTCACATGGTCCGCTTTAGTGGCAGCAAACAATAGCTTATCGATAACCGGCGAAAACAAACGCCGGAACAGGGTACGCTGCCCGTAGTGGAAACTTTGCATCAGCTGCGTCAGCGCCAGACGCATATCATTAAATGCCTGTGGTCCACTGTTGAGCGGTTGCAGGCAATCCACCAACACAATCTGGCGGTCAAAGCGCAGAAAATGATTCTTATAGAACCCCTTCACCACTTTCTCGCAGTAATAATTAAACCGCTCGCGCAACATTCCGGCATTGGTGTGCTTATCGGCCTGCGCCAGTTTGGACTCGCCCCAGGCATCGACATCTGGCCATGGGAAGAATTGCAGCGCGGGCGCTCCTGCCATATCGCCAGGCAAAACAAAGCGTCCTGGCTGAATAAAGTGCAGCCCCTGCTGTTTGCAGTGATGGAGATAATCGGTCCACGCGGCGGCAATGTCTGCCAGCCGGTTTTCGTCGGCAGGCGCTAGCGGGTCCAGCCCTTCGCACATCATTCGCCATTTCGCCGACCATTCGCCGCGCTGACCATTGAGTAAGCCCGTCATCTGGCGCGACCAGCTTAAATAGTCCTGCGCCAGCATCGGCAGGTCGAGCAACCATTCGCCGGGATAATCCACAATCTCAAGATACAGCGTGGAGGTGTCCTTAAAGTGGCGCAGCAGCGAATCGTTCGATTTAAAACGTAACGCCAGGCGAATTTCACTGACGCCGCGCGTAGGCGTCGGCCAGGCGGGAGGATCGCCATATAACTGCGCCAACCCTTCATCATAGGTGAAGCGCGGAATGCCAAAGTCACGCTGGGGAATGCGTTTTACGCCCAGCAGGCGCTCTTCACGCACCGCACTTAAAAGCGGCAAACGTGCTCCGGCATGAATATTGAGCAACTGATTAACCATCGCGGTGATAAACGCTGTTTTGCCGCTGCGGCTAAGTCCGGTTACAGCGAGGCGCAGATGTCTGTCGACACCCCGATTCACCAGCGCATTGAGTTCATTTTTAAGTCGCTTCATTGCTGTCCTGTGCTGCTCTGAAGACCAGAAAAAAAAATCGTTCGTAAGGATATGAATGTGGGGGCCAGGCCATTGATTATCAACTACCCGTGTTGTCATCGACGGGCGAACTCCATAAGATGTGCAGCATTCACGTTCGGACGGAGTTCCTGACCTATGTCCCCTACTATTTATGATATTGCCAGGGTTGCAGGCGTATCAAAATCCACCGTATCACGCGTGCTGAATAAGCAAACCAATATCTCCCCGGAAGCGCGCGAAAAAGTGTTACGGGCCATTGAAGAATTACAGTATCAACCAAACAAGCTGGCCCGCGCGCTGACCTCTTCGGGTTTTGATGCCATTATGGTGATTTCTACCCGTTCGACCAAAACTACGGCGGGTAATCCGTTTTTCTCTGAAGTTTTGCATGCCATCACCGCCAAAGCGGAAGAAGAAGGTTTCGACGTGATATTACAAACGTCGCACAATCCGGCAGAAGATCTGCAAAAATGCGAAAGCAAAATTAAGCAGAAAATGATTAAAGGCATTATTATGCTAAGTTCGCCTGCTGATGAATCCTTCTTTGCACAACTCGACAAATACGAGATCCCGGTGGTGGTGATCGGTAAAGTTGAAGGTCAATACAGCCATGTTTATTCCGTCGATACCGATAATTATGGCGACAGTATTGCACTAACCGATGCGTTAATTGAAAGCGGGCATAAGAATATTGCATGCCTGCATGCGCCGCTTGATGTTCATGTTTCAGTGGATCGGGTAAATGGTTATAGGCAAAGCCTGGCTATGCATAATATTGCAGTGCGTGATGAATGGATTGTTGACGGCGGTTATACCCATGAGACAGCATTAAAAGCAGCACGGGAATTATTAAGCCAGTCACCGTTGCCTGAGGCAGTGTTTGCTACTGACAGCCTGAAATTAATGAGTATTTATCGTGCGGCGGCAGAGAAAAACATTGCTATTCCGCAGCAGTTAGCGGTGGTGGGTTATAGTAATGAAACGCTGTCGTTTATATTAACGCCTGCACCAGGCGGCATCGATGTTCCGACGCAGGAGTTAGGTCAACAAAGCTGCGAGTTATTATTCCAGCTAATTGCCGGAAAACCGTCACCACAAAATATTACCGTTGCTACGCATATGTCGTTGAAATAAATATATGCCGGATTTGGCGCTCGCCCCGCATCCGGCAATTTAGCACATTATCAGAACGAGTAATTCACCCCAACACCCGCATAATGGAATTTATCGCTGTCGCCTTCGTCGTGATCCTGCCACTCAAACGCGTATTCCAGCGAAACGGAAAGACCATTCTGGAAATCATAACCGTAAAATAAACCCACACGGTTAAAATCATGGCCTTCACGTTCAATATCATCCTGCCAGTCCCAGTTACTCCAGCGATCCAGCCCAATGCGCGTATACGGCGTCACCGAGTGGTTGCCGAGCGTCAGCGGCAAATAGGCGCGAATTTCTTGCGTGGAAAACTCACCGTTATTGCGGCTATCATCCATATTGAAACCACGCTCGAGATAATAGTTCACTCGCAAGGCAAGCGTTTCGTTGAAGGTATATTGCAGACCTGTTTCCGTTTCGACACGGGTATCAGCATAACCGGTCGTATTCAGATCGTTGGCAAATTTATACATCGACAGCCAACCGTTGAAACGTAAATCGTCAGTCAGTTTCACATCCCAGTCTGGCGCAATTTTCCAGCGCTGCATATTCGCCGTGTCTTTACCCGGTTCATCAACGTAGTGATAACCATAATTACGGAAACCACCAGTCAGACCGAAACTGAAATCATCGCTTTCGAGGAACTGATAATGTACCTCCAGCTCCGGGCGATCAAACCACGTTCCACGTTTACCCGCGCTATAATCTACCGGCCCTTCCTGATAATAGGCCAGAGAAATTCTCCACGGCCCGTTGGCGGCATTAAAATAGACAGAAGGCTCCGCCAGCCCATCCATATCTTCGCCATAACCCTCGACGTTTTCTATTTCGTACATCGCGCCGATATTAAAGTGCCAGTCGTTCTTTTCCTCGGCCTGTGCGCAGGCCATTCCCGCACACATCACCAGTGCGGTACAGGGTAATAACTTTTTCATTATTGTTCCTTGTATTATCCTGGGAGAATGCCTTCCCCCTGTATTTAGCAAATTGCTATTTCCGTTTCTGCATCAAAGAAATGACATTTAGTCATATCAAAATGAATAGTGATATTTTCTCCTGCATGATAATCATTTAACGCACCAGCACGGACCACTAACTCGTGCCCCCCAACCGTGGTGTAGAGCATAAATTCCGCACCGGTTAATTCCGCCACGCTAATTTTGGCGGAAATGTTATTTTCCTCTTGCGCGTCCGGATGAATATCTTCCGGGCGTATTCCCATTACGATGGGCTTATGCAAACTTTCCTGTGTTTTCAGAACCGCTAATTTCTCTTCGGGTATGGTTAATTTAAGCGTTTCCGTAACGAATTTATCGCCATCGATCGTGCCGCGAATAAAATTCATCGCTGGTGATCCAATAAATCCGGCAACAAACATATTCGCAGGTTGGTTATAAACCGTTTTCGGCGCACCGACCTGCTGAACAATCCCATCCTTCATAATGACAATCCGCGTCGCCATGGTCATCGCTTCGGTCTGATCGTGGGTCACGTAGATCATGGTGGTGTTCAGTTTCTGATGCAGCTTGCTGATCTCTGCGCGCATTTGCACGCGCAGCTTGGCATCCAGGTTAGAGAGCGGCTCATCCATTAAAAACACGCCCGCTTCGCGCACAATCGCCCGCCCAAGCGCCACTCGCTGACGTTGCCCGCCGGAAAGCGCGCCCGGCTTGCGTTTCAGGTACTCACGCAGGCCGAGAATTTGCGCCGCCCAGTTCACCCGCTCATCAATCACCTCTCTGGCGATTTTTTGCATCTTCAGGCCAAACGCCATGTTGTCGTAGACCGTCATATGCGGATACAGCGCGTAGTTCTGGAACACCATCGCGATATTGCGTGCTTTGGCTGGAACGTCATTCATTCGTTTGCCGTCGATCAACAGATCACCGCCGCTGATCTCCTCAAGCCCGGCAATCATACGCAGGGTGGTCGATTTACCGCAGCCCGACGGACCGACAAACACGATGAACTCTTTATCGGCAATCTCCAGGTTGAAGTCCTTCACCACATGCACCTGGTTATCGTAGATCTTTTGAATATGTTGTAACGAAAGCTGTGCCATGTTGATTCCTTTGCTATACGTTTTGCCAGAAGGCCGATAACCGCGGCCAGGTCAGGGAGTCCGTCGAGGGCAACAATAATTGCGCCCCGGTTAAGCCCGCGCCGATCCCCACCGAGCGCATACCGCTGGCGTTAATGGCTTCAATGCCCGCCTGCGCATCTTCAATGCCGATACATGCCTGTGGCGGCACGCCCAGCCCTGCACAGGCGGCGAGAAAGATTTCCGGGTCCGGTTTCGAATTTTTGAGTTGGGAAGCGTCCGCGCAGAAGGTGAAAAACTCGCGCAGCTCCAGCGCTGCTAAAATCGTCGGCGCATTCAGGGAGACAGAAGCCAGCCCAACCGGAATCTGCTGTGCTCGGAGATCTACCAGCAAATTGTGAATGCCAGGCAGCACAGCATTAACCGTCAGTTCGCGCAGTGAGTGGACGTAAAGCAGATTTTTGCGATACGCCAGTTGCGCCCGTTCCTGTGGGTTAAAATCGCCCTCTTTACCCCCGTGCTGCAGAATTCGCCGCAGGGACTCATCGCGGCTGATCCCTTTTAGGAATTCGTTAAACTGCGCATCAATGCTGATGCCAATTTCAGCGGCAATCTGCTGCCACGCCTGGAAATGCAGATGCGCGGTATCGGTGATTACTCCATCCAGATCGAAAATTACCCCTTGCAGTTTCATTCCCCCTCCTGATGCGTGGTAGCGGTCCCATTGAAGGGCAAAATAAAATTCCCCAAACAGAAAACAGATTCTTCAGCGACGTAAATAAGCTGACCGTTCAAGCGCAGTGAAACGGGCGCAGAAGTTCGAATCGCAATACGCTGCACGTCGAGAGTGACCTGTAATTCGCAGCCCTGCCAGAACATAGGGAAAGACAACTGTTGCCACTGCTCAGGTAACGCCGGATTGAGATGTAATTCACCGTCACGCACGCTCACCCCGGCAAAACCCTGAATCGCCCCCAGCCAGATAGCGCCAGTTGCGGCAGCGTGGATACCGTCATCACAGCTATGTGGATCAGCACCAAGATCGATTTCAGTCCCCTCGCGCCAGAACTGATAACTTTGGGTCAGCAGGCCACAGCGTGCGGCAACAATGCCGTGGATTGCTTTACTTAATGACGAGTCGTGAATAGTGCGCGGTTCATAAAATTGCAGATTGGCAAGACACGATGCCGCTGAGAACTGCTCCGGCAGCATGTAATTGAGCATCACCACATCAGCTTGTTTGAGGATCTGCATCTCGTTCACTTCTGCGCGTGAATAATCCAGCAGAATGGTTTGCTTCCCCGCCGCCGCTTTGTATTTCGCCAGATTAATCACCGGCTTAGCCATAAACGAATCATCCTGCGGCAAAACGCCGTCGGGCTGAATTTCTGGCAGCAGCAGTTCTTTGAGGTACATTTCTGCACGATGAATAAACGCGTCGTCGCTACAGCCAAACTGACGAGCGATATTCAGCGCCTGCTGGACGTTGTAATACGCCATATAGCTGGTGAAGGCGTTATTATTGACATGTTCGGTATATTCATCTGGCCCAATAACATCATGAATTTCCAGACGGTCGTTAACCCTCACCGCGCGGCTAATCCAGAACTTTGCCGTCTCCAGAAGTAGCGCCATGCCTTCATGAGCAATGAAACTTTCATCCCCCGAGGTCCGCCAGTATTGAATAACCGCCCAGGCGATATCGGCCACCAGATGATGTTCCGCCTGCGCAGAGGCCACTTTTTGCCGCAACCCGGTACGAATGTTAATGGCAGCAAATTCCGGCGTCTCTTCTTCGCCGCTACGCGCGCTTTCCCACGGAAACAGAGCGCCCTGCCAGCCGTTGCGTCGCGCTTTCTCCTGCGCGCCAAGCAAGTTGTGCCAGCGATAACGCAGTAAACTTCGGGCAACCGTCGGATCGCTAAACAGATGGAACGGTAGCAAAAATACTTCTGTATCCCAGAAAACGTGGCCTTTGTAGCCTTCGCCGGTTAAACCTTTCGCCGCAATGCTGCTGCGCTCATCGTGGGCAGGCGTCATGATGCGCAGGTGATAAAGCGCATAATCTAACGCTTGCTGATCGTGCGCATCGCCGCCGTTTACCGTGATACGACGTTTCTGCCACCATTGACGCCAGTTTTCTGTTGATGCTGCAAGAAGTTGGTCGTAACTCTGCTGCGCGCACATTTCAAGCTGACGAAGCGATGCACTACCCCACTCGTCTAAAGCGACGTGTCTGTCGTCCCGCCAGTCGATCCACACCCGTTTTTGCAGCGTCAGCGTTTTGCCCGCAGGTAGTTGTGCACTGGTATGTTGCAGCAAGCGGCGCTCTTTGGCGGTATAGCATTGCTGCACGTCACCGCTCACCTGGCAGCAACAGCTGATGGCCACATCACTGCGTCCATCCTGAGTGGTATAGATCCCCTGCATCAGATGCTGACCAAATACCCGCACCTGGGTTTCGTCGAGATGTTGTCGTCCGTGGTTGGTTTGCGTGGCGTCAATGCCTGTTGAAATCAGCACTGACGCGTCAGCGTCCAGCGGCGTAATGCTGATTTCCAGCGCCATCAGCGGCAGTTGTTCTGCCGAAACAAAGCGACGGCTGGCAATGGCATAACGTGCGCCGCTGGCTGAAGACCAGACGACATTGCGACGTAATTCGCCACTGGCAAAGTTAAGCTCACGCTGCCATGCTTCGCGGGATAACGAGATAATCTCACCATTTATGGCAATCTCCATCCCCACGACATCAGGCAGGTTCACCAGTTCGTTGATTTCACCCTTACCCGCCCGATGATACAGCCCCGTCAGATACATGCCGCGCGTCTGGCGCGTGTAATCTTCTTCATGGCTGGCGCGAAGCCCAAGATAGCCGTTCCCCTGCGCCATCAGTGAAGCATATTTGTTCAGTGTATGCTGGCTGAAATGGGGTTCTGATAACGTTACTGGCCTGGTCATAATTCCACACGCGTCCCTGTTTCTGCGGATTGATACAACGCCGCCACCAGTTGCTGGATGATGTACCCCTGCTCGGCGTCGGCTATCATCACGGGCTTGCCCTGTACGTGATTAATAAAGGCTTCCATGCTGCGCAAATGGCGGTTGTCGTCTGCCATTTCCCGTTGCATCAGCGTCATTAATTCACCGTTGTTATCGGTGTAGATATGTGCTGGAAACAGCGTCGCACCGGCTTTATCACCACAAAAGCTGACGTTCATAATCGACTGTTCGCGGATGTTGAGTGCAAATGACGTTTCCAGCCACAGAATGCCGCCGTTATGAAATTCAATGGTGCCAAACAGCGAATCTTCGACGCTATAAGTTGCCGGATCCCACTCGCCAAATTGACCACAGCTCTTTTGCGTGCCGATCTTTTGAAAACTATGCGCATTCACGCTTTTCACCGCCGGAAAGCCCAGCACATACATCGCCGCATCCAGCATATGAATGCCGATGTCGATCAGCGGGCCACCACCCTGCAGTTCTTTATTGGTAAAGACACTCCAGCCGGGAACGCCGCAGCGACGCAGGGCGCGGGCGGTGGTAACGTAAATCTCTCCCAAAACGCCGTTGGTCACCTGTTCACGCAGCTGTTGCGTATCGAGCGCAAAACGATGGTGAAAGTCGTAGGCCAGCACCTTGCCCAGTTTGCGCGCGGTATCGCACATTTCCCGCGCCTGTTCTGGCGTCATGGCGGGCGGTTTTTCGCACATCACATGGCAGCCCGCTTCCAGTGCCATCAGGGTATGTTCGTAATGAAAACGGTTAGGTGAGCAGACGCTAACCACATCAGGTTTCACCGCCAGCAGCATGGCCTGCGGATCGTCCCACACGGATGCATTCCCGTATTTTTCTGCCAGCGCCTGCGCCTGGGAAAGGCGGCTGTCACAGACAGCCACCAGTTCCAGATCGTTGCGGGTGCAGTAGTACGAAGCATGAACTTTATCCGCCACCTGGCCCGCGCCTATGATCGCGACTCGCAGCGGAGAGCTTGTCATTGCACTTTTCACAAAGACCTCTTAGCAGGTACGCACCCAGGCCAACGAATCACGGTACGCCTGGGCAGGATCTTCTGCCCGGATACGCCCTTCATACACCACATAACCCTGATAGTTATCGGCGCGCAGCTGTTCAAACAGCGCGTGGAAATCGAGGGTGCCGCTGCCCGGCTGGTAACGATGGTTGTCGGCAATATGCACATGACCGAGCAAGTCGCGGTTGTCGTGCAACGCCTGCGCCAGGTTATCTTCTTCGATATTCATGTGATAGAAATCGCCGATAATCTGCACATGTTTAAGATTGTTTTCGACGATGTAACGACGAGCATCGGCGAGGGTGTTGATCATGTGATCCTGATAGCGGTTTAACGGTTCGAGGTACACCACGGTTCCGGTACGTGCGGCCGCCTGTTCCAGTACGCGCAGGGAATCACTCACCATTTTGCGGTCGCCGTCCAGGCTACGCGGCGAGGTCATCGGCGGTAAGCGGAAGGTAAACATGCCCCATGCAGCCGGAACGACGATACCTTTACCGCCCACTTCTGCCAGAGCTTCAAGAATGCGTTCGATCTGCTTTACGCCATTAAGTCGACGCTCTTCGATAAAGTCGCCAATCCAACCGTCATAGCCACCGCAGGCGGTGGTCACCGGTAAACCGGTTTCTTTGATTGCTGCTTTGACTTCTTCGAGATTGTTGACCAGCAGTTTGCCGTCGATCTCAAAACCATCGAAACCCATTTCTTTGATATAACGAAATTTCTCCAGAATGTTTTCCGGAAAGAACGCCTGATTCTGTGTGCCGATTTTCATTTTTTTCATTCCTTTGAATTAAAACGTAACGCCCATTTTGATGCTCTGTTCCGGATGCTGGTCGACATACTGCATGTAACTTTCCGGGCTATTGGCAAAGGTCACCACCGGGTCGATTAAATCTTCACAATTGAGATAACCGTTCATCAGCAGTTCCCAACAGGTTTCTTCGATACGTTTGCGGCTCCAGCGCGGATAATCCGGGTTCGGCTCGCTGCACGCACGGGAGAAAACAATTTTGGCGTTATTGAAATGGGCTTCGCGTCCGAGGTTAAAACCTTCGGCAAACGGTTTGGCAAACGCGACATACGAGATGGTGCCGCCATATGCCAGGCCGCGAAGCGCCGATTGCAGCGCGTCGGCGTAACCGCTGGTTTCGATAATCACATCGGCACCCTGCTTGCCGGTCAGCGTTTTGATCTCTTTGCCTACGTCAGTGCCAATAGGGTTAAGGCAGAAATCCGCACCGTGTCGACGAGCAATATCACAACGATGGGCAATAGGATCGACGCCAATTACCACCGATGCGCCAGCGCGTTTCGCCAGTTGGATGGCAATTTGACCGATCGCGCCAAGCCCTACCACCACGACAAAATCCCCTACGCGTACGTTGGCATCGCGCACGCCGCTCATGGCAAACTGCGCCGGGTCGTAACAGACGGCGTTTTTCCAGGAGCTGCCTTGCGGCATTTTGCGCAGCTTGTAGTTATTCACTGCGTTAATGATGACCGTCTCGGAGAGCGGGCCGTAGCCGCATACGCTGTCGCCCACCGCGTAGTCGGTAACGTCGCTGCCGCACTCGATAATGTCGCCAACCACCATGTTGCCAAGCTGGAATTTGCCAAACTCAATACCGCGCGGCGCATCTGCCGGACGCGGGGTAAACATCTGCCATTCGCCGTTAAAGTCTTCATCGATAAACGGGCTGGCGGCGCGGAAATCGACCACTTCCGTTCCATGTTTCGGCGCGCCGAAACGCACGCGGATCTTCACTTCACTGGCTAAAATCGCCCGATCTTCATACTCAACCAGCGCAGCTACGCGCGGTGCTGTGGCTACTAACTTTTTCATGTAAAACTCCTTATAAAGAAACTGGCCGCTTTAGCCCTTCACGCCACCGGCGGTCAAACCACTCTTAATAAAACGCTCCGAAAGCGCATACATAATCACCACCGGCAATGCGGTCACCAGCGAGGCCGCCATCATCCGTCCCCAGATGTAATCAGGCGTACTGAACAGCGCGTTCAGGCCGACTGGTAAGGTGAAATTGCTGGCGCTGGAGAGGAAAATCGACGCAAACAGATAGTCGTTCCATGCCACCATAAAGCAGTAGACGAATACGGATATCAGCCCGGACATCGCCAGGGGCACGGTGATACGGAAGATGATTTGCAGACGGTTGAGGCCATCCATCATCGCCGCTTCTTCGATCTCATCAGGGATGGTGTCGAAGTAGCTTTTCAGCATAAACACGGCGGTGGGCAGGGTTTGCGTTACCATGGTGATGATCAGCGCCATCTCGGTGTCGTATATGCCAAGCGCGGTGATGATTTTGAACAGCGGCACCACCAGCAAAATGCCGGAGAACATATACACCGTGTAAAAGCTGGCGTTGATGGTCATCCGCCCTTTAAAGCGCAGGCGGGAAAGCGCGTAAGCCCCGAGAATGCCGAGAAATACCGCCACCACGGATGAAACCACAGACACCACCAGACTGTTACGGAAGTAGTCGACAAACGGGAAAATCATCGGGTTAAAAATGTCGACGTAATGCTCCAGCGTCCACTGCTGTGGCAGCAGCGTAGGATGCAGCGAGATCGCCTCTTTTGCGCTCTTGAACGAGGTCATCAGCATCACAAAAAACGGAAACAGCATGATGATGAGAAACAGCGCCAGCCCGCAGTAAAAACCGATGCGACTGAGTGTGCGTTTATTTGTTGCCATTGAGGTTCACCCGTTTCCTGGTCAGCAGAATGACAGCGAAAATAATGATGAAGAGCACCACCGAGATCGCCGCCGCTTTCCCTAGGTCATTAAAGGCAAAGGCGGTTTTGTAGAGATAGACACCGAGAATAACGACCTTGGTCGTCAGCAGATAAACATCCGCGAACATGTAGAACATCCAGATGGTGCGCAGGGTCACCACCGTCGCCAGGACCGGCATAATCGCGGGCAGCGTGACGATACGAAACCGTTGCCAGGCATTAGCGCCATCCATCTCTGCCGCTTCGTACAGCGATTTGTCGATGGTCTGCAAAATCGCCAGAAACGAAATAAAGGCATAGGGGAAGTAGCGCCAGATGGCGAACAGCACCACCAGCACAAAGCTACTGCCCGGATTATCGAACCACAGCGGTGCCTGCTCATAGAGATGCAGAAGATCGACGCCGAGGTAGTTCACAATGCCGTAACCGTTGTTGAACATGTATTTCCAGGCGAACACCAGCGAAATAGACGGCGTTACGTAGGAGAGGAGCACCAGCGAACGCGCGGTTTTGCGCAGGCGGAACTCGCGGTTGAAAAACATCGCCACGGCCAGCCCGAGCACGGTGCTGCCCGCCACCACCAGTGTGGTATACCAGACCGTCATCCACAGCGAGTGCCAGAAGCCGGGATCGGAGAGAATACGCACGTAGTTGCTTACCCCAACAAACGTTGACTCGATGTTGGGATTGAGCGGCAGACGTAAAAAACTGATTTCGATATTCGACACCATTGGCCACGCCACCAGACCGCCCAGCAGTAATAAGCTGGGCGCGAGAAGCAGCAGCGCAAAGGGCATATCGGAACGACCTGAAAAAAGCCTGTTCATTGCGGATTCCTGTCCTGGGTTTAGCGCTGTTCAACCAACTCATCCAGCTTTTTCTGGCTCGTTTGCAGCGTGGTAGAGAGGTCGGCTTTACCCACGGTGACGTTATGCACCATGGAGCTCACCACGCCAGAACCCGTCACATCGCCCATGCGGGTAAAATTTTTATCCCCTACTGCGCCAAAGACCTGAATATTTGGCAGTTCGCTGATTAACTGATTTGGCAATTCTCCCAGCGCCTTAATAACGTCGTTGTCTTTCCAGGTGGCGGTAGTGACAACCGCTTTGTTCACCGGCAGCGCCGCGCCTGGCGACATCATCACCCAGTCGGCAATGTTGTCTGCCTGCTCCATAAAGGTGACAAATTTTTCAGCCGCTTCGGTCTCTTCGCTCTTTTGCCCGGCGGTAATGGTCAGCGAGGTCAACATGCCGTAGACCGCAGAGTTTTTCTCGGTGGGTACAACGAAACCAACGTTTTTCGGATCGCCCTCTTTAATCACAGCCGGAAGGATATAGGTGGAGTAAATCGCCATCGGCGCGGTGCCGTTCATAAAAGCGTCTTTCACTTCCATGATGTCGTTAGAACCTGGCATGGTGTTGGCAGCAAGGTTGCGGTAATAGGTCAGCGCCTGCATCATCTCTGGTGTATCAAGGGTGATTTTGCCTTCGGCGTTAAAGACGTTAGCCTGATTGGATAACGCAAACTGGGAGAAAGACTGTTCCGTCAACACGCTTTCTGCTGTAGGCAGCGCAATACCGTATTTTTTATTCGCCGGGTCATTCAGTTTCTGTGCAACGTCCAGCAATTGCTGCCAGTTTTTTGGCTCCTCCAGCCCAGCTTTTGCCAGCACATCTTTGCGATACCAGATCCCGCCAATCCATGCGCTGACAGGAACACCGGTCCAGGCGCTGCCATCTTCGGTGCGCACAATCCGCAGTACGCCATCGTAGAACGCGCCTTCACCGACGTTGCTGATGACCGTGGCAACCGCCTGGCGATCGATAAGCTGCTCTTTGTCCATCACTTTGGCGTAGTCATGGCTGGTTTCGATCACTTCCGGCAGCGAACCGCTACGTGAAAGGGTAATGACTTTGGTGTTATAGGCGTCTTCTTCCACGGGCACTTGTTTTACGGTGATACCTGGGTTTTCTTTTTCAAAACGGGCAATCAATTTGCTGATGACGGCCTGGCGCTCCTGCTCCACCGAAGAATGCATAAATTCGATGGATACATTATTTTTATTTTCTTCTTTACAGCCTGAAATCAGGGCGCAGGAAACCAGTGCTGATAACAGCACGATTTTTGATTTAATCATGAGATGTTCCTTTTTATTTAATCCACATAACCTGCCAGGGGCGCAGCGTTATTTCATTACCCACTATATCAACTTCACTAATCAGATCCCGACCGTGCAGGTCAGTAATATTTATATGCTGAATATTTTCACTGACATTAAACAATCCTGTCAGACAATTACCATCCGCGTTGCTTCTTTGAATACACATTACGGATGAATTAACCGTGTCGATGGTAAAATCATTATCCGGATGAAACTCGTTATGACTGCAACGAAGTGTAATTAAACGCGACAACTTATAATATATCGAATACCTTAATGTCGCTTTATTGTTCAGTTCTGTCGTTATCTCTTTACTAGAGTATTTTTTACGGTTAATCGCACGATTATATCCAAGTTTTTCGACACCTGCGTAATCATTACGCGACCCCAGAATGCTTTGAATATATATCGCTGGCACACCGGGGAAACTTAACAAAATCGCATGGGCGAGAATAAACCTGGCACACCGTTCTTCATCGCTACTCTCGCGGCGGCTTAACGCATCCATATAGGTGACATTTATTTCATACGGGCTACGCGTACCGTCGGGATTATTTTTCCAGTTTACTAATGCACCTTCCTGCTGTAATGCCTCGACCAGCGCTAATATTTCGCTTTCTGGTAACAAGCCACGCAGTGGGTTCAGCCCGATGCCATCGTGAGAGGCGAGGAAGTTAAACCAGGTGGTGTTGCTGGAAGGTAGTGTCAGGTTTTGCGCCCACGCACAAAGCGCCTCAACGTTCTGTTTTTGCACCGCATGCAGCACCAGCGGCGGCAGCGAGAACTGGTACACCATATGTGCTTCGTCATCGCCTTCGCCAAAGTAAGCAATGTTGTCTTTATGCGGAACATTGGTCTCGGTAATGATCACTGTGCCTGGCGCGACGTTATCAATAATCGACCGTAACAGTTTGATAATCAGATGTGTTTTTTCCAGATGGATGCAGCTTGTTCCCGGCTCTTTCCACATAAAGCCAACGGCATCCAGACGGACGTATTCCGCGCCCTTTTCCAGGTAACACAGCAATATATCCACCATCGCCAGCAACACTTCAGGGCTACGGTAATTGAGGTCAATTTGATCGTCGCTAAAGGTGGTCCATAAATGGCGCGTGGAATTATCATCCATTTGAAACGGTGTTAATAGCGGTAACGCACGCGGACGGGTGACGGCGCTGAGATCGGTTTGCGGATCAACGGCAATAAAAAAATCTTCAAAACCTGGATGCTGTTGTAAATAGTTTTTAAACCATTCACTTCTTGCCGACATATGGTTGCAGACAAAATCAAACATTAAATGACTGCATTCACCGAGTTGCTGAATATCCTGCCACTCCCCCGCTTCACTGGCGACCTGATGATAATCAATTACCGAAAACCCATCATCAGATGACCATGGATAAAAAGGTAATAAATGAACATGTGAAAAAATGCTTTGCAGCCATTGATGGTAAAACTGATTAAATGTGGGTAGTGGTTTTAAATCATTACTGTGAAATTGATCGGCATAGGTGATTAACACGACATCACTTTCATCCCAGTGTTTTTTACGTCGCTGTGTAATTAATCGTTTCGCACTCTCAAGACGCGTTACAAGTTTCTGTAAATGAGTTGCGGTAAATGTTCCACCGTAGATTTCGTCCAGGTAATCCGTAATTTTCTGTTTCATGTTGCCTTTCCGTGGTAGCGGTCCCATGAAACGAGAGACTACTCCGCATAAAATAAACTGTCAATTGAGCTCAAGGGGTTTAGTCACGCAGGAAATCTTTTTTTACCTGGGAAAAAGCGTATTTGTGAGCTAACGCAAATAATCTATGGGGATGTAAATAGGGTGTGACAGAAAAAACGGCGCATAAGCGCCGCTCATGGTGAATTCTTTTAACCTTTGACCTTCGGCATTGCGATGTCTTTCAGGCCACCGGCGTTCTCAACGTGGGTATATCCCATCTCGCTAAGGATCTCTTTTGCCTGCCCTGACTGGCGTCCGGCATTGCAATACACTTTCACGGTGTCGTTTTTATCCGGAACGGCGGTGGCAATGCGCTCTTTCACTTCCTTCAAGGGAATATTGATGGCCCCCTGAACGTGTTCTTGCTGATACTGCTCTGGAACACGAACATCGATCCAGTGTTCAGCGGCGAAAACGGGCAGTGAAAACACCAGTGTCAGAGCGAGTAAGCCTTTTTTAAACATGTAAGCGTCCTTCTATGGATGAAAATTGCTATCCATTATACGCCTGAGATTTAACCATTTTTGCGAAACTCCCCTCACCTTTTATAACGCTGCGCCAGTTTATTGGCAGCCCGACTTAACAGCGGTTCCAGCGCCACAGCCAGCAACATTTTCAGCGGTCGGCGAGCAACTGATTTTATCGCCCAGCCCGCCACACCCGCCGGGCCATAGCGCAGCGCGGTTAGAAGTACCAGCTTGCCTGCTAATTTGAACCCAGGCTTCACCTTTTGCCCGGCCTGTTGCCAGCGAGTATTCATAACTTTCCTCACAGTTGACGGAAACGGCTACGCAGCGTGAAAGTGTCGGAAGTGACATAACGTTCCATCTCGCGTAAACGCGTTTCACTTGCCGCCAGTTCACGGTCGACTTCATCCAGCAATTCGCTGCTGGAAGGTAGCTGCTCACCAAAGACCATGTTGTCCGGCATTGGATCAAGCGCAAATGACAAAATGATGTAAGCAACCAGGGTAAACAGCGCCAGACCGAAGAAAATCGACAGCACCACCAGGATACGCACCAGTTTTACCGGTACATCAAAATAGTTGGCAATCCCGGCGCAGACGCCACGGACCATGCCCTGCTGCGGAATACGCCATAATTTTTTATTGAGATTAATGCCCGCCATTAGCGATCCCTCCAGTTCGGATGTTCTGCATCAAGAATGGATTCCAGCGCCTGAATACGCTCGCGCATCCGTTTTGCTTCATCAGCCAGTTGCGCTAATCGCTGCTGCTCACTTTGCGGCAATTCACTGCGACCGGAACGATTGCTGTAATGCAGCCATAACCAGATCGGTAAAACAAACAGCACAAAAATGGTTAACGGAATAGCCAGAAATAGCGCGCTCATAAGTACTCCTTAGACGATGAGCGGCGGCGCGTTCGGACGCCGCCTGGATGTTATTATTGATTGTCTTGCTTCATTTTGGCTTTTAATTGTGCCAGTTGCTCGCTGATTGCATCATCGGCTTTCAGTTCGGCAAACTGATCGTCCAGCGATTTTTGTTTACCGAAGCTGTGGCTTTCTGCTTCCGCTTCCATCTGGTCGATACGGCGTTCGAAAGATTCGAAACGAGCCATTGCTTCATCCAGTTTGCCACTGTCCAGCTGACGACGCACATCGCGCGACGAGTTTGCCGCCTGATGGCGTAACATCAATGCCTGCTGGCGAGCGCGTGTTTCGCTCAATTTGTTTTCCAGCTCGCCGATCTCTTTCTTCATACGCACTAGCGTATCGTCCACCAGCGTCACTTCATGTTCCAGGCTCTTAATCAGATCGGTCAGTTTCTGTTTTTCAATTAACGCCGCACGCGCCAGATCTTCTCTATCTTTCAGCAGTGCCAGTTCCGCTTTTTCCTGCCATTCAATTTCACGCGCCGACGCTTGTTCAATACGACGAGTCAGCTGTTTCTTTTCTGCCAGCGCACGCGCCGAAGTAGAACGTACTTCAACCAATGTATCTTCCATCTCTTGGATCATCAGACGCACCAGTTTCTGTGGATCTTCCGCTTTCTCTAACAGAGCGTTGATGTTGGCATTCACGATGTCGGCAAAGCGAGAAAAAATACCCATAATGTTGTCCTCTTGATTTCTGCGTTCAGGATTGTCCTGCTGAACTATTAATACAATTTGCGTGCCAATTTTTTATCTTTTTGATTTATAAAGATCTGATTGAAGAATCAACAGCAACATGCCAGGATGAATTAGCGAATTACACTAATAAGTGGCGAATTTCATCATGGCAGAATACAAAGATAATTTACTTGGTGAGGCAAACAGCTTTCTCGAAGTGCTGGAACAGGTTTCGCATCTCGCACCGCTGGACAAACCGGTGCTCATCATCGGCGAGCGCGGCACAGGTAAAGAGCTGATTGCCAGCCGTCTGCATTATCTCTCCTCCCGTTGGCAGGGGCCGTTTATTTCCCTTAACTGCTCGGCGTTAAATGAAAATCTGCTGGATTCCGAACTGTTTGGTCACGAAGCGGGGGCGTTTACCGGTGCGCAAAAACGTCATCCTGGGAGATTTGAACGTGCCGATGGCGGTACGCTATTTCTTGATGAACTCGCTACGGCACCGATGATGGTACAGGAGAAATTATTGCGCGTGATTGAGTACGGTGAACTGGAGCGCGTTGGCGGCAGCCAGCCATTGCAGGTGAATGTGCGGTTGGTATGCGCGACGAATGCCGATCTCCCGGCGATGGTCAATGAAGGTACTTTTCGCGCTGACCTGCTCGACCGGCTGGCTTTCGATGTAGTGCAACTGCCGCCCCTGCGCGAGCGCGAAAGCGACATTATGCTGATGGCAGAACACTTTGCCATTCAGATGTGTCGGGAAATCAAGCTGCCTCTGTTCCCGGGGTTTACGGAGCGCGCCAGAGAAACATTGCTGAATTATCGCTGGCCGGGAAATATTCGTGAATTGAAAAACGTGGTGGAACGTTCAGTGTATCGCCACGGCACCAGCGATTATCCGCTTGATGACATCATTATTGATCCCTTTAAACGCCGTCCATCTGAAGAAGCCATCGCCGTTTCAGAAAACACTTCGCTTCCGACGCTGCCACTGGATTTACGCGAGTTTCAGATGCAGCAGGAAAAAGAACTGCTTCAGGTCAGCTTGGAACAAGGGAAGTATAACCAGAAGCGCGCCGCTGAATTGCTGGGGTTAACCTATCATCAGTTCCGCGCGTTGTTGAAAAAGCACCAGATTTAGCGAAGTTGGGCAATACAACTTGCCGGATGCAGCGTGAACGCTTTATCCGGCATACATAATCAATACGTCGTTTGCAGGCCTGATAAGCGCTGCGCATCAGGCATTATTGCGTTAACCCTGCTTCTGCGTATTAATCTCTCAGCGCATCCTGCAAAATTTTCATTGCCGCATCGAATTGCGCAACCGGGATGGTATGGGCTTCGTTAGGCGGCGCATATTTGTGGTATTTGATCCGCCGCTATCGCAAAGTGCCGTTGTATGATGGCGACAGAACGCCGGTGAACGAAACGTAATAGTAGAATGCGTGGCGCATTATCCTGCCTGAGGGTAATGCACCGCGCCATTAACTATAAAAATATGTATGACCCGGATCACGAGTGCTATCATCCGCCTTTATGCTTAGCGCATTAACCCCAGGGGCAAATAATGAACCACGATATCCCGCTAAAATATTTTGATATTGCCGATGAGTACGCGACCGAATGCGCAGAGCCTGTCGCAGACGCTGAACGCACACCACTGGCCCACTACTTCCAGTTACTGCTCACCCGTTTGATGAACAATGAAGAGATCAGTGAAGAAGCCCAACATGAAATGGCTGCTGAAGCGGGGATTAATCCCGTACGCATTGATGAGATCGCAGAGTTTTTGAATCAATGGGGTAATGAGTAATTATTTAATTGCAGACTATCGGTCAGTATCGTTGCCCGGATAAAGCGTTCGCGCCGCATCCGGCTAAAAATGACACGCACAGCAGCGTGCTTTAATGGGTTTCTCACGATCGTACCGCTCTGCTCCTCGCTAAGTTGTTCTGTGAGTTATAGTTATAAAGAAATCACGGGTACGAATGTTGAACTGATGGCGACGCCACCTGTTCAATGACCAACCACACGGCCCTCATTACGACCTCTGAACACAAACGGTAATGGCAAATGTCATTAAATATTAGTAAGATAGCCTCTTTACATAAAATCCCTTAATATTATGCGCCAGGTATTATCGTCTCTTTTGGTGATTGCTGGACTTGTGAGTGGTCAGGCAATCGCCGCGCCTGAATCCCCCCCGCATGCTGATATCCGCGACAGCGGTTTTGTCTATTGCGTCAGCGGGCAAGTCAACACCTTTAACCCATCCAAAGCGAGCAGTGGGTTAATTGTCGATACCCTTGCCGCCCAGTTTTATGATCGACTGCTGGATGTCGATCCCTATACCTATCGCCTGATGCCGGAACTTGCCGAAAGCTGGGAAGTACTCGACAACGGCGCGACCTATCGCTTCCACCTGCGTCGCGATGTTCCGTTTCAAAAAACCGACTGGTTTACTCCCACTCGTAAAATGAATGCCGATGATGTGGTGTTTACCTTCCAACGGATTTTTGACCGCAACAACCCGTGGCATAACGTCAACGGCAGTAACTTCCCCTATTTCGACAGTCTGCAATTTGCCGATAACGTGAAAAGCGTCCGCAAGCTGGATAATCATACCGTTGAGTTCCGTCTCGCCCAGCCGGATGCTTCTTTTTTGTGGCACCTGGCGACCCATTATGCTTCGGTCATGTCGGCAGAATATGCAGGGAAGTTAGAGAAAGAAGATCGCCAGGAGCAACTCGACCGTCAACCGGTCGGCACCGGTCCGTATCAGTTGTCGGAATACCGCGCCGGGCAATATATTCGCTTACAACGTCATGATGATTTCTGGCGTGGTAAGCCGTTGATGCCACAAGTGGTGGTGGATTTAGGCTCTGGCGGTACAGGACGATTGTCGAAACTCCTGACCGGGGAGTGCGACGTTCTGGCCTGGCCTGCTGCCAGTCAGCTATCCATTTTGCGTGACGACCCACGCTTGCGTTTAACGCTGCGTCCTGGGATGAATGTCGCCTATCTGGCATTCAACACCGCCAAACCGCCGCTAAATAATCCGGCGGTCCGCCATGCGCTGGCACTGGCGATTAATAACCAGCGCCTGATGCAATCCATCTATTATGGTACGGCTGAAACGGCTGCCTCTATTTTACCGCGCGCCTCGTGGGCCTATGACAACGAGGCTAAAATTACTGAATACAATCCAGCAAAATCGCGCGAACAGTTGAAGGCGTTGGGGCTGGAAAACTTAACGCTGAAACTGTGGGTGCCCACACGTTCGCAGGCGTGGAACCCCAGTCCACTGAAAACCGCCGAACTGATTCAGGCGGATATGGCACAGGTTGGCGTAAAAGTGGTGATTGTGCCGGTAGAAGGTCGTTTTCAGGAGGCGCGGTTGATGGATATGAGCCATGATCTGACGTTATCCGGTTGGGCGACGGACAGTAACGACCCGGACAGTTTCTTCCGTCCGTTACTGAGCTGCGCGGCAATTCATTCACAGACCAACCTCGCCCACTGGTGCGATCCGAAATTCGACAGCGTATTGCGTAAGGCGCTCTCTTCGCAGCAGCTGGCGGCGCGTATTGAAGCCTATGACGAAGCGCAAAGTATTCTGGCGCAGGAATTACCTATTCTGCCGCTGGCGTCGTCATTGCGTTTGCAGGCCTATCGGTATGATATCAAAGGTCTGGTACTTAGCCCGTTTGGTAACGCCTCCTTTGCTGGGGTGTATCGCGAGAAACAGGATGAGGTGAAAAAGCCATGATTATCTTCACCTTACGCCGTATTTTGTTATTGATTGTGACCTTGTTCCTGCTGACCTTCGTTGGCTTCAGCTTGAGCTATTTCACCCCACATGCGCCGTTACAAGGCGCGTCACTGTGGAATGCCTGGGTGTTCTGGTTTAACGGCCTGATCCACTGGGATTTTGGTGTTTCCAGCATTAACGGTCAACCGATTGCCGAACAGTTAAAAGAGGTCTTCCCGGCGACGATGGAACTGTGCATCCTCGCCTTCGGTTTTGCGCTGATTGTTGGCATCCCCGTAGGAATGATTGCCGGGATTACGCGCCATAAGTGGCAGGATAACTTGATCAACGCCATCGCCTTACTGGGCTTTTCAATCCCGGTGTTCTGGCTGGCGCTTCTGCTGACGCTGTTTTGTTCACTCACACTAGGTTGGTTGCCCGTTTCTGGGCGTTTCGATTTGCTCTACGAAGTGAAACCGATTACCGGTTTTGCGTTGATTGATGCCTGGCTTTCGGACTCACCGTGGCGGGATGAAATGATCATTAGCGCAATCCGTCATATGGTATTGCCCGTGATCACCCTGTCGGTTGCGCCAACAACTGAAGTGATCCGACTAATGCGTATCAGCACTATCGAAGTGTATGACCAGAATTATGTAAAAGCGGCGGCGACCCGCGGTTTGTCACGCTTTACTATTTTGCGTCGCCACGTTCTGCATAACGCGTTACCTCCGGTTATTCCTCGCCTGGGCTTACAGTTTTCTACCATGCTGACGCTGGCGATGATCACCGAAATGGTTTTTAGCTGGCCGGGTTTAGGGCGCTGGTTAATTAACGCCATCCGCCAGCAGGATTACGCAGCCATTTCCGCCGGAGTGATGGTGTGTGGCTCACTGGTCATTATTGTTAACGTGATTTCTGATATTT
Organism: Escherichia sp. R1; assembly: GCF_003000935.1. Classification (NCBI taxonomy): domain Bacteria; kingdom Pseudomonadati; phylum Pseudomonadota; class Gammaproteobacteria; order Enterobacterales; family Enterobacteriaceae; genus Escherichia; species Escherichia sp. R1. Next base: position 112,874 of record NZ_PSRU01000014.1, read on the forward strand.
TGGGTGCCATGGCTAACCCTCTGAAACATAAGGAATGGTATGCCTTACGATAGCGTATACAGCGAAAAGCGCCCGCCGGGCACGCTGCGTACCGCCTGGCGCAAATTTTATAGTGACGCCTCTGCGATGGTCGGCCTGTACGGCTGTGCGGGGCTGGCTGTACTGTGTATTTTTGGCGGCTGGTTTGCGCCTTACGGCATCGACCAGCAATTTCTCGGTTATCAATTATTGCCGCCGTCATGGTCGCGCTATGGCGAAGTTTCTTTCTTCCTGGGGACTGACGACCTCGGACGCGATGTTTTAAGCCGTTTACTGAGCGGAGCTGCGCCAACCGTAGGTGGCGCATTTGTGGTGACGCTTGCCGCGACGATCTGTGGCCTGGTACTGGGCACCTTCGCCGGGGCGACCCACGGCCTACGCTCAGCGGTGCTTAACCATATTCTGGATACCTTACTGGCGATCCCTTCGCTGCTGCTGGCAATTATCGTTGTAGCGTTTGCCGGACCGAGTTTGTCTCACGCCATGTTTGCTGTCTGGCTGGCGCTGCTGCCGCGTATGGTACGTTCGATTTACAGCATGGTGCATGACGAACTGGAAAAAGAGTACGTTATCGCCGCCCGTCTGGATGGCGCATCAACGCTGAATATTCTCTGGTTTGCTGTGATGCCCAACATCACCGCCGGGCTGGTCACCGAGATCACCCGCGCACTGTCGATGGCAATTCTCGATATCGCCGCGCTGGGCTTTCTCGATCTCGGCGCACAACTCCCCTCACCTGAATGGGGCGCGATGCTCGGTGATGCGCTGGAACTGATTTATGTCGCCCCATGGACTGTCATGCTGCCAGGTGCGGCAATTATGATTAGCGTGCTGTTGGTTAACCTCCTTGGCGACGGTGTCCGTCGTGCAATTATTGCGGGGGTGGAATAATGCCATTACTCGATATTCGTAACCTGACCATTGAATTTAAAACCGGTGATGAGTGGGTTAAAGCCGTCGACCGCGTAAGTATGACCTTAACCGAAGGTGAAATCCGCGGTCTTGTTGGCGAATCCGGTTCCGGCAAAAGTTTGATTGCTAAAGCGATTTGTGGGGTGAATAAAGATAACTGGCGTGTTACTGCTGACCGTATGCGTTTTGATGATATCGATTTGCTGCGTCTCTCCGCACGCGAACGGCGCAAGCTGGTTGGTCACAACGTGTCGATGATTTTCCAGGAACCACAGTCGTGTCTTGACCCTTCAGAACGTGTGGGTCGCCAGTTGATGCAAAACATCCCTGCCTGGACCTATAAAGGCCGTTGGTGGCAGCGTTTTGGCTGGCGCAAACGCCGTGCCATTGAACTGCTGCACCGCGTGGGGATTAAAGATCACAAAGATGCGATGCGCAGTTTTCCCTATGAGTTGACCGAAGGTGAATGTCAGAAAGTGATGATAGCCATTGCACTGGCGAATCAACCGCGTCTGCTAATTGCTGACGAACCGACCAACTCAATGGAGCCAACAACCCAGGCGCAAATCTTTCGCCTGCTGACGCGTCTCAACCAAAACAGCAATACCACTATTTTGCTTATCAGCCATGACTTACAAATGCTTAGCCAATGGGCGGATAAAATTAACGTGCTTTACTGCGGTCAAACGGTGGAAACCGCGCCGAGTAAGGAGTTGGTGACGATGCCACACCATCCTTATACCCAGGCGCTGATCCGCGCGATACCAGACTTCGGCAGCGCGATGCCGCATAAAAGTCGCCTCAATACGCTGCCCGGCGCTATCCCGCTGCTGGAACAGTTACCGATTGGTTGTCGTCTGGGGCCACGTTGCCCGTATGCACAACGAGAATGCATTGTGACGCCACGTTTGACGGGGGCGAAAAATCATCTCTATGCCTGTCATTTCCCGCTGAACATGGAGAAAGAGTGAGATGATCGAAACGCTACTTGAAGTGCGTAATTTAAGTAAAACGTTCCGCTACCGGACCGGCTGGTTTCGTCGTCAGACCGTAGAAGCGGTAAAACCCTTGAGCTTTACGCTACGTGAAGGCCAGACACTGGCGATTATCGGCGAGAATGGTTCGGGTAAATCCACGCTGGCAAAAATGCTGGCGGGAATGATAGAACCTACCAGCGGCGAGTTATTGATTGACGATCATCCGCTGCATTTTGGCGATTATTCCTTCCGCAGTCAGCGTATTCGCATGATTTTTCAGGATCCTTCCACCTCGTTGAATCCCCGTCAACGTATCTCGCAAATTCTGGATTTTCCACTGCGCCTGAACACCGACCTGGAACCGGAACAGCGTCGCAAACAGATTATTGAAACGATGCGTATGGTTGGGCTGCTACCGGATCACGTCAGTTACTATCCGCATATGTTAGCACCCGGGCAAAAACAGCGTCTGGGTCTGGCGCGCGCGCTGATATTGCGCCCAAAAGTCATTATTGCCGATGAAGCCCTCGCCTCACTGGATATGTCGATGCGTTCGCAGTTGATTAATCTGATGCTGGAGTTACAGGAAAAACAGGGCATTTCGTATATTTATGTTACCCAGCATATCGGAATGATGAAGCACATTAGCGACCAGGTGCTGGTGATGCATCAGGGCGAGGTTGTCGAGCGAGGCAGCACCGCAGATGTGCTGGCATCGCCGCTGCATGAACTCACCAAACGGCTGATCGCCGGTCATTTTGGCGAAGCATTGACGGCGGATGCGTGGCGTAAGGACCGTTAGTGTTTTGCACCTCATCCTGACAGGCCCCCCTCAGGATGAGGTGTTCATTACTTTTGATTGTCGATTCTGGTGAGAGCAACCAGCAATGCCAGCGTATAACACACCGTAATTGCCAGACTCATTTTTAACAGTGTTTCTCCGCCAATTCCCGACAATGGCGCGGCTATACCGCCGAAGACAAACATGCTCATCCCCATCAACGCAGACGCCGTTCCAGATTCCTGCGTCCCTACTGCACTCATAGCCTCTGCCCCGCCAACAGTGCCGATGCCGCTACAAAATGCGATGGTGAAAAATAATGCCACCAGTGCCGGAATGGGCAATTGTGTCCATGCGCATAAGACCGTGAGCAATGCACACAAAATTGCCGCTATCAGGCCACCTCGCAACAATGTCATCGCGTTAATCCGTCGCGCCAGGCGCGAGAAGATCCATGAAGCAATGATAAGTCCGATGCCGTTAAGGCCAAACACCAGGCTAAATTGCATTGGACTAAAGCCAAATTCCTTCTGCAACACGAACGACGAAGAGCCGATATATGCAAACAAACCGGCCAGCATAAAACTTTGAATCAGGCAAAAGCGCATAAAACGGCGGTTCTGCACCACGCTTCGTCCGGTTAATAGCAATGATGAGCCCCTTTTATTTTCTGGCAAGGTCTCATTAATAAATAACAGGCAGCCCAGCAACAGTACGGTGCTAATTTCAGCCATTACCCAGAATAAAGTGCGCCAGTCAAAAGTGCTAACAATGTACCCGCCCAGCACTGGCGACAACACCGGTGCCAGGCCATTCACCGTCATTAACAGCGCAAAAAACTGGGTCAACGTTACTCCCTGATATTTGTCACGAGCAATAGAACGAGAGAGCACCGAACCACCCGCCCCCGCGATCCCTTGAATAAAACGCCAGACCACCAGCCAGTAAATATTGTTCGTTGTCGCGCACAAAATGGAAGAAACAATAAACAATAGCAACGACAAGATTAACGGACGTTTACGCCCTATTTTGTCGCTCAGAGGGCCAAATAACAGTTGTCCGACGCCAAGACCAATCAGTGATGCGGTCAGGGTTAATTGCGTTATGGTCGTGGTTGCCGCCAGTTGCTCAGACATCTCCGGCAAAGCCGGCAAATAAAGATCAGTACACATCGGGCCGATACCGGCTAAAAGACCAAGAATCAATGCCCATGAAAGAGAGACTCTAGCCATATTATTCCTTACTTGAGTGATGACATGCCGCCGCCCAGCGACTGCCAGAGCGTGATTCGGTTTGTAAAATCAGTCAGTTGCAGTGCCAGCAGCTCCTGCTGTGCGCTCCACAAGCTGCGCTGCGCCGTCAACACGGTCAGGTAATCACCAACACCCGCCTGATAGCGACGCAAGCCAACATCGACCGTTTGTTGTTCAGCTTTAACATACTGGCGCTGTGCATCCAGTTGCTCTTCAAGCGTGGTCCGCCGCGCCAGTGCGTTAGCGACATCTTTAAATGCGCTCTGAACGGTTTTTTCATAGGTGGCAATGAGTCCACGCTTTTGTGCTTCTGCGTAACGAAGCTGCGCCAGATTACTTCCGCCAGTAAACAGCGGTAATGTGACCGATGGCGCAAATGACCAGATCTGCATTCCGTGGCTGAACAACGACGACAACGCGTCACTGCCAACACCGGCACTGGCAGTCAGCGAAATCGTCGGGAAAAAGTTAGCCCGCGCCGCGCCAATATCTGCATTGGCGCTCTTCAAATTATGTTCCGCTTCCTGGATATCCGGGCGACGCAGCAGAACATCAGATGATACTCCCGCAGGAACCAGACTTATCATTTGTTCCGGCAGGCTTTCCAGTGTTCCCGGTAGCAGATTTTCCGCAAGCGTTGTACCTGCCAGTAAGTTCAGCGCATTTTTATCCTGCATCACTTGTGTCTGATAGCTGGCAACGCTGGCGCGCGCTTGCTGATAAACACTCATCGCCTCACTGACATCTGTCGCTGCCGCCGTGCCAACCTGTTGCTGGCGCTGGATAATTTTCAATGAGTTTTCTGCACTGGCCATCGTTTCTTTTGCCAGGGCCAGGTTGCTGTTATCAGCCGCCAGTGTCAGCCAGGCGGTGCTGATTTCAGCAATCAGCGTTAAACGAGTGTTCTGGGCTGTAAATTCACTGGCAAGCCAGGTTTCCCGCGCCGCCCGAGATAAACTCTGATTACGACCAAACAGATCTAACGTATAACTGGACACCGTGCCGTCAGCCTCGGCAGTTGTTCCCGTACCATTCGCCAGCGAACGACTGCGAGTCGAACTTAAGGCCGCATTCACCGTCGGAAATAACGACGCATTAGTTTGCCCAAAGAGCGCCCGTGCTGAGTCAATATCAGCAATCGCTTTTTGCACATCGCGGTTACTGTTCAGTGCAATGGTTACTACCTGCTGCAATCGGGGATCGTGGATCACCTGCTGCCAGTCATGGCTGATTGCCTTCCCCTGGCCCTGTGCTCCCGGCAAGGTCGCCGGGATTGGGGATTCAGGCGTACTGTAGTGAGGATCGAGCGAGACACATCCCGCACTCAACAACACCAGAAAAATAAGAGAACGACGCAACATAACTTACTCCTGACGGCGCGGTTTACCGGCAAACAAACGTTTCACCAGTACAAAAAACAGAGGAACGAAGAAAATGGCCAGTAATGTAGCGGTCAGCGTGCCGCCAATAATGCCCGTACCAATGGCGATGCGGCTGTTCGCCCCTGCGCCGGTTGCTATCGCCAGCGGCATTACCCCCGCAATAAACGCCAGCGAGGTCATGATGATTGGGCGTAAACGAGTCTGCGCCGCGCGTAATGCCGCACGACTCAAGGAATAGCCCTCTGCAACCGCCGCTTCAGCAAATTCCACAATCAGAATGGCGTTTTTCGACGACAAGCCGATAGTGGTTAATAGCGCCACCTGGAAGTAAACATCGTTGTTTAAATCACGCATCCAGGCCGCCAGCGCCGCGCCAAGAAGCCCCAGAGGGATCACCAGAATGACCGAGAACGGGACTGACCAGCTTTCGTACAGTGCTGCAAGGCAGAGGAAAACCACCAGAATAGAAACTACATACAGACTTAATGCCTGACCGCTGGCCAGTTTCTCCTGCAATGACAAACCACTCCAGGCCCAGGTTGTTCCCGCAGGAAGACTGTTTGCCAGTTCCTCCATTTTTGTCATTGCATCGCCGGAACTAAAGCCAGTCGCGTTTTCGCCCTGAATTTCATAGGCTGCCGAGCCGTTGTAGCGCACCAGTCTTTCCGGTCCATACAGCCAGCGGGTGGTCGCAAAAGCAGAGAATGGTGTCATGGCGTTATCGCTACCGCGCACAAACCATTTACCTAAGTCTGACGGCGCGGAACGAAATTCGCTGTCGCCCTGAATGTAGACTTTTTTCACACGACCACGGTCAATAAAGTCATTCACATAAGTACCGCCCCACGCACTGGACAGGGTGTCGGTGACATCATTCAAACTCAACCCTAATGACACCGCTTTATTGCTATCAATATCTACCTGCAATTGCGGCATTTGTGGCAAATCATTGGCGCGTACAGAATGTAACTCCGGACTTTGATTCGCTTTTTCTATCAACTGATTACGCATTTGCAGCAGTGTTTCACGATCGGTTCCACCGTTAGCTAACAATTCAAACGTAAAACCATTGCTTTGCCCCAGCCCATCAACGGCTGGCGGCGTCATCGCAAATACCGTGGCATCACGAATTGTGCCCAGCTCTTTGGTTGCCCGTAGGGCGATAGCCTGGGCGGTGTTTTCTGCCCCTTTACGTTGAGACCAGTTTTTCAACGAAACAAACGCCATCCCGGTGTTCTGTCCGCTGCCGCTAAAACTGAAACCATCAACGGTAAAGATGACATCGGTATTTGCTTTCTCGTTAATCAGGAACCAGTCAACAATCTGGCGATTCACTTCTGCTGTACGGGCAGCGGTCGCCCCGGCCGGCAGCGTGTACTGCACCATGATTTCGCCCTGGTCTTCAGTGGGTAAGAAACTGCCCGGCAGTTTCCACATCATCAGAGCCATTCCACCGCCCAGCACGACATAAAGCCCCATCGTTCGGGCTGCACGGCGCAGGACATAAATTACGCCTCGCTGATATTTATCTTCAGTACGGCGATAAAAGCGGTTAAATGCGCCGAAAAAGCCTTTTTTATGTGGCGGAACATGCTGGAGGACGGAACCGCACAGGGCGGGAGTCAAGGTCAATGCCACCACCACGGAAAGCAGCATTGCGGAGATGATGGTGATGGAGAACTGGCGATAAATTACGCCCGTAGATCCCCCAAAGAAGGCCATCGGCAGGAATACGGCTGACAACACCAGCGCAATGGCAACCAGTGCGCCAGAAATCTCGCCCATTGATTTTTCCGTGGCTTCACGCGCGGGCAACCCTTCGTCACGCATAATGCGTTCGACGTTCTCTACCACCACAATGGCATCGTCCACCAGCAAGCCGATCGCCAGCACCATTGCAAACAACGTCAGGGTATTAATCGAATAGCCAAACAACGCAAGAACGCCGAATGTGCCCAGCAAAACGACGGGGACAGCTAACGCCGGAATCAGTGTGGCACGCAGGTTTTGCAGGAATAAATACATCACGCAAACCACCAATACGATGGCTTCAAACAGCGTCTGAATTACATCCTCTACGGAGATTTTAATAAATTCAGTGCTGTCTTTCGGGTATGCGATGTCGTATCCCTGCGGCATGTTCCGCTGGAATTCGGCAATCTTATCCTTGACCAGCGTCGCCGTATTCAGCGCATTCGCACCGGGCGAAAGCATTACAGCAACCCCGGCAGACGGGTGACCGTTAAGTTTGCCAATAGCGGTATAATCTTCACTGCCCATCTCAACGCGAGCCACATCTTTTATACGAACAACTGCGCCGTCTGACTGGCTTTTCACGATAATATTTTTGAACTGATCCACCGTCTGCAAACGAGACTGCGCACGTACCGTTGCGGTCAGTTGCTGAGTATCCGGTGAAGGCAATGCCCCTATTTTCCCGGCAGTAACCTGCACGTTTTGCGCTTCAATAGCACTTTGCACGTCTGAAGGCATCAGCGAGTAAGACGCCAGTTTGGCCGGGTCGAGCCAGATGCGCATAGCGTATTCCGCGCCAAAGACTTGCAGACTCCCCACACCTTCAACACGCGCCAGCGGGTCCTGAACGTTACTGACCAGCCAGTCGGCGATATCCGAACTGGAGGCTTTGTCAGTGGTGTCATACACGGCAGCAATCAGCAAAAAGTTGCTTTGTGACTTCTCCACCGTAACACCCGTTTGCTGCACTTCGCTGGGTAGGCGCGACTCCGCCTGCTGAATTTTATTCTGCACCTGAACCTGTGCAGTATCTGGATCGGTACCTTGTTCAAAGGTCACATTAATACTGACCGAACCATCAGAGCTACTGGTTGAGCTGAAATAGAGTAAATTATCAAGCCCAGTGAGTTGTTGCTCGATAACCTGAGTCACGCTGTTCTCCAGCGTTTCGGCAGAAGCACCAGTATAAGTGGCTGAAATTTTAATGGTCGGCGGTGCAACGTCAGGATATTGCGCGACGGGCAATGTGCGAATAGCCAGAATCCCCGCCAACATAATCAAAATGGCGATAACCCAGGCAAAGACTGGGCGGCGAACAAAAAAGCGCGAAAACATCAGGCATTGCCTCCATTAGCCTGAACTTCAACAGCCTTGACGGTCTGCCCTGAAGTGACTTTGGCAGAACCTTCAACAATCAGTCGGTCGCCGTTGTGCAGGCCGTTCAGCACCAGCCATTTATCACCATACGTTTCTCCCGTTTCGAGCGTTCGCTGCTCTACTTTATTGTCTTTATTCACCACCAGCGCATTTGCATTGCCTTTAGCATCGCGCGTAACGCCCTGTTGAGGCGCGAGAATAGCGTTTTCCATCACGCCTTCATCGACACGAGCGCGAACAAACATTCCCGGTAATAACTGCTGTTGTGGATTGGGGAAAATTGCCCGTAATGTCACCGAACCGGTAGACTCATCTACAGCGACTTCGGTGAGTTCCAGACGCCCTTTTTCGCTGTAGGTTGTGCCATCTTCCAGAATAAGTGAGACGCTCATGGTGTCACTGTTGGTCGCCAGTGACTGTTTACGCAGACGTAATAAATCGACACTGGAGCGAGTGAGGTCGACATACATTGTATCCAGACCACGAATAGTCGTTAACGCTGTATCTTGCGACGCGGTCACCAGTGCGCCAGGGGTTACCGACGAAATGCCAATGCGCCCTGAAATCGGTGCGGTTACCGTGGTCCAGTCAAGATTAATGCGCGCAGTTTCCAGTGCGGCTTTTTTCGCCTCTACACTGGCTTTATCTTGTGCACAGGTAGACTGAGCATCATCAGCATCCTGTTGTGAAACACCGTTCTCTTTCACCAGTCGGGCATAACGCTGCGCTTTCTGGCAATCGGCTTTTACCAGTGCCTGTGCTTGTTGTAATGCTGCCCGGGCTTCATTCCATGCAGCCTGATAACTGGCCGCATCAATCTGGTAGAGAGGCTGTCCAGCCTTGACCAGATCACCTTCCTTAAATAAGCGTTTCTGGATAATTCCCCCAACCTGCGGACGTACTTCAGCACTGAGCGCAGCACTGGTGCGTCCGGTTAATTCACTGACTACCGAAACCGGTTGAGATTTGAGTGTAACAACGCCGACTTCTGTTTCTGACGGGGATGAATTGTTACTTTGCGTATGCGTATTATCACAACCCGATAAGAGCAGCATTGCCACTACAGATGTTGCTATATACTTCATTATTTTCTCCAGGGTGAGAAATACCCTCCTCATTGAAATTAATGAGGATATGTCAGGGATATTCAGTTATAACGAACCCGCATCGCGAAATGAATTTCGCAATGAAATAAGGGGGATTAATATCCCCCGCTATTGGTTAATTCTGTTCTTATTTATTTATCAACATACTAACAATATCCTGATATATTTCCTGCAGATGTTGTGGATCGCTTTTTTGCGGTGTTAAACGACGATAAACCGTACCTTCCATCATGGTAGCAAACACTTCAACGCAGCAACGAATGTGCTCGTCGCTAAGATGGGGATGCATTCTTTTCATATGAGCACAACCGTTAGCGAACATTCTGGCGTCAGCTTCTTCAAGCATTGCCATCACCCGCGGGTTGCGTGTGGCTTCTGCAGCCACTTCCAGCATCAGCGCGTCGTCGTCCTCATTTAAGGATTTACGCAAGGCAAGAACTTCCGGAAAGTGATCGGTACGCGCGTCAATGTCCATTTGGGCAATACGAAAGTCGATGATACGGCGAACCATCTCTTCAATAATGGCGTCTTTGTTGGCGAAGTAACGATATATCTGACCCACGCTAAGCTGAGCTTCGCTGGCAATTTGCGACATACTGGCGGCATGAAATCCGCAGCGACGAAAACACCGACGGGCGGCGTTAATGATTTCATCCTGACGCTGTTTGTGGCGTATCTCCAGCTTGCTGGTCATTTCTGTCTCCTGGCCTATCACTTGGTGAGAATGATCGTTCTCATTTTTGCTGATTATACGTTTCTCCAAAGTAATGGAAAGTATTTTTATCTTATTCATGGTGCATATTCTGATAATGAAGAGATTGTGGAGATTCTGTGAAGATAGTTGACAATATTAAGTTGGGGTCAATTCATCAGAAAGGCAGCGACTTGTTGTCGCCAGTTCTGTTTTCATCATCAAACTTATAGGAGCTAATACGAATAGTTTCAAAGTCAGATTCTATAAGATATTTCCCCAACCTCCCCCTTGCAGGCGTCAGGAGTAGATAACGCAAAATGCTCTGTACCGCAGCTTCTCTCCGCTACAGAAAGCGCAACTATAGCCACCCACAGCCAGGTTGATTATAATAACCGTTTATCTGTTCGTACTGTTTACTAAAACGACGAATCGCCTGATTTTCAGGCACAACAAGCATCAACAATAAGGATTAAAGCTATGGGTTTTCTTTCCGGTAAGCGCATTCTGGTAACCGGTGTTGCCAGCAAACTGTCCATCGCCTACGGTATCGCTCAGGCGATGCACCGCGAAGGAGCTGAACTGGCATTCACCTACCAGAACGACAAACTGAAAGGCCGCGTAGAAGAATTTGCCGCTCAATTGGGTTCTGACATCGTTCTGCAGTGCGATGTTGCCGAAGATACCAGCATCGACACCATGTTCGCTGAACTGGGGAAAGTTTGGCCGAAATTTGACGGTTTCGTACACTCTATTGGTTTTGCACCTGGCGATCAGCTGGATGGTGACTATGTTAACGCCGTTACCCGTGAAGGCTTCAAAATTGCTCACGACATCAGCTCCTACAGCTTCGTTGCAATGGCAAAAGCTTGCCGCTCCATGCTGAATCCGGGTTCTGCCCTGCTGACCCTTTCCTACCTTGGCGCTGAGCGCGCTATCCCGAACTACAACGTTATGGGTCTGGCAAAAGCGTCTCTGGAAGCGAACGTGCGCTATATGGCGAACGCGATGGGTCCGGAAGGTGTGCGTGTTAACGCCATCTCTGCTGGTCCGATCCGTACTCTGGCGGCTTCCGGTATCAAAGACTTCCGCAAAATGCTGGCTCATTGCGAAGCCGTTACCCCGATTCGCCGTACCGTTACTATTGAAGATGTGGGTAACTCCGCGGCATTCCTGTGCTCCGATCTCTCTGCCGGTATCTCCGGTGAAGTGGTCCACGTTGACGGCGGTTTCAGCATCGCTGCAATGAACGAACTCGAACTGAAATAATCGTTCTGTTGGTAAATATTGGGCGGCGTTCTGCCGCCCGTTATCTCTGTTATACCTTTCTGATATTTGTTATCGCCGATCCGTCTTTCTCCCCTTCCCGCCTTGCGTCAGGATAACGATTTCCTTTACGACCAAGGAGCGCCCATGGAACAACGCCACATCACCGGCAAAAGCCACTGGTATCATGAAACGCAATCCAGTACTGCGGAGTATGACGTTCTGCCTCTGGTCCCGGAAGCCGCAAAGGTCAGCGATCCCTTTCTGCTCGACGTGATCCTTGATGAAGAAACGCTGGCACCCTTCCTTTCATGGCTGGTCCCTGCGCGCGTTCTTGCAGTAGAGTTGTTCCCTGACCAGCTTACCGTGACCCGTTCACAGACCTTCACCGCTTATGAACGCTTGTCGACGGCCCTGACGGTTGCTCAGGTTTGCGGCGTCCAACGGTTATGTAACTACTATTCGGCGCGACTTACGCCGCTCCCCGGGCCTGATTCCTCCAGGGAAAGTAATCATCGGTTGGCACAAATCACGCAATATGCCCGCCAACTGGCTAGCTCGCCTTCTATTATCAACAACCGATCGCGCCAGCATCTGAATGACGTTGGTCTTACTGTCTGTGACTGTGTGATCATTAACCAAATCATTGGTTTTATTGGCTTTCAGGCGCGGACAATTGCGACATTTCAGGCTTATCTCGGGCATCCGGTACGCTGGTTACCCGGTCTGGAGATACAAAACTACGCCGACGCGTCACTGTTTGCTGATGAATCAATACGCTGGCGAAGCAGCTATGAGGTGGAAAAACTCCCTGAAGAGCACACAAAAAGTTCAACTGCAGAACTTTGCCAACTGGCCAACACACTCTCTCTCCACCCTATTTCACTTTCCCTTCTCGAAAAGTTGTTAAACAGCACACGGGTCAATACACAGCCGGATAATCAGCTTGCGGCGTTGTTATGCGCGCGGATAAATGGCAGTCCTGCTTGTTTTGCCGCCTGTATGAATTCATCAAATGAATATAAAAAAATCAGCCCCCTTCTGCGCAAGGGCGAAAATGAAATTAACCGATGGGCTGACCGTCATTCTGTTGAGCGCGCTACCGTTCAGGCGATACAATGGCTGACCCGAGCACCCGATCGCTTTAGCGCCGCCCAGTTCAGCCCATTACTCGAACACGAAAAATCATCAACGCAGATTATTAATCTGCTGGTATGGAGCGGGCTGTGTGGCTGGATAAATCGCTTAAAAATCGCGTTGGGTGAGACATATTAACCTTGCCGCGTCAGACAGATTCGCGTAAAACTGTCAGCCGCTCTAATGGCCACCAAAATAGACAATTATGTTTCAGGACAACCCGCTGCTAGCGCAGCTTAAACAGCAACTGCATTCCCAGACGCCACGCGCTGAAGGGGTGGTAAAAGCCACAGAAAAAGGCTTTGGCTTCCTGGAAGTCGACGCGCAAAAAAGTTATTTCATTCCGCCGCCGCAGATGAAAAAAGTCATGCATGGCGACCGAATTATCGCGGTGATCCACAGTGAAAAAGAACGTGAATCCGCAGAGCCAGAAGAACTGGTTGAACCGTTCCTGACTCGTTTCGTGGGTAAAGTTCAGGGCAAAAATGACCGTCTGGCCATCGTTCCTGATCATCCACTCTTAAAAGACGCCATTCCTTGCCGCGCAGCCCGTGGCCTGAACCACGAGTTTAAAGAAGGCGACTGGGCGGTTGCCGAAATGCGCCGTCATCCGCTGAAAGGCGATCGTTCTTTCTATGCTGAACTGACACAATACATCACTTTTGGTGACGATCACTTTGTACCGTGGTGGGTTACCCTTGCGCGTCATAATCTGGAAAAAGAAGCACCAGACGGCGTCGCTACCGAAATGCTCGATGAAGGTCTGGTTCGTGAAGATCTGACTGCGCTGGATTTTGTCACCATCGACAGTGCCAGCACAGAAGATATGGATGACGCCCTTTTCGCCAAGGCGTTACCGGATGGCAAACTTCAGCTGATTGTGGCGATTGCCGATCCAACCGCGTGGATTGCTGAAGGCAGCAAGCTGGACAAAGCCGCGAAAATTCGCGCATTCACCAACTATCTGCCTGGCTTCAACATCCCTATGCTGCCTCGCGAGCTTTCTGACGATCTCTGCTCACTGCGCGCCAATGAAGTCCGCCCGGTACTGGCATGCCGCATGACGCTCTCCACTGATGGCACCATTGAAGATAATATCGAATTCTTTGCCGCCACCATCGAATCCAAAGCGAAGCTGGTGTATGACCAGGTTTCTGACTGGCTGGAAAATACCGGTGACTGGCAGCCTGAAAGCGAAGCAATTGCCGAACAAGTCCGTTTGCTAGCACAAATTTGCCAACGCCGCGGCGAGTGGCGTCATAACCACGCACTGGTGTTTAAAGATCGCCCGGATTACCGCTTTATTCTCGGTGAAAAAGGTGAAGTGCTGGATATCGTCGCCGAGCCTCGTCGCATTGCCAACCGTATCGTCGAAGAAGCGATGATTGCCGCTAACATTTGTGCGGCCCGCGTACTGCGCGATAAGCTCGGTTTTGGCATCTATAACGTGCATATGGGCTTTGATCCGGCGAATGCCGACGCGCTGGCAGCGTTGCTGAAAACGCACGGTCTGCATGTCGATGCTGAAGAAGTGCTCACGCTGGACGGTTTCTGCAAACTGCGTCGTGAACTGGATGCGCAACCAACTGGTTTCCTCGACAGCCGCATTCGTCGCTTCCAGTCATTTGCTGAAATTAGCACTGAACCCGGTCCTCACTTTGGCCTCGGTCTGGAAGCATACGCCACCTGGACTTCGCCGATCCGTAAATATGGCGACATGATCAACCACCGTCTGCTGAAAGCGGTTATCAAAGGCGAAACTGCGACGCGTCCACAGGATGAAATCACTGTCCAAATGGCCGAGCGTCGCCGTCTCAACCGGATGGCAGAACGTGATGTTGGCGACTGGTTATACGCACGCTTCCTGAAAGACAAAGCCGGGACCGACACCCGTTTCGCGGCGGAAATTGTCGATATCAGCCGTGGCGGCATGCGTGTTCGTTTGGTTGATAACGGCGCTATCGCCTTTATTCCAGCACCTTTCTTACACGCTGTGCGCGATGAACTGGTTTGCAGCCAGGAAAACGGCACTGTACAAATTAAAGGTGAAACGGCTTACAAAGTGACTGACGTTATTGACGTCACCATTGCCGAAGTCCGCATGGAAACCCGCAGCATTATTGCGCGCCCAGTCGCGTAATCTCCTTTCACGGCCCATTCCTCATGGATGGGCCGTTTATTTCCCCGCTCAACCTTCGTCATATCCCGGCAGATTTTTAACTGACTTTCGTTTGAAAACTGGCGTTTTTCCAAAACTGGATTACAAATAAATATATAAAAAAACAATGTGTTTAGCCGCCGTTAATTTCATGTAAGTCATGTTGTTCCTTTTATTTAACTGCGGACTCCGCTGTTAACCGGAGGATATGCATCATGAAAACCGTTAGGGAGTCCACAACGTTGTACAACTTTCTCGGATCGCACAATCCATACTGGCGGTTGACGGAAAGCAGCGATGTTTTGCGCTTTTCTACCACCGAAATCACAGAACCCGATCGTATTTTGCAACTATCTGCCGAACAGGCTGCTCGCATCAGGGAAATGACGGTCATCACCTCCAGCCTGATGATGAGTCTGACCGTCGATGAAAGCGATCTTTCTGTGCATCTGGTAGGACGAAAAATCAATAAACGAGAATGGGGAGGCAACGCGTCTGCATGGCATGACACACCGGCGGTTGCTCGTGATTTATCACATGGGCTTTCCTTTGCTGAGCAGGTAGTTTCTGAAGCACATTCCGCAATAGTGATTCTCGACAGCCGGGGGAATATCCAGCGCTTTAATCGGTTATGTGAAGATTACACAGGCTTGAAAGAACACGACGTCATTGGGCAAAGCGTGTTTAAACTGTTTATGAGTCGTCGTGAAGCTGCGGCATCCAGGCGCAATAACCGTGTATTTTTTCGAAGCGGCAATGCATATGAAGTCGAACTGTGGATACCAACACGTAAAGGCCAGCGGCTGTTTCTGTTTCGCAATAAATTTGTCCACAGCGGCAGTGGCAAAAACGAGATTTTTTTAATCTGTTCCGGCACCGACATTACCGAAGAGCGCCGCGCTCAGGAGCGACTGCGTATTCTGGCAAATACCGACAGTATCACCGGACTGCCGAATCGTAACGCAATGCAGGAGTTAATCGATCACGCTATTAATCAGGCAGATAACAATAAAGTTGGGGTTGTGTATCTTGATTTGGATAATTTTAAAAAGGTCAACGACGCCTATGGGCATTTGTTTGGTGACCAGTTATTACGCGACGTGTCATTGGCTATTTTAAGCTGTCTCGAACATGACCAGGTGTTGGCGCGTCCAGGTGGCGATGAGTTTCTGGTACTGGCATCCAATACCTCACAAAGCGCGCTGGAAGCATTGGCATCACGAATTTTGACCCGCTTACGACTCCCCTTTCGCATTGGTTTAATTGAAGTTTATACCAGCTGTTCAGTAGGTATTTCACTCTCTCCCGAACATGGTTCGGACAGCGCGGCTATTATTCGTCACGCCGACACAGCAATGTACACAGCGAAGGAAGGCGGACGAGGACAATTTTGCGTTTTTACCCCAGAAATGAATCAGCGGGTATTTGAATATCTCTGGCTGGATACCAACTTGCGTAAAGCACTGGAAAACGATCAGTTGGTTATTCACTATCAACCGAAAATCACCTGGCGTGGCGAAGTGCGCAGTCTGGAAGCACTAGTACGTTGGCAGTCACCTGAACGTGGGTTGATTCCACCGTTGGACTTCATTTCCTACGCCGAAGAATCAGGGCTAATTGTGCCTTTAGGCCGTTGGGTGATTCTCGATGTCGTACGCCAGGTAGCGAAGTGGCGGGATAAAGGCATTAACCTGCGAGTGGCGGTAAATATTTCTGCACGTCAGCTCGCCGATCAAACCATTTTCACCGCCCTGAAACAGGTTCTCCAGGAACTCAATTTTGAATACTGCCCTATAGATGTTGAACTGACGGAGAGCTGCCTGATTGAGAATGATGAACTGGCACTGTCTGTTATTCAACAATTTAGCCGATTAGGTGCGCAAGTTCATCTGGACGATTTTGGTACCGGCTACTCTTCACTTTCGCAACTGGCGCGCTTTCCGATCGATGCCATCAAACTTGACCAGGTTTTTGTTCGGGATATTCACAAACAGCCTGTCTCGCAATCACTGGTCCGGGCGATCGTCGCTGTGGCCCAGGCATTGAATCTTCAGGTGATCGCCGAAGGTGTAGAAAGTGCAAAGGAAGATGCTTTTTTAACCAAGAACGGGATCAATGAGCGACAAGGATTTTTGTTTGCCAAACCGATGCCCGCCGTTGCCTTCGAACGCTGGTATAAACGCTACCTGAAGCGCACATAAGTAGATGAATATATATACTTAGCGCTATATTCCGTCATTATATATCGTATTCCCGGATGATAATTAGCCGTTGCTGTTAAACACTTCTCTTTTAGCGGCAATTTTTGCATTATTCATTTTCCCCCTTTTGCTATAAGGATGTCCTTGATGTCTGAATTTGATGCCCAGCGCGTTGCCGAACGTATTGATATTGTGTTAGATATCCTTGTGGCAGGCGATTACCACTCTGCGATCCATAATCTCGAGATACTTAAAGCAGAACTTTTGCGCCAGGTTGCTGAATCTACGCCAGACATCCCGAAGGCACCGTGGGAGATTTAACAATCGTGCCTTCAGGTTTTCCTATTTGAGGATGCCCGGCGCGTCAGTATTTTTTTATTTAGTATTATAACGTTATAAGAATTACAGCGATGAATTCCCGACAACAAACTATTCTACAGATGGTCATTGACCAGGGTCAGGTTAGCGTAACCGATCTGGCAAAAGCCACTGGAGTTTCTGAAGTTACCATTCGCCAGGATCTCAACACCCTCGAAAAACTGAGTTACCTCCGACGTGCACATGGTTTTGCAGTTTCGCTTGATAGTGATGACGTCGAAACCCGTATGATGAGCAACTATACGCTGAAGCGTGAACTCGCCGAGTTTGCCGCGTCACTGGTTCAACCGGGCGAAACCATCTTTATCGAAAATGGTAGCAGCAATGCCCTGCTCGCCAGGACTCTGGGCGAGCAGAAGAAAAATGTCACTATCATCACGGTCAGCAGCTACATCGCGCATTTGCTGAAAGACGCGCCTTGTGAAGTCATTTTGCTCGGTGGCGTGTACCAGAAAAAAAGCGAAAGTATGGTTGGCCCTTTGACACGCCAGTGCATCCAACAAGTGCATTTCAGCAAAGCATTTATTGGTATTGATGGCTGGCAACCTGAAACTGGGTTTACCGGTCGCGATATGATGCGTACCGATGTGGTCAATGCCGTGCTGGAAAAAGAGTGCGAGGCGATAGTCCTGACTGACAGCTCGAAATTTGGTGCTGTACATTCATACTCCATCGGCCCCGTTGAGCGATTCAATCGTGTGATTACCGATTCGAAAATACGCGCCAGCGATCTGATGCATCTTGAACAAAGTAAACTCACCGTTCACGTCGTTGACATTTAACCATTTCCCTTCTCTACGGATGATTTGCAGTTTGGCAAATCATCCGCTCTAAGATGATTCCTGGTTGATAATTAAGACTATTTACCTGTTATTAACACTCTCAAGATATAAAATTATTATCAGCGATATAACAGGAAGTCATTATCACCTGCGTGATATAACCCTGCGCGCGAGCGGATTTCACGGAATAATTTCACCAGGCTTATTCTTAGCTATTATAGTTATAGAGAGCTTACTTCCGTGAATCATAAATTCAGGAGAGAGTATTATGTTTGTAACGAGCAAAAAAATGACCGCGGCTGTTCTGGCAATTACCCTGGCAATGTCTCTGAGTGCCTGTTCTAACTGGTCTAAACGGGACCGCAACACCGCAATCGGCGCAGGTGCAGGGGCATTAGGCGGTGCAGTACTGACCGATGGCAGTACGTTGGGTACATTAGGTGGTGCAGCCGTCGGTGGTGTTATTGGTCACCAGGTCGGTAAATAATCGTAAATAAATGTCGATTATCGACTCGCAATTATAATACGCTTGATTCTGTTCAGTACGAAATAACTGAATAATACACACAGTAAAATATTCGAAAGCCACGGATATATCCGTGGCTTTTTATGTTAGCCGCCTGCGAGTTTTACCTTCATCCCTTTCGCTTCAAGCAGTGATTTTAATAAATCACGCTTATCGCCCTGGATTTCAATAATTCCATCTTTAACTGCTCCGCCGCAGCCGCATTTTTTCTTCAGTTCCGCTGCCAGTTTCGTCAGTTCGGCATCATCGAGAGCGACACCGGTAATCAGGCAAACGCCCTTACCTTTACGTCCACTGGTCTGACGCTGAATACGCACCACACCGTCGCCTTTAGGGCGTACAGGGGCCGCTTTTGGCTCATCAATACGTCCGGTTTCCGTTGAGTAGACCAGACGGCTGTTGGAATCACTCATCATGCACTCCGCTGTAAAGAGGCGTTGATCGCTTTCAGCGTCTGCGCTGGATCTACCGATTGCGTTACCGGGCGACCAATCACCATATAATCAACACCAGCCGCCAACGCCTGTTCTGGCGTCATAATGCGGCGCTGGTCACCAGCATCACTCCCCTGCGGACGAATGCCCGGCGTAACCAGTTTGAACTCCTGACCGAATACCTGTTTAAAGCGCACAGCTTCCTGAGCAGAACACACCACACCATCAAGGCCACATTTTTGCGTCAGTGCCGCCAGACGTTCTGCATAATCTGCAGGTGACAGTGTCACGCCAAGATCGGCCAGGTCGCTGGCTTCCATGCTGGTCAACACTGTCACAGCAATCAAAAGCGGTGCATCTTTGCCAAACGGAACCAGTGCCTCACGCGCTGCGGCCATCATACGCGCCCCACCGGAGGCATGAACATTCACCATCCACACGCCTAAGTCAGCCGCAGCAGCGACAGCGTGCGCTGCAGTGTTGGGAATATCGTGGAATTTCAGGTCAAGAAAGATATCAAAACCACGCTGTTGAAGTTCGCTCACAAACTGTGGCCCAAACAATGTAAACATCTCTTTGCCGACCTTCAGACGACAATCGCGTGGGTCGATCTTGTCGACAAAGGCCATCGCGGCATCGCGATTATGATAATCAAGGGCAACAACTACAGGAGAATTCGTAACAGCGCGGGAAGAAGATGAAGCAGTTAACGTCATGACCAGACCTTCTTGATGATGGGCACCGGAAGTGGCGCGAAACAGGTAAACGGCGAGCATTCTACCCGTGGAAATAAAAAATTAACAGTTGCGATTTCTCCTCTGGCAGGCTTTTCCGCGCCGTCGGTGCCGGAGCACAATAGAACATCAATAATTAGTATGTTGTAACTAAAGTCGGATTTTTTTAAAAATTACAGGCCATCAAGACCGCGAATCGGTTTAATGGTTGACCAGGCCCGACAAGACGGACAATGCCAGTAGAGAGTGTATGCGGTAAAACCACATTTCTGGCAGCGATAACGAGGCTTACTACGCACCTTCTCGCCAACCATGTCACGCAGCACCATCAGACTCTCTTTGGCACGCCCTTCTT
Source organism: Escherichia sp. R1 (assembly GCF_003000935.1). Lineage (NCBI taxonomy): Bacteria > Pseudomonadati > Pseudomonadota > Gammaproteobacteria > Enterobacterales > Enterobacteriaceae > Escherichia > Escherichia sp. R1. Next base: position 133,118 of record NZ_PSRU01000014.1, read on the forward strand.
CTGCTTCATTTAAGTGGTAATCCATTAACTTATGGAACACACGCATGGTCGGATGACGCTGAAGCTGGCGCGTAATATAGACCTGTGCGGCCTCACTACCGTCGCGCGCTTCGATGATATCCGCAAGCATCAATTCAGCATCGGCACCGGTGTTCTCTTCCACCGCGCGCTGCAGGAATTCTGCCCATTCGGCAGTTTTACCCAACTGCTGATAGCATGTTTGCAGCATTTCCAGCGTTTCGCTGACCAGTTCTCTGTCCTGGGATATGACACGTTGCAAACTTTCGACGGCTTTGGCGTATTCTCCTTTCGCCATAAACACGCGTCCCATCATGATGGATACGCGGGCGCTGTTTTTATCTGCCGCCGCACCTTTTTTTAGCAAAGTCATGGCACGATCGAGATCGTCGCTGGCCATATGCTGCAGAGCTAACTCACAGTAGAAATGGGCAATTTCGACGCGCTGTTTATCTTTACCCAGCTTCACCAGGCGTTCGGCAACATCAATTGCTTTCTGCCACTCGCTGGTAGCCTGGTAAATTTGTAGCAGTTGTTGCAGCGCGCCAATGCGGAAGTCAGTTTCATCGGTCAGCTGATTGAACATGTCTTCCGCGCGGTCGTATAACCCGGCAGCCATGTAATCACGCCCCAGTTGTTGAATCGCCAAAAGCCGCTGTTCATAGGTCAGCGAGGCGCTTTCCATTAGGGTCTGATGGATGCGAATAGCGCGATCAACTTCGCCACGCGAACGGAACAGGTTTCCGAGCGTAAGGTGGGCTTCAACGGTACCTGTATCCTCTTTAAGCATATCGAGAAACAGGTCTACCGCTTTATCCTGTTGATTACTAAGCAGGAAGTTAACCCCCGCTACGTAATCACGCGACAAGCGGTTGGCTTCATCTTGCTTGTTTTGTTGCGCACTTCTGCGGCCCATATACCAGCCATAGGCAGCGGCTACAGGCAAAAGCAGAAACAACAACTCCAGCATAGAAAGTTATTCCTTCGACGCAGACGAGTGCGGCGCTACAGCCACGTCAGTCGCAGGTGAAAGCTGGTTTTCCAGTCGCTTTATTTTACGTTCAGCGCGCGCCAGGGAAACACGAACTCGCAGCCAGAACAGGCCACAAATCAACCAACCGATAGCAAACCCCGCAGCAAACAATACCGCCAGCAATGTGGAAATACGGTACTCCCCTTGCGCTAACAGATAATTAAACGTCACCTGTTGATCGTTCTGCGCACCCAACGTGACCGAAATCACGAAGATCGCTAACACCAGTAAGAAAATGAGTAAATATTTCACATTACTTCCCGTTATGTGGTTAGGGCGAATAAATTATGGTCAACTTACCGCAATAGCCCTTTAAAGTACCATTTTCGCGCCGTCTGCGAAATGGCATCCACGCGCATTGTTGATGATTTAAGGGCTAAATTCGGAAAATCAACCAGCGTTAACTTTCTTGTTCTCGTTGTGCAATTTCGCGATTTTCTTCCGCAGGTGGTGTTAATGGCCCACAAATTCGTTGCGCAAGCCACGTTGCCACCGCCACCAGCGCCCACGAAATCAACGTAGCTACAACCAGATCGCGTGACCAATGCATCCCGAGCAGCAGGCGGCTTCCCATGACTCCCGTTGCCCAGACCAACAAGATAGCAATGGTTAACGTTCGCCGACGCGGCCACAGCAAACCAACGGCCAGCAGTGCCCAACTGGCAGCAAACATCGTGTGACCGGAAGGAAAGGCAAACCCCGTCTCTTTCTGCCAGTGTGAACGCAAATATTGTGGGATATTTTTCTCTTCAGCCAACTGTTCTTTCACCAGATTTCCGCGTTCTGCTCGCTTTAAAGTGTAGAACTCATCAACCGGAATATGATGTGTTTTTTCCAGCCAGATAACAAAAGGTCGTGGTTCCTGGACTTTGTCTTTGATCCAGGATTTAACGCCTTGTCCCATAAGGATTGCCGCCGCCAGAATGGCAAATAACATAATGGCAGCCTTAATGCGAAAACGCAGACACCAGAGAAACCAGCCGAATAAAATCAAATGTGTAATGACGCCCCAGGGCTGGGTGACAGTTTCAGTAACCCAAAAAGCCGCTTTTAGTAACCAACTTTGTTCTCCAGGTTGCCAACGCCAGCCAGAAAGCCATACGGCTACTGGCATGACAAGCAATAGTGCAGCTCCCACTGCGGTACGTCTGGCAATCGAACGCATGGCCTCTCCTTTTTGATAAGTCCCACAATCATAACTGAAAATGCCAGTTCCAGGAAAAATTGACAGATTTGTGCCATTCCGTGAACGATCGACGCGTCGTGATTAGGTGAACCCCTTCTCGTTATGGCAAAATAAGCCAATACAGAACCAGCATTATCTGGAGAATTTCATGCAGCTTAAACGTGTGGCAGAAGCCAAACTGCCAACCCCATGGGGCGATTTCCTGATGGTGGGATTTGAAGAACTGGCAACCGGACACGATCATGTCGCGCTAGTCTATGGCGATATTTCCGGGCATACCCCGGTACTTGCGCGCGTCCATTCCGAATGTCTGACCGGTGACGCCCTGTTCAGCTTGCGCTGCGATTGTGGCTTCCAGCTCGAAGCGGCATTGACGCAAATTGCCGAGGAAGGCCGTGGTATTTTGCTGTATCACCGTCAGGAAGGTCGTAACATTGGTCTGCTGAATAAAATCCGCGCTTACGCACTGCAGGATCAAGGTTACGATACTGTAGAGGCTAACCACCAGTTAGGCTTCGCCGCTGATGAGCGCGACTTCACTCTTTGCGCTGATATGTTCAAACTCCTTGGCGTCAATGAAGTCCGCTTGTTAACCAATAACCCGAAAAAAGTCGAAATTCTGACCGAAGCAGGGATTAATATTATTGAACGCGTACCGTTGATTGTAGGTCGTAACCCCAATAACGAACATTATCTCGATACCAAAGCCGAGAAAATGGGTCATTTGCTGAACAAATAACCCTCTTGCATTGTGTAATTAATTTGCTTGCCGGAAGCAAAATAACCGGCAAGCAAATACTCGTTACTTCAACATATTACGAATGACATAATGCAAAATGCCGTCGTTCTGGTAGTAGGCCAACTCCGTCGCGGTGTCGATACGACAACGGCAGGGTACGACTTCCTGGCTACCATCCGCGCGCGTAAGCGTCACCGGAACCGTCGCGCCGGGTTGTAGATTTTGCAGATCACCAATATCAATCTTCTCTTCCCCGGTAAGCTCTAACGTTTTACGCGTCACACCTTGTGGAAATTCCAGCGGCAGGATGCCCATGCCAATTAAATTCGAACGGTGAATTCGTTCAAACGATTCGGCAATCACAACACGAATACCAAGCAGACGCGGACCTTTTGCCGCCCAGTCACGGCTGGAGCCTGATCCATACTCTTTCCCGGCAATCACCGCCAGCGGCGTTTGCTCCTGCTTATAGCGCATTGCGGCATCATAAATAGAGACGACATCGCTGTCAGGTAAATGGCACGTCATCCCCCCTTCAACGCCAGGCACCATTTCATTACGGATGCGAATATTGGCGAAGGTGCCGCGCATCATCACTTCATGGTTACCACGCCGCGAACCATAGGAGTTAAAGTCTTTCCGCTCAACACCCCGACCTTGTAGATATCGACCCGCCGGGCTGTCGGGCTTAATACTGCCCGCCGGAGAGATATGGTCAGTGGTGACTGAATCCCCCAGCATTGCGAGGATCCGCGCACCGTGAATATCTTCCACAGGTGCTGGTGTTGCCTGCATTTCATCAAAGAAAGGCGATAAGCGAATATAGGTTGAATCCTCCTGCCAACCGTAGGTATCGGATCGTGTGACGTTAATTTCCTTCCACTCAGCTGTGCCTTCAAAAACTTCTGCGTACTCTTTGCGGAACATTTCTGTGGAGACTTGGTCTACCGCACGGGCAATTTCTTGTGCCGATGGCCAGATATCTTTCAGATATACCGGCTCGCCTTTGCGATCATGGCCGATAGGCTCAGAAGCCAGGTTGATATTCATATTTCCCGCCAGCGCATAGGCAACCACCAGCGGCGGCGAGGCCAGCCAGTTGGTTTTAACCAGCGGATGGATACGGCCTTCAAAGTTACGGTTGCCGGACAGCACTGCACCGACGGTTAAATCGCCTTTTTTGATTGCCGTTTCGATAGGATCGGGCAACGGTCCAGAGTTACCAATACAGGTGGTACAACCGTATCCCACAAGGTTAAATCCCAGTTCATCGAGATACGGTGTCAGTTTCGCTTTTGCCAGATAATCAGAAACGACTTTCGAACCCGGTGCCAGCGACGCTTTGACCCACGGTTGCCGCTTGAGGCCCAGAGTTACGGCTTTTTTCGCCAGCAAGCCTGCGGCCATCAGCACACTTGGGTTAGAGGTGTTGGTGCACGACGTTATCGCAGCAATGACCACAGCGCCATCAGGTAACTGATACTGATGTCCGTTCATAACATAATCGACCGGCAGGCGATCTTTATGCGTGGCATTCACTTCCAGTTCGCTACTGGCAGCAAATGCTTTTGGTACATCGGGCAGTGCAACGCGATCCTGCGGGCGTTTTGGCCCTGCAAGGCTCGCTTCAACGTCATTCATATCCAGTTCTAACACACTGGTAAAAATTGGTTCATCGCCCGAATTACGCCACATGCCCTGCGCTTTGGCATATTTTTCGACCAACTCGACCTGATCTTCACTGCGCCCGCTTAAACGCATGTAATCGAGGGTGACAGCATCGATTGGGAAGAAGCCACAGGTGGCACCATATTCTGGTGACATATTGGCAATAGTGGCGCGATCCGCCAGCGGTAGTGAATCCAGCCCATCACCATAAAATTCGACGAATTTCCCCACCACGCCATGTTTGCGCAACATTTGGGTAACAGTGAGAACCAGGTCTGTGGCGGTAATACCTTCGCGTAATTTTCCGGTAAGTTTAAAGCCCACTACGTCCGGGATAAGCATGGAAACCGGCTGGCCTAACATTGCGGCTTCTGCTTCGATGCCACCAACGCCCCACCCCAGCACGCCAAGGCCGTTGATCATGGTGGTGTGCGAGTCAGTACCAACGAGTGTATCCGGATAAGCAATCCATTCACCGTCCTGCAATTCGCTCCACACTGCTTTGCCGAGATATTCGAGGTTAACCTGATGGCAAATGCCTGTGCCTGGCGGCACGACGCTAAACCGACTGAACGCCTGCTTTCCCCATTTCAGGAACACATAACGTTCGTGGTTGCGCTCCATTTCCAGGCGTACGTTTTCTTCAAATGCCTCATCATCACCAAAACGATCGACGGTCACCGAGTGGTCAATGACCAGGTCGACCGGTGAGAGTGGGTTAACCTTTGCAGTATCGCCGCCGAGGCGTTTAACCGCTTCGCGCATTGCCGCCAGATCAACAACGGCAGGTACGCCGGTAAAGTCCTGCATCAGCACTCTTGCCGGGCGGTAGGCAATTTCACGGTCAGCATGGGCATTTTTCAGCCATCCCGCCAGCGCGTGGATATCCTCTTCGGTAACCGATTTACCATCCTGCCAACGCAGCAGGTTTTCGAGCAAAACTTTGAGTGACTTGGGTAGACGGGTGATATCGCCCAGTGATTTGGCAGCAAGCGGCAAGCTGTAGTAGTGGTAAGTTTTATCTTTGGCCTGCAACGTGTCCTTACTGGCTTCTCGTAGGGTTGACGACATAGCTCCTCCTTAATGACAGGGTTGCGAAGCCCTGATTCTCTTCAGGGTGAATATTAAAGATAACACAAACATCGCGTAACGATTTGATAACAACCCAAATTGATAAAAGAGGAGAAACCTTGAGGCAAAGCAAACAGCGGGGTCAGGGATCAGTGAGTAATGATCCAGAGGAGTTCGGCACAGAAGAGCATCGACAGAGAAAATGCGCCCATCCAGGACCAATATTTCATATTTGTGTTGATCATAGGCTACACCCTTAACGGTTATTACTTTGTGTTGAGATAACTCAACCTGTTATTGCTGCGGTGTATTAAAAGCCCTGTAATTCATTAAAAATGGGTAATAAGAATGATGATAATTATTGTTTCGGCTGATCATCTTCAGCAAACAGTTCTATAAAGGCTTGTTGCTGCGATGTTAGTTGCCAGTCGTCTGGAATAACGACGGAACATTCCCGTTTTGCTTCTGGTTCATTGTCACTATGCTGACATAATGGTGACGACTCCAGTTGCTCCTGACCGACCATAGTTATCCCCACAATTTCCAAATAAGCAGTGCGACAACCACCCAGAAAAGTGCAGAACCAAGAAAAACCGCCAGCCAGGCTTTACGTTTTAATTCAGGATTGCGGCGGGGTTCCTGATTTCCAGAAGGCATTGCTAACCTCATATAATCGCCATCACTTATCAGCAAGACGTTGAACGATTGGTGTAATTAATCATACGATGAGACAAATCCTAAAGAAACTTTAGTCAAAAATCCAGCGAATTTACGAATCGTCTCCAGTGAATAATTCAATCTTTTGACCTGAAATAGATATTTGAAAACTGGAGTTTGCGAGGTGTGTAATTAGACACTACTTTACAGGTAATTTACCCTATAAATATGAGGGATAAAAATATTGTGCACCGGATACAAATAAGTAACAAAGGAGAATATATTCCGGCACCTTCGCTACATAAAAGGTGCCGAAAATAACGCAAGAAATTATTTTTCCGGCAGTTTTATATCTTTAAACATGACCTCAATTTCTTCATTAGAGCGCAATGCGACAGCCGCATCAACGACATCACGCGTTAAATGCGGTGCAAAACGCTGAATGAAATCATACATATAACTACGCAAAAAAGTACTACGGCGAAAACCAATTTTGGTTGTACTGTGGCTGAAGATGTCGTGAGCATCAACACGCACAAGGTCGGGATCGGCGACCGGATCCACCGCCATGCTGGCAATGACCCCTACCCCCAGCCCTAACCGGACGTAAGTTTTAATGACGTCAGCATCCGTTGCCGTGAAGACGATACGCGGCGTTAACCCTGCGCGGTTAAAGGCAGTATCCAGTTCTGAACGTCCGGTAAAGCCGAAGGTATATGTCACCAACGGATATTGCGCCAGTTCTTCAATGGTAATGGCTTTTTTACCTGCCAGCGGGTGATCCGGAGTGACTACTATAGCCCGATTCCAGTGGTAGCACGGTAGCATCACTAAATCTTCATACAGATGCAGCGCTTCCGTGGCGATAGCGAAATCGGCATTGCCTTTAGAGACGGCATCAGCAATTTGTGTCGGCGAGCCCTGGTGCATATGCAAAGAAACGCGAGGATAACGCTCAATAAAGCCTTTGATAACGTTTGGTAACGCATAGCGTGCCTGAGTATGCGTGGTGGCGATATACAGCGAGCCTTTATCCGGCCAGGTGTGCTCTCCGGCGACCGATTTTATGGCATCGACTTTCGACAGAACTTCACGAGCGATACGAATTATTTCTTGTCCTGCTGGCGTTACCTGCGTCAGGTGCTTGCCGCTTCGGGAAAAAATTTGAATGCCTAGCTCGTCTTCCAGCATTCTGACTTGTTTACTGATCCCGGGTTGTGATGTGTAAAGTCCTTCCGCCGTTGATGAGACATTCAGGTTATGATTGACCACCTCAACAATATAGCGAAGTTGTTGTAATTTCATGTTAAACCATCCACTTAGACGCCATCAGAACATCGTTTTTTCGTCACACCAGGCGGGTGACTAATACGATTTAATAATAAAAAAGGTGCTAACTATAACCACTATATCATTTATAGCCTTAGTGTATAGGTGTGAAGAAAAAATAATATGCAATAAAAAAGGGCCGCTTTCGCGACCCTTTGTTTATAAAAACCAGACAGAATTAAAGGTTATTTTTTCCCTTCAACCCATTTGCCATCAACATAAAATGCTGACCAGCCAGTCGCCTTTCCGTCTTTTTCCGAAGAGACATATTGCTGTTTGGTTTTACGGCTAAAGCGAACCATGGTCTTATTACCTTCCGGATCCTGCTGTGGCGCATCGGCCAGATAACGCAGTTTTTCCGGCAGACGGTCGCGGAAGCGATAAAGCTCCTCCACCAGCGGCGCACGCGTTTCACGCGATTTCGGGAAGGTATTGGCCGCCAGGAACACACCGGCAGCACCGTCACGCAACACGAAATAGGCATCTGATTTTTCGCACGGCAGCTCCGGTAATGGCACCGGATCTTCTTTCGGTGGTGCCACTTCGCCGTTACGTAAAATCTTACGTGTGTTTTTACACTCTTCGTTGGTGCAGGCCATGTATTTACCGAAACGCCCCATTTTCAGGTGCATTTCAGAGCCACATTTTTCACACTCAACGATCGGGCCGTCATAACCTTTAATGCGGAATTCACCCTCTTCGATCTCGTAACCGTCGCAGGTTGGGTTATTACCACAGACATGCAACTTACGTTTCGGATCGATGAGATAGCTGTCCATCGCCGTGCCGCATTTCGGGCAACGACGTTTTGCGCGCAACGCATTGGTTTCAGCGTCTTCACCTTCCAGCACGTTCAGCACTTCGTTTTCCGGCACCAGGTTAATGGTGGTTTTGCAACGCTCTTTCGGCGGCAGCGCATAGCCAGAACAGCCAAGGAATACCCCGGTGCTCGCTGTGCGAATCCCCATTTTGCGACCACAAGTCGGACAGTCAATGCTGGTCAGAACCATCTGGTTCGGGCGCATACCACCCTCTTCCGGATCTTTTTCAGCTTTATCTAATTGCTGGGTGAAATCCGAGAAGAAGTGATCCAGTACAGCTTTCCACTCTGCTTCGTGATTTGCCACCTGGTCGAGGCTGTTTTCCATCTGCGCGGTGAAGTCGTAGTTCATTAACTCGCGGAAATTCTCTTCCAGGCGATCGGTGACGATTTCGCCCATTTTTTCCGCATAGAAACGACGATTTTCTACTCGCACATAGCCACGATCCTGAATAGTCGAAATGATCGACGCATAGGTAGAAGGACGACCGATACCGCGTTTTTCCAGCTCTTTGACCAGCGATGCTTCACTGAAACGGGCTGGAGGCTTGGTAAAGTGCTGGGCTGGTGTCAGTTCAACGAGCGTCAGAGCATCGCCTTTATCGACTGCCGGTAAGATACGATCTTCATCGCCTTTACGCAGTGCAGGCATCACTTTCGTCCAGCCATCAAAGCGCAAAATACGACCGCGTGCTTTCAGGCGGAAATCGCCCGCACCAACGGTCAGCGTCGTGGAGTCATATTTCGCTGGGGTCATCTGGCAGGCTACGAACTGACGCCAGATTAACTGGTACAGTTTCTGCGCATCTGCTTCCATATCCTTCAACGATTCCGCCATCACATTGACGTCAGAAGGACGAATCGCTTCGTGCGCTTCCTGTGAGTTTTCTTTGCTGGCGTACTGATTCGGACTTTCCGGCAGATATTTCTTACCAAAATTATCGCTGATATAACCGCGAACCATATTTACCGCGTCCTGACTCAGGTTGGTGGAGTCGGTACGCATGTAAGTGATATAGCCTGCTTCATACAAACGCTGCGCCATCATCATGGTTTTTTTCACGCCAAAACCAAGACGGGTGCTGGCAGCTTGTTGCAGCGTAGAGGTAATAAAAGGAGCGCCAGGTTTACTGGTTGTCGGTTTGTCTTCACGTTCCAGCACGCTGTAGCGCGCTTTTTCCAGCAGACTTACCGCAGCCTGAGTTTGTTCTTTGTTGACCGGACGGAACGGTTTGTCGTTCTGATGAGTCACCTGCAACGCCAACGCTTCACCAGATGGCGTGGTCGTGCTGGCATCGACTTCCCAGAACTCTTCCGGTACGAACGCTTTAATTTCACGCTCACGCTCGACCACCAGGCGGACCGCCACCGACTGCACACGACCGGCAGACAGACCACGAGCGATCTTTTTCCATAGAAGCGGCGAAACCATATACCCCACCACGCGGTCCATAAAGCGACGCGCCTGCTGGGCATTAACACGATCAATATTCAGCTCACCCGGTTTGTTAAATGCCTGGCGGATCGCGTTTTTAGTAATTTCGTTAAACACCACTCGGCTATAGCGCGCATCATCACCACCAATCACTTCCCGCAGGTGCCATGCAATGGCTTCCCCTTCGCGGTCAAGGTCGGTTGCGAGATAGATGTGGTCGGCTTTTTCAGCCAGTTGTTTCAGTTCAGAGACGACCTTCTCTTTACCAGGCAACACTTCATAGTGCGCCTCCCAATTGTGCCACGGGTCAACCCCCATACGGTTGACGAGAGCGCCACGTTCATCCTTTTTAGGCTTTTTAGCCGTCTTGGTGGAGGTAGAGTCGGCACTCTTTTTGGCAGTTGAGCCACTGGTCGGCAAATCGCGGATGTGACCGACGCTGGATTTCACCACGTAGTCACTACCCAGATACTTGTTGATCGTTTTGGCTTTTGCCGGGGACTCAACGATGACAAGAGCTTTACCCATATTCACCTTACCTAATTTGATTCTTCCAGGAATGCGTCGCACGTTGATAAACCTTCCACTGGCAACGAGTTACCGATATGGACTCGCTCTCTGCGGATATCAACCCCTTGTCGTGACTCTGCTCACGAAAATTCAGGTGACTGAGTTAACAGGTCTTGGCCTACAGGCGCTATAGCACGACGGAATTTTGGTCGAATGTCAAGCAAATCTATTGCCAGATTGACGAAAGCGTCACACTGTACCTGATAAAATCCGATACGCAACTTTATTAGCATGCAAAATCCAAAGTTGCCAGTAAGGCGCTCTTGCCACCAGCGTGGTATATTTGTCTGCAAGCCATGCCTGGCGTAGACTAATGTCCTTGTTTAAGGAGTAAATAATGAACAAAGAGACTCAACCCATCGACCGCGAAACGCTGTTGAAAGAGGCCAACAAAATCATTCGTGAGCATGAGGATACGCTCGCAGGGATTGAAGCCACCGGCGTCACGCAGCGTAATGGCGTGCTGGTATTTACCGGCGACTACTTTTTAGATGAACAAGGATTACCAACTGCCAAAAGCACCGCGGTGTTTAATATGTTCAAACACCTGGCCCATGTGCTTTCAGAAAAATATCACTTGGTTGATTAAAGCAAAACGCGAGGTCTTATCCTCGCGTTTGTCTTTTACATCAACGACTTTTGCCCACGCTGCCACCAGCGTAACAACAATCGATCGGCGCTCTCTGCCGCGCTGCCGGTGAATCGGTCAATGAGTCGTTTACGCTGCATATAGCGTACATTGACCACTTCCCGGCCTTCCATCAGGCTAAGAATAACTTCATCACTGGTGTTGATTTCATCAACCAGGCCTTTCTCTACTGCCTGTTGTCCGTACCAGTGTTCACCCGTTGCCACCTGTTCAATATCCAGAGACGGACGCATACGCTTCACAAAATCTTTAAATAACTGATGCGTTTCGTTCAACTCTTCGCGGAATTTCTCCCGCCCTTCTTCGGTATTTTCACCCAGCAACGTCAGCGTGCGCTTATACTGCCCGGCGGTGTGCAGTTCGATATCAATATCTTTGCTTTTCAGGAAGCGGTTAAAGTTGGGCATTTGCGCCACCACCCCAATGGAACCCACAATAGCAAACGGTGCGGAAACAATTTTGTCCGCCACACAGGCCATCATGTAACCGCCGCTGGCAGCGACTTTGTCTACCGTAACAGTTAAAGGAATGTTTTTATCACGCAGACGCTGCAACTGCGAAGCCGCCAACCCGTAACCATGCACCATGCCACCTGGGCTTTCCAGACGGAGCACAACCTGATCCTGCGGTTTGAATGCTGCGAGTACCGCCGTTATCTCTTCACGTAGCGAGTTCACTTCATGGGCGTCCATGCTGCCTTTAAAATCCAGCACCCAGACGCGGGGTTTACTGTCAGTTACCACCTCGCCCAGTTTAGCTTTCGCTTTTGCGGCTTTCGCTTCTTGCTTGTGCTTTTTCTTCTGCGCTTTGTGCCACTGTTTTTGCTGATGAGTGTCCATCAGCGCCGCGGCCAGTTCTTCTTTCATCTCCTTATACTGTTCGCTGAGATTGTTGACTCGTAACTCGCCACGCTGGCGTTTATTACGTTGAGCAACATTGACAATAATGGCGGCAATCGCCGCAATCGCTAGCACAACGGTAACGATTTTCGCCAAAAACAAACCATATTCAGACAACAATTCCACGAGTCCCCACCTTGGTTAAACAACGCTTTGGCTCACAGTTTACAACAGGCATGTTTAGCCGTCTCGCAGAGATGTTATTGCAGCGAAAGTATGACAAAGTATCCATTTTGCGGTGTTATCGCCCCAGGCTGATTGAAATGCCCTTCTGTTTCAGGCATAAAGCCCCAAAGTCATAAAGTACACTGGCAGCGCGACAGACAACGTCGTTGAGGAGTAGCCATGCATTACCAGCCAAAACAAGATTTACTCAATGATCGCATTATCCTGGTGACGGGAGCCAGCGATGGAATTGGTCGTGAAGCAGCGATGACGTATGCACGCTATGGTGCGACAGTGATTCTTTTGGGCCGTAATGAAGAAAAATTACGTCAGGTAGCCAGCCACATAAACGAAGAAATTGGACGTCAGCCACAGTGGTTTATTCTCGATTTGCTAACCTGCACGTCCGAAGATTGCCAACAACTGGCACAGCGCATTGCCGTTAATTATCCGCGTCTGGATGGTGTTTTGCATAATGCCGGATTGCTCGGCGATGTTTGCCCAATGAGCGAACAAGATCCGCAGGTCTGGCAGGACGTCATGCAGGTCAACGTTAATGCCACCTTTATGCTCACACAGGCACTGCTTCCTTTATTACTCAAATCGGATGCCGGTTCACTGGTCTTTACCTCATCAAGCGTTGGACGTCAGGGGCGTGCAAACTGGGGCGCATATGCAGCGTCGAAATTTGCCACCGAAGGGATGATGCAGGTACTGGCCGATGAATATCAGCAGCGCCTGCGCGTCAACTGCATTAACCCAGGCGGTACGCGCACCGCAATGCGGGCCAGCGCCTTCCCGACCGAAGATCCACAGAAACTTAAAACCCCCGCTGATATCATGCCGCTCTACCTCTGGCTGATGGGCGATGACAGCCGCCGTAAAACCGGCATGACCTTTGACGCCCAACCGGGCCGTAAACCAGGAATTTCCCAATGAGTGATGAACGCTACCAACAGCGTCAGCAGCGAGTGAAAGAAAAAGTAGATGCTCGTGTGGCCCAGGCCCAGGATGAACGCGGTATTATCATCGTCTTTACCGGCAATGGAAAAGGCAAAACCACCGCGGCATTTGGTACGGCAACACGCGCAGTTGGTCACGGAAAAAAAGTGGGCGTCGTGCAGTTTATTAAAGGCACCTGGCCTAATGGTGAACGAAATCTGCTGGAGCCACACGGCGTTGAGTTTCAGGTAATGGCAACGGGCTTTACCTGGGATACACAAAACCGAGAGTCTGATACCGCCGCCTGCCGCGAAGTCTGGCAACATGCAAAGCGGATGCTGGCTGATTCCTCACTGGATATGGTTTTGCTCGATGAACTGACATATATGGTAGCGTATGATTATTTGCCACTGGAAGACGTGATTCAGGCGTTAAATGAACGTCCACATCAACAGACGGTGATTATCACAGGTCGTGGTTGTCATCGGGATATTCTTGAACTGGCGGATACGGTAAGTGAGCTGCGCCCCATCAAACATGCGTTTGATGCCGGTGTAAAAGCGCAGATAGGGATTGATTACTAATCTGTAAAAATGCCGGATATGACGTCCGGCATACTTTGATTAACCGTTATTATTACGTCCACCAGAACGACGACCGCCGCTCACCTGGCTGTGACGTTTCACCGCACGACGAATTTGATTCGCCTTCATACGACGACGGTCTTTTTCTACAGCGACTTTAGAGCTGGTTTCTGGCGGTAGTTCCACCAGTTCGCGCAGATAGTTAGTCTGGGCGAGGTCCAGCTCCGTCCAGCCACCGCGTGGCAGACCTTTTGGCAGTGGGATATCACCGTAACGAACACGAATCAGGCGGCTCACCTGCACACCAACCGCTTCCCAAAGACGACGAACTTCACGGTTACGGCCTTCGGTCAGAGTAACATTGTACCACTGGTTGATCCCTTCGCCGCCGCTGAACTTGATGGTTTTAAAGGCTGCCGGACCATCTTCCAGCTGCACGCCACGACTCAAATCACGCAGTTTCGCGTCGTCAACCTGACCAAATACACGCACGGCATATTCACGTTCAACTTCACGGCTTGGATGCATTAAACGGTTTGCCAGTTCACCGTCGGTGGTGAACAGCAACAGACCACAGGTGTTAACGTCCAGACGACCTACGGCAATCCAGCGTGCGCCACGCAGTTTTGGCAGACGGTCAAACACCGTTGGACGCCCTTCCGGATCGTTACGGGTACACAACTCACCTTCCGGTTTGTAATAGGCCAGAACGCGACAAATTTGTTCAGCGGACTCACGTACCGAAATCAGATGACCATCGATACGGATTTTCAGTCCAGGGGTAATTTCAACGCGATCGCCGAGTTTAGCAATTTTGCCATCAACACTCACACGACCGGCTTCAATAATAGATTCGATTTCACGGCGAGAACCGTGGCCGGCACGCGCCAGCACTTTCTGTAGCTTTTCGCTCATAGAGCTTCCTTTTGGTGTCGCCTTCCCAGGCGTCTGATATGCTTTTGTGCAACAATGAGTCAGAACTTACATCTGACTCACTGATAGTAAAGTCTGTTTGAACTCTTCAGGCCTTAAGTAAACGACTCGACGTTTTAACTTGCCTGGCTTTGAGGCGCAACATACTACACTATCTTTATGGTTAAAGCTTGTTTCGATTAACATCAGCTTGATTACCAGCCACCACCGCCTCCGCCACCAGCGCCAGAACCACCACCAGAATAGCTCCGCCCCAACAAACTGGTATAGACCCCGCAACTCAGGTGCGTCTGTAATGAGAATAAAACGCCGTTACGGGCAATCTCTGGAGCGCAAATCGCCGAAGAAAGCGAAGGGGCGATGCGTAACGCCCATTCCCTCCCCAAATTTGCCGATATAGCCCAACCTAACAACGCGTAATCCAGTTTCCGTGTTTCCCCTTTCCTCCGCCGCCCACTGTGTGTTGCTGCCTCTTTACGCGCAAGATAGTTAACGATAGCTTCACCGTGGGCATAACGTTGCTGCCCGGTTTGGGTAAACTTTGGCAGAAAAATATACCCCATGCCAGTGAGATAACCGGTCAGGAAAACCGCGCTAAAATAACCCGCTGGCATATACCAGTAAAAGAATACATCTCCGACATTGATGTAGAGAGAGTAAAAAGCCACACCTGAACAAATCAGTGGTAAAAACAAAGTGATGATGACACGATTAACGCAAGGCTTGTCATCATCGCGGGCAAACAAAAGATCAAGGGAACAAAATAAGAAAGTAAGAAGCCAGCAGATCATAATAAACATATCGCCTACCAGACTCATTCCTTCCCAGCCTACGGGACTCAGGTTACCGTAGAGAATGACCGCCAATATTGCCATTCCGCCCCATTGCAAAAACGCATCAGGTCGGTAAAACGAAGACTTTTTACGCGGCAGATAAAATTTCTGCATCCGTAAAAATGCCTTGCGTAAGACTCTGTTGCGTCTCCCCGTAAGAACGACCTTATCGCCTTTACGAAATAACGCTTCCAGTAATAACTGCTCTGCGGGCAGTAATACCGCATTATTTCTGGTCGCGCCTTCATTAACACGAATCAGGATTTGCTGGTTCTTGTCATAATGATCTTCCAGATGAATTTTTTCTTTCACAATCAGATTTACGATATCGGCGCAAAAACCTTTATCGTCGTAAACCAGTTTCGCATCAAGACGTAACATGCCGGGCGTGTAATCTGGCGGAATGACATCGGTTTCAATCACATCTACCGGCGTAAATTGCGGCCTGCGCTTCCAGAGATATAACCATCCACACGCCAGGAACAGACTCGGAAAGCAAATTAACAACGATGACGTTGAGGGTAAAAGAAGATGACTGAAAATATTCGTCGTTTGTGGAGCCGGGGCATTACCAAGTAATGCGTGAGGCCAGCGGTAGAGGACCGTGAAATCTTCACGATAAAACGGATCGCGAGATTCAATTCTTCCGTCCTCAAGGATGCGGCCATTTCGATATGTGTCGCCCTCTTCTCCAGTAAAGAGATCGATTTCGCTAAATGGATTACCCGCAATATCAGGCAACTTGAGTGAAAATAGGGTCTTATAAATTTCAAACGGCCAGTGGTTACCGGTCACGTTCCAGATTAGCAGATCAGAATCCCCCTCACGCAGGAAAGCATTTTTAACCTGATAATGAATTTGATAATGATAGTCGCCTTGAGGCAAGAAACGTTGTTTATCGCCCACGACAATACTCATTAACCCGATATGCCAGTCAAGATGCCAGGGTTCAGGAATACCATCACGGGTGACGCCAACAATATGATAGTTCAGCAGTGCAGCGTCCCCATCAGGCTGCATCCAGAGTCGCGGTAAATCACGATAAAATCCGTGCTTAATCTGCTGATTTCGCGCCTGAAAATGAATGTTCTCTTTGATGTCGAGCACCCCATTCGGTTGCAGAGTGGCTTCAACATCAAAGAGCGAGATCCCTTCTTCATAAGAAGGGATCTCCGTGTTTTTCGCATAACTCAACGAAGAGAAAAAAAGCCCAACTATCAACAGCAAAATGCAGCGATATATCCCTGCCATCATCTTCCATCCGTGGAACGCAATTTGTTATAAGAAAGGCTTCACATCACCTACGCCTTCACGCACCACGACCGGCGTATCATCGGTGAGATCAATAACCGTTGTTGGTTTCTGCCCGAGATAGCCGCCGTGAATAATCAAATCCACCTGTTTTTCCAGACGGTCTTTAATTTCTTCCGGATCGGATTCGGTAAATTCACTGCCTGGCAGCATTAGCGAAGTGGAAAGCATCGGTTCGCCCAATGCTTCAAGCAGCGCCTGCGCAATCGGGTTAGACGGCACACGCATACCGATGGTTTTGCGTTTTTCCTGCAACAGACGGCGTGGCACCTCCTTCGTCCCCTTCAGGATGAAGGTATAGTTGCCTGGCGTGTTGTTTTTCATCAAACGAAACGCAACGTTATCGACAAATGAATAGGTCGAGAGTTCAGAAAGATCGCGACACATCAGGGTAAAGTTGTGACCGTCCGGCAGCTGGCGAATACGACAAATACGCTCCATCGCGTTTTTATCTTCAATTTTACAGCCGAGCGCATAGCCGGAATCAGTTGGATAAACAATCACCCCGCCTTTACGCACGATCTCCACCGCCTGGTTGATCAGGCGTTGCTGCGGGTTATCAGGATGAATATAAAAAAACTGGCTCATAATTCCCTCTCTGTGGTGTTCTGCGGCTGTTCCCATAGCTGCCAGACGCCTTCAACGCCTGCGGGCAGCCAGAGTTTACGACCCAGTTCGATCCACGGGCATGGCTGATGAAAATCAGATCCTTGTGATGCCCATAAATGATGCTGACGCGCAAGTGTCGCCAGCTGGGTGCGTTCATTGGGCGATTGCTGGCACTGCGCGACTTCCATCGCGTCGCCGTGGTGTTCGGCAAAATGCGCAACCAATCTTTTCAGCCATTTAGCACTAAGATTGTACCGCCCAGGATGAGCTAGCACCGCCTTACCGCCAGAATGATGAATGACATCAATAGATTGCTCTATTGTACACCACTGTGGCGGAACGTATCCGGTTTTCCCGCGCGCCAGATACTTTTTAAAGACATCCGCCATTGAACTGGCTTTTCCGCACTCCACAAGGAAACGCGCAAAATGACCGCGCGTCACCGCACCGCCCTGCGCCAGTCGTTGCGCGCTTTCCAGTGCCCCAGGTATTTGCGCTTTTTCAAGTCTTTCGGCAATCAGCTGCGCCCGCTGATTGCGCCGTTCTGTCTGCTGCGCGAGGAACTCACACATTAGCGGATGAGTAATATCAATATTCAGCCCGACAATATGAATTTCATGATTTTCCCAGACCGTGGAAATTTCCACACCAGGAATAAGATTCAGCGCCAGTCCCGAACGTGAAATTTCCTCTCTTGCTGGTGCAATTGCAGCTGTGGTGTCATGGTCGGTGATCGCCAGGGTGCCGACGCGCATCTCGACTGCACGGTGCACCAATGCTTCTGGCGTCAGGCAGCCATCGGAAGCTGTGGTATGGCTGTGCAGGTCGTAAATCACTGCGTAATTCGTGTCGCTCAAGGCGCACTCCCGTTCTGGATAATGTTTTTTGCGCCGACATCATAACGGTTCTGGCAAATATTCTGAAATGAGCTGTTGACAATTAATCATCGAACTAGTTAACTAGTACGCAAGTTCACGTAAAAAGGGTATCGACAATGAAAGCAATTTTCGTACTGAAAGGTTGGTGGCGCACTTCCTGAAACGGGCAGTGTATTCACCATGCGTAAAGCAATCAGATACCCAGCCCGCCTAATGAGCGGGCTTTTTTTTGAACAAAATTAGAGAATAACAATGCAAACACAAAAACCGACTCTCGAACTGCTAACCTGCAAAGGCGCTTATCGCGACAACCCGACTGCGCTTTTTCACCAGTTGTGTGGGGATCGTCCGGCAACGCTGCTGCTGGAATCCGCAGATATCGACAGCAAAGATGATTTAAAAAGCCTGCTGCTGGTAGACAGTGCGCTGCGCATTACAGCATTAAGTGACACTGTCACAATCCAGGCGCTTTCCGGCAATGGAGAAGCCCTGTTGACACTACTGGATAACGCCTTGCCTGCGGGTGTGGAAAATGAACAATCACCAAACTGCCGCGTACTGCGCTTCCCGCCTGTCAGTCCACTGCTGGATGAAGACGCCCGCTTATGCTCCCTTTCGGTTTTTGACGCTTTCCGCTTATTACAGAATCTGTTGAATGTACCGAAGGAAGAACGAGAAGCAATGTTCTTCGGCGGCCTGTTCTCTTATGACCTTGTGGCGGGATTTGAAAATTTACCGCAACTGTCAGCGGAAAATAGCTGCCCTGATTTCTGTTTTTATCTCGCTGAAACGCTGATGGTGATTGACCATCAGAAAAAAAGCACCCGTATTCAGGCCAGCCTGTTTGCTCCGAATGAAGAAGAAAAACAACGTCTCACTGCTCGCCTGAACGAACTACGTCAGCAACTGACCGAAGCCGCGCCGCCGCTGCCGGTGGTTTCCGTGCCGCATATGCGTTGTGAATGTAACCAGAGCGATGAAGAGTTCGGTGGCGTAGTGCGTTTGTTGCAAAAAGCGATTCGCGCCGGAGAAATTTTCCAGGTGGTGCCATCTCGCCGTTTCTCTCTGCCCTGCCCGTCACCGCTGGCGGCCTATTACGTGCTGAAAAAGAGTAATCCCAGCCCGTACATGTTTTTTATGCAGGATAATGATTTCACCCTGTTTGGCGCGTCGCCGGAAAGTTCGCTCAAGTATGACGCCACCAGCCGCCAGATTGAGATTTACCCGATTGCCGGAACACGTCCACGCGGTCGTCGTGCCGATGGTTCACTGGATAGAGACCTCGACAGCCGCATCGAACTGGAGATGCGTACCGATCATAAAGAGCTTTCTGAACATCTGATGCTGGTGGATCTCGCCCGTAATGACCTGGCACGCATTTGCACACCCGGCAGCCGCTACGTCGCCGATCTCACCAAAGTTGACCGTTACTCTTACGTGATGCACCTGGTCTCCCGCGTTGTTGGTGAGCTGCGCCACGATCTCGACGCCCTGCACGCTTACCGCGCCTGTATGAATATGGGGACGTTAAGCGGTGCACCGAAAGTACGCGCTATGCAGTTAATTGCCGAAGCAGAAGGTCGTCGACGCGGCAGCTACGGCGGCGCGGTAGGTTATTTTACCGCGCATGGCTATCTCGACACCTGCATTGTGATCCGCTCGGCGCTGGTGGAAAACGGTATCGCCACCGTGCAAGCCGGTGCTGGCGTAGTCCTTGATTCTGTTCCGCAGTCGGAAGCAGACGAAACCCGTAATAAAGCCCGCGCTGTACTGCGCGCTATTGCCACCGCGCATCATGCACAGGAGACGTTCTAATGGCTGACATTCTGCTGCTCGATAATATCGACTCTTTTACGTACAACCTGGCAGATCAGTTGCGCAGCAATGGTCATAACGTGGTGATTTACCGCAACCATATTCCGGCGCAGACCTTAATTGAACGCCTGGCGACGATGAGCAATCCGGTGCTGATGCTTTCTCCTGGCCCCGGTGTGCCGAGCGAAGCCGGTTGTATGCCGGAACTCCTCACCCGCTTGCGTGGCAAGCTGCCAATTATTGGCATTTGCCTCGGACATCAGGCGATTGTCGAAGCTTACGGGGGCTATGTCGGTCAGGCGGGCGAAATTCTTCACGGTAAAGCGTCGAGCATTGAACATGACGGTCAGGCGATGTTTGCCGGATTAACAAACCCGCTGCCAGTGGCGCGTTATCACTCGCTGGTTGGCAGTAATATTCCGGCCGGTTTAACCATCAACGCCCATTTTAATGGCATGGTGATGGCGGTGCGTCATGATGCGGATCGCGTTTGTGGATTCCAGTTCCATCCGGAATCCATTCTTACTACCCAGGGCGCTCGCCTGCTGGAACAAACGCTGGCCTGGGCGCAGCAGAAACTAAAGCCAACCAACACGCTGCAACCGATTCTGGAAAAACTGTATCAGGCCCAGACGCTTAGCCAACAAGAAAGCCACCAGCTGTTTTCAGCGGTGGTACGTGGCGAACTGAAACCGGAACAACTGGCGGCGGCGCTGGTGAGCATGAAAATTCGCGGCGAGCACCCGAACGAAATCGCCGGAGCAGCAACCGCGCTACTGGAAAACGCCGCGCCGTTCCCGCGCCCGGATTATCTGTTTGCCGATATCGTCGGCACCGGCGGTGACGGCAGTAACAGCATCAATATTTCTACCGCCAGTGCGTTTGTCGCCGCGGCCTGCGGGCTGAAAGTGGCGAAACACGGCAACCGTAGCGTCTCCAGTAAATCCGGCTCGTCGGATCTGCTGGCGGCGTTCGGTATTAATCTTGATATGAACGCCGATAAATCGCGCCAGGCGCTGGATGAGTTAGGCGTCTGTTTCCTCTTTGCACCGAAATATCACACCGGATTCCGCCATGCAATGCCGGTTCGCCAGCAACTAAAAACCCGCACACTGTTCAATGTGCTGGGGCCATTGATTAACCCGGCGCATCCGCCGCTGGCGTTAATTGGTGTTTATAGTCCGGAACTGGTGCTGCCGATTGCCGAAACCTTGCGCGTGCTGGGGTATCAACGCGCGGCGGTGGTGCACAGCGGCGGGATGGATGAAGTTTCATTACACGCGCCGACAATCGTTGCCGAACTGCATGACGGCGAAATTAAGAGCTATCAATTGACCGCTGAAGATTTTGGCCTGACACCCTACCACCAGGAGCAACTGGCAGGCGGAACACCGGAAGAAAACCGTGACATTTTAACACGCTTGTTACAAGGTAAAGGCGACGCCGCTCACGAAGCAGCCGTCGCGGCGAATGTCGCCATGTTAATGCGCCTGCATGGCCATGAAGATCTGCAAGCCAATGCGCAAACCGTTCTTGAGGTACTGCGCAGTGGTTCCGCTTACGACAGAGTCACCGCACTGGCGGCACGAGGGTAAATAATGCAAACCGTTTTAGCGAAAATCGTCGCAGACAAGGCGATTTGGGTAGAAGCCCGCAAACAGCAGCAACCGCTGGCCAGTTTTCAGAATGAGATTCAGCCGAGCACGCGACATTTTTATGATGCGCTACAGGGTGCACGCACGGCGTTTATTCTGGAGTGCAAAAAAGCGTCGCCGTCAAAAGGCGTGATCCGTGATGATTTCGATCCGGCACGCATTGCTGCCATTTATAAACATTACGCTTCGGCAATTTCAGTGCTGACTGATGAGAAATATTTTCAGGGGAGCTTTGATTTCCTCCCCATCGTCAGCCAAATCGCCCCGCAGCCGATTTTATGTAAAGACTTCATTATCGATCCTTACCAGATCTATCTGGCGCGCTATTACCAGGCCGATGCCTGCTTATTAATGCTTTCAGTACTGGATGACGAACAATATCGCCAGCTTGCAGCCGTCGCGCACAGTCTGGAGATGGGTGTGCTGACCGAAGTCAGTAATGAAGAGGAACTGGAGCGCGCCATTGCATTGGGGGCAAAGGTCGTTGGCATCAACAACCGCGATCTGCGCGATTTGTCGATTGATCTCAACCGTACCCGCGAGCTTGCACCGAAACTGGGGCACAACGTGACGGTAATCAGCGAATCCGGCATCAATACTTACGCTCAGGTGCGCGAGTTAAGCCACTTCACTAACGGCTTTCTGATTGGTTCGGCGTTGATGGCCCATGACGATTTGAACGCCGCCGTGCGTCGGGTGTTGCTGGGTGAGAATAAAGTATGTGGCCTGACGCGTGAACAAGATGCTAAAGCAGCTTATGACGCGGGCGCGATTTACGGTGGGCTGATTTTTGTTGCGACATCACCGCGTTGCGTCAACGTTGAACAGGCGCAGGAAGTGATGGCTGCGGCACCGTTGCAGTATGTTGGCGTGTTCCGCAATCACGATATTGC
The DNA here is from genome assembly GCF_003000935.1 of Escherichia sp. R1. Classification (NCBI taxonomy): domain Bacteria; kingdom Pseudomonadati; phylum Pseudomonadota; class Gammaproteobacteria; order Enterobacterales; family Enterobacteriaceae; genus Escherichia; species Escherichia sp. R1. The sequence goes on from NZ_PSRU01000014.1 coordinate 155,810, forward strand.
CGATGTGGTGGACAAAGCTAAGGTGTTATCGCTGGCGGCAGTGCAACTGCATGGTAATGAAGATCAGCTGTATATCGACACTCTGCGTGAGGCTCTGCCAGCACACGTCGCCATCTGGAAGGCTTTAAGTGTCGGTGAAACTCTTCCCGCGCGCGATTTTCAGCACATCGATAAATATGTATTCGACAACGGTCAGGGCGGGAGCGGACAACGTTTCGACTGGTCACTATTAAATGGTCAATCGCTTGGCAACGTTCTGCTGGCGGGGGGCTTAGGCGCAGATAACTGCGTGGAAGCGGCACAAACCGGCTGCGCCGGGCTTGATTTTAATTCTGCTGTAGAGTCGCAACCGGGTATCAAAGACGCACGTCTTTTGGCCTCGGTTTTCCAGACGCTGCGCGCATATTAAGGAAAGGAACAATGACAACATTACTTAACCCCTATTTTGGTGAGTTTGGCGGCATGTACGTGCCACAAATCCTGATGCCTGCTCTGCGCCAGCTGGAAGAAGCTTTTGTCAGCGCGCAAAAAGATCCTGAATTTCAGGCTCAGTTCAACGACCTGCTGAAAAACTATGCCGGGCGTCCAACCGCGCTGACCAAATGCCAGAACATTACAGCCGGGACGAACACCACGCTGTATCTGAAGCGCGAAGATTTGCTGCACGGCGGCGCGCATAAAACTAACCAGGTGCTCGGTCAGGCTTTACTGGCGAAGCGGATGGGTAAAACTGAAATTATTGCCGAAACCGGTGCCGGTCAGCATGGCGTGGCGTCGGCCCTTGCCAGCGCCCTGCTCGGCCTGAAATGCCGTATTTATATGGGTGCCAAAGACGTTGAACGCCAGTCGCCCAACGTTTTCCGGATGCGCTTAATGGGTGCGGAAGTGATCCCGGTACATAGCGGTTCCGCGACCCTGAAAGATGCCTGTAATGAGGCGCTACGCGACTGGTCCGGCAGTTATGAAACCGCGCACTATATGCTGGGTACCGCAGCTGGCCCGCATCCTTACCCGACCATTGTGCGTGAGTTTCAGCGGATGATTGGCGAAGAAACGAAAGCGCAGATTCTGGAAAGAGAAGGTCGCCTGCCGGATGCCGTTATCGCCTGTGTTGGCGGTGGTTCGAATGCCATCGGTATGTTTGCAGATTTCATCAACGAAACCGACGTCGGCCTGATTGGTGTGGAGCCTGGCGGCCACGGTATCGAAACTGGCGAGCACGGCGCACCGTTAAAACATGGTCGCGTGGGCATCTATTTCGGTATGAAAGCGCCGATGATGCAAACCGAAGACGGGCAAATTGAAGAGTCTTACTCCATTTCTGCCGGGCTGGATTTCCCGTCCGTCGGCCCGCAACATGCGTATCTCAACAGCACTGGACGCGCTGATTACGTGTCTATTACCGACGATGAAGCCCTGGAAGCCTTTAAAACGCTTTGCCTGCATGAAGGGATCATCCCGGCGCTGGAATCCTCCCACGCCCTGGCCCATGCGCTGAAAATGATGCGCGAAAATCCGGAAAAAGAGCAGCTACTGGTGGTTAACCTTTCCGGTCGCGGCGATAAAGACATCTTCACCGTTCACGATATTTTGAAAGCACGAGGGGAAATCTGATGGAACGCTACGAATCTCTGTTTGCCCAGTTGAAGGAGCGCAAAGAAGGCGCATTCGTTCCTTTCGTCACCCTCGGTGATCCGGGCATTGAGCAGTCGTTGAAAATTATCGATACGCTAATTGAAGCCGGTGCTGACGCGCTGGAGTTAGGCATCCCCTTCTCCGACCCACTGGCGGATGGCCCGACGATTCAAAACGCCACACTGCGTGCTTTTGCGGCGGGAGTAACCCCGGCGCAGTGCTTTGAGGTGCTGGCACTCATTCGCCAGAAGCACCCGACCATTCCCATCGGCCTTTTGATGTATGCCAACCTGGTGTTTAACAAAGGCATTGATGAGTTTTATGCCGAGTGCGAGAAAGTCGGCGTCGATTCGGTGCTGGTTGCCGATGTGCCCGTGGAAGAGTCCGCGCCCTTCCGCCAGGCCGCGTTGCGTCATAATGTCGCACCTATCTTTATTTGCCCGCCGAATGCCGACGATGATTTGCTGCGCCAGATAGCCTCTTACGGTCGTGGTTACACCTATTTGCTGTCGCGAGCGGGCGTGACCGGCGCAGAAAACCGCGCCGCGTTACCCCTCAATCATCTGGTTGCGAAGCTGAAAGAGTACAACGCTGCGCCTCCATTGCAGGGATTTGGTATTTCCGCCCCGGATCAGGTAAAAGCCGCGATTGATGCAGGAGCTGCGGGCGCGATTTCTGGTTCGGCCATCGTTAAAATCATCGAGCAACATATTAATGAGCCAGAGAAAATGCTGGCGGCACTGAAAGCTTTTGTACAACCGATGAAAGCGGCGACGCGCAGTTAATTTGAGACAAACCGCCAGAAAACATCTGGCGGTTTATTGATGGTAAAAAATTAGAAGCGGTAACCCGCAGAGAACATAAATACCCACGGGTCAAGGCGTACGTTGTCAGAATAACGCCCTGCAGGCAGCACTGCGCCGTTGGATTTCGGTATCGATATCCATGTACCAGACCGGTAGATTATAAAAAATGTAATAACAAGCTGTTTATAAAAGGAAAAACAACCTTTTGCGATGATTTTTTATACAGTTACTCTGTGTTTTTAACCGCTTGATTTTTTTAAAGTCTTTTTTTGTTTTGCAGAGGATTATCCCTTCCCTTATAGATCATTTCATAAACAACGGATAGTACAATGTACACACGATTGTCAAAATTCACCAATGATGGGCTCACCATCTTAAGAGCCGTAGACAAAGATACTGCGCAAGAGTTCGTTCATGAAATGCTGCAGTAAGTCTGAGAAACTCGAATGCCGGGTTTATTCAGTAAAATTTTCTGCTCATTGTTTTGTTAAATAGCTCAGAAACGACTTTCTATACCAGATTATTTTATTAATACAGACCCGACAATGTTATTCATTAATAAATACAAAGCCGGGTCTGACTTTGCACTATTTATATTTTAAAGCATCAGGACCACGAGCCTGTGCCACCTGCAACACCCGATACTGTTGACACACCACCTCCCTCGAAATGCCCCAAAAGATTTGATGCAGAATCAAAAAACAATACACTACAAAATACAGGGGTCATTGTTATCTGGAAGCTAACCGTATTTGTATACAGATCATCCAAATCATCTGTATATAAGTCACCAAACAGCACACCACCACCTGGAGATGATAATCCTCCTGCATTTCCCGAAAAATGTTTTCCACCTTCACTGGTGATCTGAGTGTCTACTTTTATATAAAATATTGCACTAGCTAATGTAGTTTTTGCTGGGTATTTATTTTCTGCCGCAGCTATCTTGCTTGTAATACAAGATACTTTATCCTTATCAAGATATTCTCCATATCTTCTTTGTACATCATCCATAATCTGCTGTCTAAGGTTTGAACATTTAGTCATAGTAGTCACCATTAAAAGTAATTATGGGATTGCAATTCATAGATTGCATTATAATTAATTGACCATAGACAGCACTTTTTCAAGTTACAAAAGTAAATAAAAAGTAAACAAAATGATAAAAGAAATATCAGAATGCCATTCATAATTCTGCAGTTACATCTGTAATAATAACTCATTGATGCTAAAGCAATAAAAGTATGAACAATCCTAATCCATGTATGACGTGTGGTGCCTGTTGTGCATTTTTCCGCGTCTCTTTTTACTGGGTTGAAACAGATGATGCTGGCGGCACCATCCCCGTAACGATGACAGAACAAATCTCTCCCTACCATCAATGCATGCAGGGCACTAACCAGAAAAATCCTCGCTGTGTGGCCCTGATCGGCCAACCGGGAGTCAATGCCTACTGCAGCATTTATGAACATCGCTCATCCACCTGCAGAGAATTTCCGATGTCCGGAGAACACGGCATCGTGAATGAAGCATGCAACCGCGCTCGTGCAAAATATGGGCTACCCCCTCTTTATTAAACGCGATCATAATCACGGCAATGGCATGTTTTATATAACATTCTTAGAGGGCGTAACAACAAGCTTGTCGTTTCAAGCGATTTCTTCCGATTGGGGAGCCTGAGCGCTCCCTTTTTTTCAGCTAAAAATCAGCATACAGCCATACAATCCCGCACAGGCCACCACCGGCACCACAAAATCCATCAGGCTTGCCACATCCCACGCGTGCGGATCAAAACCGCCCCACCACGGCATCTTATGTCGGTGACCATCACCAAAACGCTTAATCCAGCGATATTCTGCCTGGGTATATTCGCGGGCAACAAAAAACGTACAGGCAATGGCTGCACCATAAGCCCAGTCACCGGTAATGCACCCAACCAGCCCCTGTACCGCCACAGCACAAATTGCATGAAGTATCGGCGTGATATCCATCTGCTATCCTTAAAACCACTCCCTGAGCGGGCGCTCTGGTGTAACCACCCACTCACGGAACACGGAATCATCAAATCCATCGTCAAGAAGACGGATATTAACAAAGTACCCTTCGTTTCGCGTGTATTCTGGTTCTCCGTCATCAGAAACATCTGTCTCCCTGAACGTAAAACCAATCTCATCAACCAGAACGGCAT